>CAZMOR010000304.1:0-28665 GCA_964567795.1 uncultured Verrucomicrobiota bacterium
AGCCGTCGACTCCTGCTTCGGCGCCTACATGCAGGATCCCGTCACGCAGCTCTATTGTATCGGCTCCGTCGTCGGCCCGCACCCCTTCCCGATGATGGTCCGCGATTTCCAGCGCGTCGTCGGCATCGAGGCCCGCGAGCAGTTCTTCGACATGACCGGCGACATTCCGGACATCGTCACCGCCTGCGTCGGCGGCGGCTCCAACGCCATGGGCCTGTTCTCCGGCTTCCTCGCCGATCCGTGCGAAATCCACGGCGTCGAACCCCTCGGCCGCGGTCCCAAGACCGGCGACCACGCCGCCACCATGACCTACGGCAAGGAAGGTGTCCTGCACGGGTTCAATTCCTACCTCCTCCAAAACGAAAAGGGCGAACCCCTGCCCGTCTACTCCATCGCCTCCGGCCTCGACTATCCCTCCGTCGGCCCCGAGCACGCCTTCCTCAAGGACACCGGCCGCGTGAAATACGTCACCGCCACGGACCGCGAGGCCGTCGAAGCCTTCTTCATGCTCTCCCGCGTCGAAGGCATCATCCCGGCCCTCGAGAGCTGCCACGCCGTTGCCCACGCCATCCGGCTGTCGCGCAACGAGCCCAAGCACTCCCGCAGCATCCTGGTCAACCTCTCCGGCCGCGGCGACAAGGACATGGACTACGTCATCGAGCACTACGGCTTCGGCAAGGACTTCCACATCTAGGAATTCCCCTCCCGGAACCTGCGCGGACCGGCCCTTTCGGCCGGTCCGCTTTTTTGTCCCCCCCCCATGCGGGGAATCGCGGCTCGCGGTTTTTCCACAGTGTGGAAAAAATGGTCAAAGTTTTTCCATTGTATGGAAAAATCGCCGAAAGTTTTTCCATTGTGTGGAAAAACTACGGCCGCGACACCCGCAGCCGCAGGAAGCGGTTGCTTTCGAGCGCGACGGGATCCGTCACCGTGCAGACCACCGGATTGCCCGTGCCGCTTTCGTCCACGTTCGTTGCCCCCAGCCAGGAGCCGCCTGCATTCGTCGCGATTCCCCGCCACGCCGCGCCATTTGAAACGGCATTCGCGGCTTCCACGGTGAACCGGACATCCGTCGCATTCGGATTCCGGTTGAACACCAGCGCAGGAGGCCCGTCCGTATCCAAGCCTAACCGCATCATGTCGTCCGCGATCCGCGGACTGCCGCCCGTCGCATATTTCAGCAGATTCGGCACGCCGTCGCCCGCCGCGCAGTCGAGATCGTTCGTCCGCCCGTTCGTGATGGCCCCGAACCACGTGCCCGCGCCCGCCAGTTGCGCCTCGTAGGCGCCCATGTCCACCGCGCCGTACGCGATGCGCTGGTTGCCGTCCAGATCCTTATCCCACGAAACCACGCGGTCATCCCCCGCATCGATGCACGGCGACGCCGCCTGCAGCCGGTAATTCCCCGCCGCCGCATCCACAAACTGCGGATTGTTGGTAATATTCCCACTTCCAGACAAACCGGGACTGCAAGTGAAAGTGACAACCGTTGTTCCAGCCTGAATCTCCATATTGTTTGTACTCACGTTGTTCGAATACACAATGCAGTTCTGGATTGTGGAATTCGTTGCCACAATCCCTGGCCCGCCGAAGCTATGATTCCCGCAGACCAAACAACTGCACAATGTTGTATTGCTGATGATCAGGCCGGAACCCCATTCCGCATAATTATCTGCAACCAAGCAATTACGGATCTGTCCGCCTTCACCACAGATTCCCCCCCCGCCTCCGGTGTCGCCCGCTGAATTGGCAACCACGCGGCAATGACTCAGCAGGCCATCCCCGGCAATATACACGCCAGCTCCCCGCCAGGCGTAATTGCCGGAAATGTGGCAGTCTTCCACTGTCCCGCTCGTGATAAACACCCCGCCACCGTAACGGTTCGTTCCGCTCAAGTTCGCCACTCCGTTAGTCAGGGTGAACCCCGACAATGCCGCTTGGGTTCCCACATATGCACATCGGGCATATCCCCCGCTATTCGTTCCCGAACCTTGGATGATCGTCACCTCCGGTCCGTTCATGCTTCGCACGGTGATGGGCCGGTCAATCGCCGCGCGATTGGTTAACAGTGATCCGGCCACCGTCCGCCCGCCCGTGGCATAGACGCCGTTGCTGACCCAGACCGTGTCGTTGGAAACCGCGGCATCGATGGCCGCCTGGATGGTCAGCTTGGCCGCTGCCCAGCTCGTGCCGTCGGCTGAGTCCTGGCCATTGGTGGCCACGAACCATTGTGTAGGCCGGACAAATTCATAGGCCCCCATGTCCACCACATCGCTCAGGATGCGCGGATTGCCCTCCAGATCCAGGGGCCCGCGCACATCGGCATTGTTGGCGGCATTGATGCAGGGCGAGTTCAGGCCCAGATGATAATCGCCGCCATCCGCATCCTTGAATTCCGGATCTTCCGTGATGTTCCCTGTCCCGCCCGGATCCGGGGCCGTACAGGAGTTGAAGAACGTGCTTTCGAGATGGTTGCTGGAACCTGAGCCGCCGGCCGAATTGCCATAGACGATGCAGTTGTACAAGGTGCTTTGGTAAGCCCCGCCGGTGTCTTCATAGGTCGTGTTGCCGGCAACCGTGCAATTATAGAGGATGCAGCCTTGCACCGCGCCGCCGCCATCATTGTGGTTCCCGGCCACCAGGCAATTGACCAGCGTGCATTCATACAGGACGGCATATGCGTCGCCGGTGTTGTCGGCAATCAGGCAGTTGGACAGCGAACCGGAATAGGCCGCACACCCGACCGCCCCCCAATTATCGATCAAGGTGCAATGATTCAGGACGGCCGCGCAGGTCGCCCCTCCAAAGCCATAGGCAATATTGTTCTGAAGCACGCAGTGATCCAATACGCCCCCGTAGGCTGCCCCGCCGGTTTCCGCCCTGCCGCCGGTCAAGGTCAGTCCCGACAATACGGCGCCGTTGGTCGCATACACGCACCGCATGCCGCCGCCGTCGATGATGACCGCCCCGGCGCCGCCGACGCCGGTCACGGTTACCGGTTTGTCGATGGCCACGCGATTGGCTGAATCTGCGGCAACAACGCCGCCACCCGCCGTATGGATTCCGTTGCTGACCCAGACCCGGTCACCATATTCGGCGGCGTCGACCGCCGACTGGATGGTTTGCATCGCGGTCGCCCAGCTGCGCCCATCCGCGGCGTCGGTGCCGTTGGTGGCGACATACCAGTCCTGCCGCTCCAGCTGGTGGATGATCCCCGTAACGGCCTGGCCGCCGCCAGTCACCCGTATGGCACCATCCCGGCATGCGGCCGTGGCATTCGCTTCCACCTCATAGACCACGTTCCCGTTCGTAGTGCCCTCGCTGCCGGAACGGATGACCACCCACGGCACGGTTGAAGCCGCAGTCCAGGATACGCGGGCCCCGACTTCCAGCATGCAGTTGCTTGCAGCCATACAGGCCAGCCGATTGCTGGCCGGACGAACGGCCAGATCCACATCCGCTTCGGATTGGTAGACAACGCAGGTACGGACGAGATTCGAAGCGGATACAAGCAGCTGCCCCGTCCGCGGGGCGACCCACCCGTTGGCCGCAGCCTGCAGGACAATGGCCCCGTCCCCGTCTCCGGACGAACCGGAGCCGATTTCCAGCCAGGCAACATCCGTATGCGCCGTCCAGGGAATGTTGGCCGTCACCGCGATCGACACGCTGGCGGAATCACTCGCCAGGTTGGTTCCGGACGGGGTCAGTTCCATCATCGGCTCGGATCCAGCCTGTACCACGGTGCAAGTGAAGGATGCCGTTGCGGATGCCACGACGATGGCGGCGGTACGCGCCGGAAGCCAGCGGTTGGACGCTACCGCATACTCTACGCGGCCATTTGTCATGCCGGAGGCGCCGGCGGTGATGGTCAGCCAGGGCACCGGGTTCGAAGCCGTCCACTCGCTGTCCGCCCAGACATCGATGCCGGATGCCGCAGCGGCGCAGGCCAGATTGGTCCGGCCCGGCAGGATGGCCAAGCCGTTCTGAAACTCAAACGCCCCCATGTCGATCCGGTCATTCACCAGCCGCGGCTTGCCGTCCAGATCGGTGGCGGCAAGCTCAGCGAGGTTGGTTCCGAGATTGATGCACGGCGAATCCCGGCGGAGCCGGAAATCCCCCGCTTCCGCATCCATGAACAGCGGGACGGCGTCCAGATTGCTGACACCGCCCGGATCCGGCGCCGTGCAGGAGTAAAAGAACGTGCTCTCCAGGTGGTTGCTGGATCCCGATCCGCCGGCGGAGTTGCCGTAGACGATGCAGTTGTACAAGGTGCTTTGATAGGCGCCGCCGGAATCTCCATACGCCGTATTGCTGACAATGGTGCAATTCCAGCACGTGCAGCCCTGCACCGCGCCGCCGCCATCATTGTGATTCCCGGTCACCAGACAATTGGCCAGCGTGCACCCGTAAATGACATCGGCATGATCGCCAAGGTTGCCGGTAACCACGCAATTGGAGAGGGCGCCGTAATAGGCCGCGCAGCCATACGGCGCCCAATTGTCTTTCACCGTGCAGAAGTTGAGAACGGAATTATACGTCGCTCCCCCATAACCTTCCGTGCTGTTATTCTGCAGGATGCAGTGGTTCAAGACGCCGCCAAAGGCTGCGCCACCGTGACGCATTTCGCTGTCACGGGGTTGCCCCGCCGGCGCCGTGCCGCGTTTTGCCCGGCCATCCGCACGGTTGTTGGAGAAGGTGCAGGAATTTGCCGTTGTCCCGTAAGTCCCGCCGCCTTCGTTGTCCGTCCAGTTTTCGGTCAGGAGACAGTTGTCAAGCCGTCCGCCCCGGGCTCCGCCCCCGCCCCAAAGGCCCCAGTTGCCGGTGAAAATGCAATTCGTCACCACGCCTCCGGATTCACACCAGGCGCCGCCGCCGTATAAAAGCGCGTCGAACAGGGGCAAGGATGCGCCCGTGGCGCTGCGGCCGCCGGTCAAGGTAAAGCCCGACAAAACTGCACCGTTGGTCACATAGGCGCAACGGGCAACGCCGCCGGTGATCACGGTCGCTTCGGGACCGTTCACGCTTTGAACCGTAAGCGGCTTGGTGATGGCCACCCGGTTCGTCCAGGTGCCCGCCACCGCCTGGCCGCCCGTGGCATACAAGCCATTGGTCACCCAAACCGTGTCATTCGACGCGGCGGCATCAATGGCGGCTTGGATGGTCAGCTTGGCCGTGTCCCAATTCGTTCCCGCGGCGGAATCGCTGCCGTTGGTGGCGACATACCAGTTGGCACCTTGCACTTGAGCGATAATGGAAATCAGAATGAACCCGCCAACGCCCCACACCCCTGCGCGCTTTCTCATGATCAAGCCCTTCTGGATTTCGATTAAACGCCGGGTTTTGCATACCGGCAAGCGCAATCCACTGTTCTGGCGGCCGGAAAACGCCGCGAAAGTGCCTTTTTAGGCCTTTTCGGGAATTTTCAGGCTTGAGCCCCCCCCCTTGAGGACATGAGCCGCGAGCCCCCGCATGGGGGCCGCTGTTACCGCCCCGCTTCGAGCCGCCCCAGCAGGCGCAGGAGGCCATCGAGGATGGTGATCGGATGCGGCGGGCAGCCGGGGATGTAGAGATCCACCGGCACGATGCCGTCCGCGCCGTTGCGGACTTCCGCGTGGCCGGCGAACGGACCGCCGGAAATCGCGCAGGCGCCCACCGCAATGACGATCCGCGGTTCAGGCAGCGCGTCGTAGGTTTTTTTCAGCGCCAGGGCCATGTTCTCCGGCACGGGGCCCGTGATCAGCAGTCCATCGGCATGCCGCGGCGAGGCCACAAACTGAATGCCGAAGCGGCCGAGATCGAACACCACCGTGCCCAGCACGTTGGTATCCGCCTCGCAGGCGTTGCAGCCGCCGGCGCTGACCTGCCGCAGCTTCAGCGACCGGCCGAAAAGACTCTTCATCTTCGCCTCGAGGGCGGCGGCCAATTTGCGCTCGCCCGCGCCGATCACCAGGTCGCCGCGCGTGCGCGCCGCCAATCGGTGGTCCTGGGTCAGGCGGATGGCGCCATGCGGACAGGCGGCCTGGCAATCGCCGCAGAACAGGCATTTGCCCAGATCAAGCTGCAAGGTCCCGTTGTTCCGCGAAATCGCGCCGGTCGGACAAGCGGCGATGCAAGCCGCGCAATCGCCCGGGCATTTTTCCGGTGCCAGCTCAGGGGCCCCGCGCAGCCGGTCGGGCAGCGTCGGCGGTTTCGCGGGATAGGCCACCGTGCGTTGTTTCTGGCGCCAGCGTTCAAACAGGATCCGGCTCATAGGTCGTGCCCGCAGTAGGAAAGGTTGAAACTCTTGTTGCAGAGCGGGAAGTCCGAAATCTGCTGGTTGCGCAGCGCCAGGGCCAGCCCCATCCAGTTGTGGAATGACGGATCCACCACCTTGTAGCGGGCGAAGCGCCCGGTGCTGTCGGTGGTCGCCACATGGGCGATTTCGCCGCGCCAGCCTTCCTGCAGCGAGACCACGGTGGTGTCCGGCGCCGGCACGCCGCAGGGCGCACGCACCGGCCCGCCGGGCAGCCCGGCTACCAGTTCGCGGATGAAATCGACCGAACGCTGGATTTCCATCCAGCGCACATAGGCGCGGGCAAAGACGTCGCCGCTGGTGAACGTGGAGAGCGGCAGCTGCGCAAAGCGGTAGATGCCCGAGGGGAAGTCGCGGCGGATGTCGAGTTCGCGGCCGCTGGCCCGCGCCGCGGGCCCGACCAGCCCCAGCTCGGCGGCGATTTCACTGGAAACCGTGCCGGTGTTTTCGAAGCGGGCCATGACGGAGGCGGTTTCCCACAGCAGGTTGACCGCGCCTTTCACATCGCGGAAGGTGGCCGCCAGGCGCGTCAGCAGGTCTTCCAGCCGGGCGGCATCCACGTCGAACGCCACGCCGCCGGGGCGCGCGAAACCACGGCCGAAACGGCTGCCGCACAGGAGCGCGGTCAGGTTCAGGAAATCGCCGCGCAGGCGCCCGCAATAGGACGCCGTCGGCAGGAAGCCGACATCGCCCGCGAGCGCGCCGAGATCGCCGGTGTGGTTGGCCAGGCGTTCCAGTTCGAGCGCGATCGCGCGCAGCGACTGGGCCCGGGCCGGAACGCGGCAGCCGGCGAGCGCTTCCAGCGCCTGGCCATAGGCCAGCGCATGTCCGATGGTCGTGTCGCCGGCCAGCGTTTCCATGTGGTGGATGGTGCGCGGATGCGGCCCGTTGAACAGCGCGTGTTCGATGCCGCGATGCTGGTAGCCAAGGGAGATTTCCAGATGCAGCACTTCCTCGCCATGGCATTGGAAACGGAAATGGCCGGGTTCAATGATGCCGGCATGCACGGGACCGACGGCGACTTCGTGGATGCTTTCGCCCTCCACACGGAAGAAATCCATTACCGACGGTGCGGGCGGCACCGCGCCGGTGCGGCCCCAGGCGTCGTGGCCCGGACGGTAGGACCGATGGAACCGCAACGGCTTGAGCCACGGGTGGCCCTGGGGCACCACGCCCCACTGTTCCGCGATTTCCCGCTCGAAACCGGCGGCCTGCGGGCAGTCTGCCGCGATGGCCGGATAGGATTCGCCCGGATCCGTCGCCACGGTCCGCAATTCCCCGGCCCGGTCATCGGCCAGGATGGCGGTCAGGCGCACGGCATCCCCAGCCAGCGGCGTGCCATGCAACGCGGTCAAGCGCAGGCCCGATGCCACGGCGGATATAATCTCCTGCCGGAAATCCGCAACCGGCACCACCGGAATCCGGGCGGTGCTGATCTTTTCCAAATGCCGGAAGACCACGCTCATGGCGCCCCGCCTCCCAGTATCTGGCTGGCTTGCACCAGCACGGTCTGCAGGCCGTGTGGAATCCATAGACCCAGGACGAGTGAAATCGCGAGCAGGACCAGCGCCGGCAGATACGCGCGCTTGGCTTCGCGCGTCGGCTCCGCAGGTTCCGGCTTGGGCCCGAGCGCCATGCCCAGGAATGCCCGGGCCAGGCCGACGAACGCCACCGACAGCGCCAGCAGGGCCACGGCCGCCCAGAGTCCGTGTCCGTATGCAAATGCCGTCCGCAGCACCGTGAATTCGCTGGCGAACGTGCCAAACGGCGGCGTGCCACTGATGGCGAACAAGCCCGCCAGCCACAACGCGCCGCTGACGGGCAGCAGCCGGTTCACCCCGGACACCTTCGCAATGACCTTCGTGCGATAGGCGGCGAGAATGTTGCCGGCCACGAGGAACAATCCGGCCTTCACCAGCGAATGGTTCACCGCATGGAGCAGCGCGCCGTACATCGCGGCGCCGCCGAGGCCAGCGCCCAGCGCCAGCAGGCCCATGTTTTCCACGCTGGAATAGGCCAGCATGCGCTTGTAGTCCGGCTGGTTCACGATGAACGCGGCCGCCACGACCATCGACAGCAGGCCGAAGCCCGCCAGCAGCGTGCCGCTGAAATCCCCCAGCCCGGCCGCCGCGCAGATGGAATGCGCCCGCAGGATGCCGAGGAAGGCGCAGTTCAGCAGCGCGCCCGACAGCAGCGCGGACACCGGCGACGGCGCCTCGCTGTGGGCGTCCGGCAGCCAGGTGTGCATCGGCACCAGGCCCATCTTGGTGCCGTAGCCGACGAGCATGAAGACAAATGCCGCCTTCAGCCAGGCCGGCTGCAGCTGCGCGGCGCGGGCCGCGAGTTCCGGCACCATCAGGGTGCCGCCGGTTCCGTCGGCGGCCGCGGCGGAAATCACGACCAGGAAGTTGCCGAGCAGCGCCAGCGCGATGCCGACCGAGCACACGAGCAGGTACTTCCAGGTGGCCTCCAGCGAGCTGGGCTGGCGGTGGAAATAGATCAAGGGCGCGGTAGCCAGCGTGGTCGCTTCCACGGCCACCCACAACAAACCCAGGTGCCGGCTGGCCGTTACCAGCGTCATGGTGGACAGGAATACCAGCAGGCAGGCCGTGAACACCGCCTCCGGCGCGTTCACGAAGACCGAGCCGCTGTCCTCCTCGGTTTGGCGTCCCCGCCCGCCCCGGCTCTGGCCCAGGCTGTGCACCGCATAGATCGACACGGCCAGGAACAGCAGGCTGGTGATGCCTAGGAAAAGCCGGCCGGCTGGATCGAGACCGAGCCAGGCGTCGGGCGCAAAGGCCGGCGGACGCAGCCAGCAGAGACCGGTCAGCAGCGCATGGACGGCGGCCGTCGCCACCAGCAGCCCCCGGCGCTGCCGGTCCGGACGAATCAGCATGGCGGCGATGGCGGCGCCCAGCGGCAGGAAGATCAGGGCGTAGATCACGGTTCGCCCTCCCGCAAGGCCGACAACTGGTCCGAATCGATGTGATCGAATTCACGGTTGATGTTGAACACGATGATGCCCATCACGAACACCGCCACGAAGATGTCCAGCAGGACGCCCAGCTCCACCAGCAGCGGCATGGCTTCGACCAGCACCATGCCCAGCGTGAAAATGCCGTTTTCCAGGACGATATAGCCCAGCACCTGCGTGATGGCCTTGCGCCGCGCCACGATGAGGAACAGGCCCGTCCAAACCGTGAACAGCCCGGCGGGCACCAGCAGGTTCGAGGCCGGCGGCCACGGCAGCGGCAGGCGGCTGCCCAGCCAGAAGGAGAGCGCCAATATCCCCACCCCGGCCAGCAGCGACAGGATATAGCCGACAAACGGCTCCACCTCGCGGCTGGCGTTGGTTTCGCGCAGCGCGCGGTTCAGCATGGCGGGGAAAATGAAGCCCTTGATGGCCGCGCTGCCGGCACCCAGCAGGATCGCCGACCAGACCAAGCCTTCACTGTGCGCCAGCAGCGGCAGCAGGCCGAGCACCAGTCCCTGCAGGGCCACGATGCGGACGACATTCCGCAGGCGGCTCGCGCCCAGCAGAATCAGGTTTGCCAGGACGAGGAAAATCAGGATGGTGTCAATGGCGTGTTCCATGGTTCACCGGAAAGTGATTAGCAGCCCCAGGGCGCACAACACGCCTGCACCCACCAGCAGCTGCGGCACACGCAGCAGGCGCACACGCGCCATGACGGATTCCACCACGCCCGTGGCCACGGCCAGGAGCAGCAGCCAGCCGGCGCCAACGGCCAGGTCCGCCAAGGGGTGTCCGGTCGCCGGCGGCGGCAGCAGCCCCGCCAGGAAGGCGCCCAGCACCCAGAGTTTAAGGGCCGAACCCCAGAGCACGAAGCCGAAATCCACGCCGCCGTGGTCCAGCACCATGACTTCATGGATCATGGTCAGTTCCAGGTGCGTGTTGGGATCGTCGACGGGAATGCGGCAGTTTTCCGCCAGAAAGAGGATGAAAAATCCCGCGCCCAGCAGCGCCAGCACGGGCAGCGTCGTGGCGGGCCAGGCGGCAAACAGGCCGGCTAGCGAAAGCGTCTGCGAGGCGCGGGCCAGGGCGGCCAGGCCAACCAGCAGCGCCGGTTCCGCAAACACGGCGAATTGCACTTCGCGGCTGGCGCCCATGCCCTCGAAGCTCGAGCCGGTATCCAGCGCGGCGGCGACGGTCGCGAAGCGCCCCAGCCCCAGCAGATAAGCCATGAGGATCAGATCACCCGCAAAGGAGACCGGGGCCGCGACGCGCCCGAGCGGCAGGATGGCCAGGATCGCCAGCAGGCAGGCAAAATTCAGAATCGGCCCCGCCCGGAACACCCAGGTGGTGGTACGGCTGTAGACCGCGCCCTTGCGCAGCAGCTTCCACAGGTCGAAATAGGTTTGCAACAGCGGCGGACCGTTGCGGCCGGCAAATAGCGCCTTGGTCCGGTTGATCACTCCAGGCAGCAGCGGCGCCAGGATCAGCGCCAGCAAGGGATGAAGCATGGAAGCGGCATTCATGAACGGAGCGCCCATCCCAGCAAAACCAGCAGCACCACGACGATGTAGAGCACGTAGAAATGGACCTGACCCTGCTGTAGCCAGCGAAACCAGCCCAGCAGGCCGGCGGTCCGGCGGAACCCCGGATCGAACAGGCCGGTCCGAGCCACGTCCGGCGTGTGGATTTCAAAGGACGCCGAAGCGGGGTAAATGCCCTGAGGCGGATGAGCTTCGATGTGCGGCCGCAGGATGGCCTGCGCTGCGCTCGTCAACGGCTGGGCATACCCCGTGGCGGTGTATTGCATGCTCGCGACCGGAGCCGCATAACCGCAATCCCAGGTGACGGTCTCCCGCACGGACCGGTTGGCCAGCAGCCGGCGGCGGATAACTGCCAGCCCCACGGTGCCCGCCACCAGCGCAATCAGCAAGGCCGCCAAGGAAACCGGGAAGAGGCCGTGCGGCGCCTGGGGCATGGCGAACGGCCCCATCAATTGCGCCACCGCGGGTTCAAGCCCGCGCACCACCCAGACCGCACCCAGGCCAATGGCCAGGCACAACCCGGCGAGTATAAGCATCGGACCGGTCATGGAAACGGTCGCCTCGTGCGCGGTGGCGGCCGCCAGCGAGCGCGGTTCGCCCTGGAACACAATGCCAAAGGCCTTGGTGAAGCAGGCCACGGCCAGACCGCCGATCAACGCCAGGCTGATCACCGCCAGTAGGCCGCCCAAGGCCAAGCCGCCGCTGCCGAGAATGGTCTTGAACGCGCCGACGTAAATCAGGAATTCGCTGGCAAAACCGTTGAACGGCGGCAGCCCGCAGATGGCTACTGAACCCGCCAGAAACGCTAGGCCGGTCCAGGGCATGCGCTTGAGCAGTCCGCCCAACTGTTCGATGTTCCGGGTGCCCGTGGCATGCGCCACCGCCCCCGCCCCCAAGAACAACAGGCCCTTGAACAGCGCGTGATTGAGAACATGCAGCAGTCCGCCGGCGAATCCCAGCCCGGCCACCACCGGAGCATGGTAATGGACACCCAGCATGCCCAGACCGATGCCCAGCGTGATGATGCCGATGTTTTCAACGCTGTGATAAGCTAGCAGGCGTTTCAGATCGTGCTGTGCCAAAGCAAACAACACGCCCAGGACACCTGAAACCGCGCCCAGTCCCAGCACCAGCCAGGCACACCATTCTGGAACCGCGCCCAGAATGGCTAGCATCCTGACGATGCCGTAAATGCCGGTCTTGATCATCACGCCTGACATCACGGCCGAGACGGGACTGGGTGCGGCCGGATGCGCCTCCGGCAGCCACACATGCAGCGGGAACAGTCCGGCTTTCGTGCCGAATCCCACCAGCGCCAGCAGGAATAGGATGCCCGTCATGCCGGCGGGTGCGGCAAAGGTGGCGAAATCCTGGGACCCGTTCTGCCGTCCCAGCAAGGCAAAGAGCGCGATCAAGAACGCCGTGCCGATGTGCGTGGCGACGAGATAGACCCAGCCCGCGTCCCGCGTGCCGTCATCGGCATCATCGAAGACCACCAGGAAGAACGAGGCGAGGCTCATCACCTCCCACGCCACCAGGAACAGGACACCGTTGCGCGCCAGAACCACCAAGGCCATGCTGGCGACAAGCACGTTGTAAAACAGCCAGAACCGTCCGGGATTGCGACCGCGCCAGGGCTTGAAATAGCTGCCGGCATAAATCGCGGCGAAGCCAGATAGCAGGAACAGCGGGACCAGGAAAAAGGCGCTCAAGGGATCGAGACCGATCGAAAAAGCACCATAGGGCATTTGCCATGGAAGCGTGGCGGTCCCAGATGCCCGCAGCGCCAGGCCCGCCAGGGCGGCCAACAAACCCGCCGCGCATGCAAAAACTGCACCGACCTGTCCCATCGCAACGGAATGCCGTTCGGACCAGCGTCCGGTCCAGGCCGCAGCGAGGCCGGCTATGGGCAGCAGGCCCAAAGCCCATAGCAGAACAAACAAGGGAATGGAGGCAGCGCCGGCCATCAGGTCATCCTTGTTTCCGCGAGGCCGCCTGCGCTTCCAGGCGGCGAACCGTCGCCAGGATTTCTTCCGCGCTGGCGCGGCGGGCGATGCAATCCCGGAACCCGGGGTCCCGCAACGCATAGGCCAAACGCGAGAGCAAATGCAGGTGCGTGCGCGTCGTGGGACTGATCAGGGAAAACAACGCCTGCACCGGTTTCCCGTCCAGCGCGTCAAAATCGATCGGTTGCGCAAGGAAACAGAGCGTGACCAGGGCATGCGGCACGCGCAGGAGAATCGGGCTGCGCGGATGCGGAATCGCGACCCCGTCACCCACGGCCGTCGAGCCCAGGGCTTCGCGGGCCAGGAGGACGCTGTGCAGAAAATCCGGATCGACATCTGTCGGCAGGGGCATGCTTTCGACCATCCGCCGCAGGACCGTGTTCTTGTCGCCGCCGGCCAGGCCATGAATGATGCCCCCGGCCGTCAGGGCCGCGCCCAGGGTTGGCATGTCGCCGGGTTCATCCCCGCCCGCGGGTTGCAGCGGGAATCCGTGGACGGTTGCCCATTCGATCAATTCATCGCGATTGAGAAAATACCGGCCGTTTACGCATTGAGAAGGAATTTCCTCCTTCTCGATGCGCTCCAGCAGGGCCCGCTCGGAAAGATTCAGCATCCGGGCGGCATCTCGTATATTCAATTGCATAAAAGAACCTCCACCCTCTCTGGCGGAGGCGAACAAGACAAGCGTTTTACTCCGTTTCGGCGGGGTGTCAAGTACCGGGCACCCTGCGGGAAGAGTGGCGCCGCGGGAAACACGGGCGGCGAGTTAGCGCGACGGCATGTCTTTCTCGATGCTTTGCAAATCCTGCTGGCGGTCACGCGCCAGATCCACGGCCGCAAAATCGGCCGTGTCCGGCAGTTTCATCAGGAACCGGTTCAGCAGATCCACCTGCGCGGTGCCGGTGACCATTTCGAACGCCAGGACATGGCCGCCCCGGGAGGCATCCTGGCTGAGAAAATGCAGGTGATAACCCGGCACATTCACGCCCGCCACGAATTCCGGACAACGGAAACCCACAATCGTGCCGGTCACGTTCTCCAGGGTGAATTCGGGCTGGACAGCCGTGACCTTTTTCAACGGCGGATACGGTCTTGTCTGCGCCGGCACGCTGCGGGTCTTCATCACCTTGAAATGCCCGTCGATTCGAAACGCACAGAACTGATTCGGATTCCGGACCTCCGCGTCGATTTGTTTTTCAACCGCCGCCAGATCCGCGCCCTCCGTGAAGGCAAAGGTATTCTCCGGCCGGAAGGCGCAAACCGCGGCAAACGGGGTTTTGCCGTGCAAATCCGGATCGGTCACCCGGCCATCCGCCTTCACCTGGTGGAATTCCCCGTCCAGCAGCACCAGTTCCCCGTCCAGATGGTTGAAGGTGCCGATGCCGAAGTCGCCATGGCGGCGCAATTCAGCCAGACTCTCATCGCCGTCATAAACCCCGGCCATGAGGGCATCGATGGTCGACGCCTGGTACAGCGTATTCTGCGACGGGCAGGCGCAACCCGCCACCCATACGCAGAGTCCCAAACCCGCCAGCACCTGCCGAATTCTCATGCCGCTTCTCCTTTGAAATCCTGGACGCATCCTACCCAGAGTTCCGACGGAAGAAAAGCCGCGATCCGCCCTGCGTGCGGGAACGGTGCTACGGCACGTAGATCAGGCGGTAGTAGGACGGATTCGACGGGGCGAGATTCGTCCATGGCGAGGATTGCACGCCGAGGTTGCTCCACACCACCGGTGTGTTGGTCAGGCTGAGACTGCGCCAGACCTGGATGCTGCCGGAGGGGTTGTAGTTGGTCCAGGCCAGCAGGACGGCGCTGTTGGTGACCCGGATATAGGTAAGCCGCGGCGGAATCGACCCGGCAATCGTCAGGTCAAAGACCCGGCTGCTCCAGCCGTAGGCGTTCGTGGCCTGCACGGTGAAGTTGAAGGGACCGGCGGTTGTCGGCGTGCCATCCAGCAGTCCGCTGCCGCTCAGGTTCAGGCCGCCCGGCAGGCTGCCGGCCACGACGCTGAAGGACGGACTGCCGCTCGCCACCAGCTGTTGTGAATAGGCAAAGCCAACCTGTCCGCTTGGCAATGGATTGGTGGTCGAGAAGACCGGCTGGATGCCCACGGTCAAATCAAAAGCACGATTGGTATAACCATAGGCATTCGTGGCCATCACGGTGAAATTGAAGGCTCCGGAGTTGGTCGGCGTGCCGGTCACCCAGCCGTTCGTGGCCAACGTCAATCCGCCTGGGAGCGTGCCGGCGGCCAGGGCGAAGCTGGCGCCGCCGGTAGCCAGGACCTGCTGCGAATACGACACGCCCAGGATCCCGTCCGGCAGCGGACTGGTGGTGAGCATCACCGGCGGGCCGTAGATGTCCAGCTGATAGGCCTGATTGGTGGAGCCAAGGAGGTTGGTTGCGGAGAGTGTGAAGTTCGCTGTTTCAATTTGGACCGGCGTGCCGGTGATCATGCCGTCCAGCGTGAGCCCCAATCCTTGCGGAAGGGTGCCCGAGAGCAGGCTGATGCCCGTCGGATAGTTGCTGATCGCGATTTGCAAGGAATAGGCCTGCCCCACCGTGCCGCTGGGGAGCGGATTGGTCGTCATGAACACGGGCGCGCCGTCCGGCGCCTTGATGGAAAGGTTGTAGAGCCGGTTGCTGGTGCCAAAGCTGTTGGTGGCCCGCACGGTGAAGAACCGATCCTGGGCTGTGGTCGGGGTGCCGCTGATCAAGCCATTTGTCGACAGTGTCAGGCCATCCGGCAGATCGCCTTCGCCGGTCACCAGGCTGAACGAGCCGCCGTTGGAAATGACCACATTTTGCGAATAATATGCCCCCACGATGCCGTCCGGCAGCGGGTTGGTGGTGACAAACACCGGCGGGCCCGTATACACCAGCACGCTCACTTGGAAGGAATTGGTCACCTTGCCATAGGTATTGCTGGCGATGACGCTGAAATAATTCAGGCCATTGGTCGCGGGCGTGCCGCCGATCACGCCGGTGGTTTCATCCAAGGTCATCCAGTCCGGGAGCACGCCGTAGGTATAGAAGTGAACCGCGGGATCTCCCACGGCCGTGATCGAGCCGGAGTACTCGTGATTCACATAGGCATCCGGCAAGAACGAGCCCGTGATGCGGGCCGGCAGGAACGGGCACTGGGCCAGGACATGGCCCACGCCGACGGCGATGGCGGTCACGCCTGCGCTTGCACAGGAAGGAATATTCGTTTGCCCCTTGGAATCGTCGCCCCAGATCACCAGAGTTCCATTCGTCTTCAATGCCACGCTGAACAGATCGCCCGCGGCGATCGCGGCAACACCGCTCTGGGCTTCTGCCGGCACATTCGTGGCATCGGCAAAGGAATTCGTGCCATCGTAACAGGCGCCCCAAGCGATGACGCCGCCATTCTTCAACGCCAAGGCATGCCAGCGACCGGCGGAGATGGCGGAAACGCCGCTGGTCGCCGCCGCAGGAATGGTGCGGATTCCGTAGGCCAGCGCGTTGGTCGCTTCAATGCCAAAGATTTGAACGCCCCCGTCTTTCAGGGCCATGCTGTAATAACCGCCGCCGGAGATGGCCGTGACTCCGCTCGTCAAGGCCGCCGGAACCGTACATTGACCATAGCTGTTGGAGCCCCAGGCCACCACGCCGCCATTCTTCAATGCCAGAGCATGCCATTCCCCGGCGGCAATGGCGGAAACACCGCTGGTGGCCGCCGCCGGGATATTGGTCGCTATCAGGGAAGCGCCCCACGCCACAACGGAACCGCTGGTTTTCAACGCCAGGCTGAACGACAAACCGCCCGCCACTTGGGAGACGTCGCTTTGCGCGCTCACCGGCACATTGGTTTGGGCATATGTATTGTTGCCCCAAGCCCATGCCCGGCCATCCTTGACCGCCAACGAGTGATAATACCCGGCATTGATTACAGAAACATTAGACAAGACATTGGTCGAAATCGGTGCGGCTTGAAAGTCACCATTCAACCCCCAGCCATATGGATAAACCGCCCCAAATCCGTTCAGGGCAGACAGCAACCCCACCGCAAGGATGGCCGCAAACGTGCATTTGAAGGACGGCTTCATCATTAATAGTATGTTCTATGGGCGGTTAGTCCGCAAGTTCAACCTACAATAATACTTGGCCCGATTGCAATGCAAAGAATCCCGTTTCCGCTCAAAAACTTGCAACCCCGCTACGCATTTCCTAAAGTCCGCAGTATGAAAACTCCCCGCTTGGTTGTCTTGGATGCGTATGCAACAAATCCCAGCGATTTATCATGGTCACCAATCCAACGCCTCGCCGACTGTACGTTCCATGACCGCACGGCGCCAACTGATGTCCTTGAACGGATTGGAGATGCGGATTTTGTTCTCCTCAACAAAGCGGTTCTCTCTGCCGCAACCATTGAAAAGGCCCCGCGGCTCCGGTATGTCGGCATTTTGGCCACCGGGTGGAACACCATCGATCTTGGCGCCGCCAAACGGCGCGGCTTGATTGTTTCCAACGTACCCGGCTACAGCACGGCTTCCGTTGCCCAGCACACGTTTGCGCTGATACTTGAACTGACCAACCAAGTCGCCCTCCATTCCGCCGATGCCCGTTCGGGGGGATGGTCCCGGAATCCGGATTATTGCTATCGCTTGACCCCGCAAATCGAATTGGCCGGTCAAACGCTGGGTATTGTGGGTTTCGGCCAGATTGGTCAGGCCGTGGCCCGGATCGGGCAGGCTCTGGGCATGCGCATCCTGGCCCATCGCCGGGATCCGACCCGGCGCCCCCCCCCCGGCGTGGAATATGCGGAGTTGGACCGGTTGTTTGCCGAAAGCGATGTGGTCAGCCTCCATTGCCCGCTCTCTCCGGCCACGGCCGGAATGGTGCATGCGGCCCGGCTGGCCCGCATGAAACCAACGGCGTTCCTGATCAACACGTCCCGCGGACCGCTGATCAACGAACCGGACCTGGCGGAAGCCCTGCAGGCCAGCCGTCTGGCGGGAGCGGCGGTCGATGTTCTTTCCACGGAACCTCCGGCACCGGACAATCCCCTCTTGTCCGCGCCGCGTTGTCTCATCACCCCCCATATCGCCTGGACCACCGCCGCGGCACGGCAACGGCTGATCGAGATCGCGGCCGACAATCTCCGGGCCTATCTCGCCGGAAATCCCGTTCATCTCGTTCCGCTCGACTGAGCGGTCGAGATCTGCCGGCAACCGGGCTATTCCTCTTCGTCCAGCGGCAACTGGGCTTCGTAGGCGTCGGCATCCAGCAGCGCGTTCAGGTCGGCCTTGCGCGCCGGTTTCATTTTGAAAAGCCACCCTTTGCCGAACGGATCGCTGTTGACCAGTTCCGGTTGCTCCAGCAACGTCTCATTCACTTCGGTGATCGTGCCCGCCACCGGAGCGTATACATCGTTGGCCGCCTTGACGGATTCGACGACGGCCACTTCCGCTTCCGCTTCGACCCGTTCCCCCACCTCCGGCAGTTCCACGAAAGTCAGTTCCGACATCTGTTCCTGTGCATAGTCCGTGATTCCCACGACCAGCACCGGACCTTCTTCCCGCACCCAGCAATGGGCGCGCGTGAACCGCAATTCGTTCGCCGACATAATTCCTCCAGAACCTTGAAAGTCCCCGCTTTTACCGTCCGCCCCGGCGGCAATCAAGCTCCATTTTCAAGGAAAGCCGGAAAACTAAAAACCGCGCCCGGCAAGAACCGGGCGCGGGCAGCGGCGGCGCCCAGGCGGGCGCGCACGGCCGGCGGGGATCACCCGCTGCTGAGACCACCGATAATCGACACCAGCGGCATGAACAAGGCAATGACGATGGTGCCGACGATCACGGCCAGGAAAATGATCAGCAACGGCTCGATGATGGATGTCATGGCGGCCACCGCGTTGTCCACATCGTCATCATAGGAATCGGCGATTTTCATCAGCATGTCCGGCAAGGCGCCGGTTTCCTCGCCGACTTCCACCATGCTCACCACCATCGGCGGGAACACCTTGGAGGACGCAATGGGCGGCGCCATGTTTTCGCCTTCCTTCACCGCATCATGGATGGTGGTGACGGCCTTGGCGATGACTTCATTGCCAACCGTTTCCTTGACGATGTTCAGCGCCTGCAGCACCGGCACGCCGGCGGACATCAGGGTGCCCAGCGTCCGGGTGAACCGGGAAATCGAATTCTTGCTGATCAACATGCCGAAAACCGGCGCATGCAGCTTGAATTTATCGATGCCATAGCGACCTTTGGTCGTTTTGGCCAGCAGGTTGATGATCACCACCAGGGCCACAATGACGATCAGCACGATCGGGAAGCGGTGCACCATCACCGAACTGGCATTCATGACGAACTGCGTCAGCATGGGCATGCCCTTGCCGCCCATGAGATCGGCAAAAATGTCGGCGAATTTCGGCACAATGTAGGTCATCAAGAAGGTCAAAATGGACAGGGCCATGACCAGCACGACGATCGGATAGGTCATCGCGCTCTTGACCTTGCCCTTGATTTTCTCCGCTTTTTCCTGGAATTCCGCCAGCCGGGCCAGCACGACGTCCAGCACGCCGCCGACTTCGCCCGCCTTGACCATGTTGACAAACAAGCGGTCGAAAATCTTGGGATGCGCCGCCAGCGCCTCGGCAAACGTACTGCCGGACTCGATGCTCTCCGCCATTTGACTCACGGCGTCGCGGAGGGCGGCGTTCTTTTCCTGCCGCTGCAGGACGCGCAACGCGCGCATCAGCGGCAGTCCGGCGTTCACCAGCGTGGACATCTGCCGGGTGAACGTGGTCAATTGCTTGGCCTTGACCCCGCCCTGCAGGAACTTGGGCATCTTGAGTTCCATCTGCAGCGCGCCCTTGCCGCCGGCCTTCTTGGCGGGCGCGGCCGCGCCGCCGGCGGCCAGTTCCTCGACCTTGGTCGGAAAATACTGCTTTTCGCGAATGCGGGCGACGGCCAGCGACTGGCTGTCGGCTTCGATTTCGCCGTGCACTTCCTTGCCCTTGGAATCCAGGGCGGTGAATTTAAACCGTGCCATACTGCTTCTCCTTTGTCCTATCCTCCGGGCCGGAGGTTGGTCTCCGCCCGGCCTAGGTGTACTTCAAGACCTCTTCCACCGTTGTGTAGCCATCCAAAATGCACCGGATGCCGTCCTCGCGCAGCGTGCGCATGCCGAGTTCCACGGCTTTGTCGCGGATCACCAGGGTGGGCTTGCGCTGATTGATGAGTTCCCGGATCGGATCCTTGATGCGCAGGTACTCATAGATGCCGCGCCGGCCCTTGTAGCCGGTCTGGTTGCAATACGAACACCCGGCGCCATAGTAGAACGGCCGGCCGCCGACCTGTTTATCCGTCATGCCCAGCTGCTGGAGCAGCTCCGGCGTCGGCTGGTACGGCGTCTTGCAGTTGGAGCAGATGGTCCGGACGAGCCGCTGCCCCAAAACCGCTTCCAGCGTGGACGCGATCAGGAACGGCTCCACGCCCATGTCGATCAGGCGGGTGATCGCCCCCGCGGCATCGTTGGTGTGCAGCGTACTGAACACCAGGTGACCGGTCAAAGAGGCTTGAATCGCGATCTCCGACGTCTCGATGTCGCGGATTTCACCCACCATGATGATGTCCGGATCCTGGCGCAGGAACGCGCGCAACACCTTCCCGAACGTCACGCCGATCGCTTCATGGATCGGCACCTGGACGATGCCGTCGATGTCATATTCCACCGGCTCTTCGGCCGTCAGCAGTTTGTTCTCAATGGTATTCAGGCGCCGCAGGGCAGAATACAGCGTCGTCGTCTTGCCCGAACCCGTCGGGCCCGTCACGATGACGATGCCGTTGGGCTTGTCGATGTCCTCGCCGAAATACTGGTACACGTCGTCCGGCATCCCGATGTTCTCGAGGTCCAGCGACACCACGCTGCGGTCCAGGACGCGCAGCACGACGCTTTCCCCGAACTGGGTCGGCAGGGTGGATACACGGAAATCGATCATGCGGCCGGCCACCGGCAGCTGGATGCGCCCGTCCTGGGGCACGCGCCGCTCCGCGATGTTGAGGCCGGAAATCACCTTTAGGCGGGACGTCACCGGCAACGCCAGGTGCCGGGGCGGCGGCGCCATTTCATACAACGCGCCGTCCACGCGGTAGCGGATCTTGAATTCGTCCTCGAAGGGTTCAAAATGGATGTCCGACGCCCGGTCCTGAACGGCTTGGTACAGGACCAGGTTCACAAACCGCACCACGGGCCGCGAATTGGCCGCGGCTTCCACCGAGGCAATGTCATCCCCGCGCGCGCCGCTCTCCAGCAGTTCCCCCGCGCCTTCGAGTTCACCCTCCAGGCTGGAGAGCATGTCCTTCATCGTTTCGTCTTCGGAACCGTAGTAGCGGGAAATGGCGTTGGTGATGGCCGCTTGCGAAGCCACCGCGAACTGGATGTCCTTGGTCAGCACGAACCGGATTTCGTCACTGGTTTCGGGACTGACCAGATTGGCCACGGCCAGTGTCACGGAATGGGCGTCCACCTGGACCGGCATGATGTTGTACATGCGCGCCACGCTGCCCGGCACCGCCTGCAGCGTTTCCGCCGCCACGCTCATGTGCTCGAGATCCACCCGCTCGGCGCCCATCAACTGGGCAATCAGATCCAGCCCCTGTTCTTCGGTGATGAGGCCCATTTCCTGCACCACATCCTTGGTCGGCTTGCCGGTGCGCTCATGCTCGTCGATGATCTCCGCGGCCTGCGCCGCCTCGATCAACCCGTTGCGGATCAGTTCCTCCAGGAACATATCGGAATATTCAGCCATAATCCTGCCCTGCCTATTGTTGACTGCCCCGGATCTGCTGCATGACTTCTTCCGTGTCCTGGGCCTTGGTCACGAGTTCCTCGTAGGCGATCTTCCCGCCCCGCCACAACTCGATCAGATGCGAATCCAGGGTCTGCATGCCCCACTTTGCGCCGGTCTGCAAATCCGACGTGATCCGGAACGTCTTGTTGTCGCGGATCAGCGACCGGATCGACGGCGTGGCAATCATGATTTCGAACGCCGCAATGCGCCCGGGCTTGTCCTTCCGGGGCATCAGGATCTGGGAAATGACCGCCACGATGCTCGTCGACAGCTGGGTCCGGATCTGTTCCTGCTGGTTGGTCGGGAAGGCATCGACAATGCGGTCCACGGTGCGCGCCGCGCCGGTCGTGTGCAAGGTGGCGAACACCAGGTGTCCGGTTTCCGCCGCGGTGATGGCCGCCTCCATGGTTTCCAGGTCGCGCATTTCGCCGACCAGGATCACGTCCGGGTCCTGGCGCAGGGCCCGCCGCAAGGCTTCCTTGAACGTCGGCACATCCACGCCGATTTCCCGCTGCGTCACCACGGATTTCTTGTGGGTGTGGTAGTACTCGATCGGGTCTTCGACCGTGATGATGTGGCAGTCGCGCTCCTGGTTGATGATGTTCAGCATGCTGGCGAGGGTCGTGGTCTTGCCCGAACCGGTCGGGCCGGTCACCAGGATCAGCCCGCGCGGCTTGAACAGCAGGTCCTTCATCTGCGCCGGCAGGCCGATCTCCTCCAGCGTGAGCATCTTCGTGGGGATCTGGCGCAGCACGATGCCCACATGGCCCTTCTGGCGGAAAATACTGACGCGGAACCGCGCCGCATCCCCGTAGCCAAAGCCGAAATCCGACCCGCCATGCTCTTCCAGCGCCCGGACATGATGCTCCGGGGCGAAGCTGCGCATCAGCCGGTCCGTATCGTCCGGAGTCAGGAACTCGGCATCCAGCGGCGCCAGCGAGCCATGGATGCGCATGACCGGCGGCAAGCCCACCGCCAGGTGCAGGTCCGAGGCGCCTTCCTGCACCGCCAGTTCGAGCAGGTCGTTCATCTGGATTTCGGAGGATTTAAGCGTGCTCATTACTCGCTATCTCCCATGGTTACCCGCAGGACTTCCTGGACGGTCGTCAGCCCCGCCACCACTTTGCGTAAGCCATCCTCGCGCAGGGTGCGCATGCCCAGCTCGCGCGCCTTGATGCGCAATTCGGTCGCCGACACCTGGTCGAAAATCAGGTTCCGCACCTGGTCGTCGATCTGGAAGATCTCATAGATGCCCAGCCGGCCGCGGTAGCCCGTGAACGAGCAGTCCGCGCAGCCCTTGCCATGGAACAGCTGGGCCGTCGCGAGCTGCTTGGCCGCCGGCCCCAGCAGGCGCAGTTCCGATTCTTCCGGCGTGTACGGTTCCTTGCATTTGTCGCAGATCTTGCGCACCAGGCGCTGGGCCATGATTGCCCGCGTGGAGGAGGCCACCAGGAAGGGCTTCACGCCGATGTCGATCAAGCGGGTGACGGCGCTGGGTGCGTCGTTCGTGTGCAGCGTGCTGAACACCAGATGGCCGGTCAGCGACGCGTTCACCGCGATTTCCGCCGTTTCCATGTCGCGGATTTCACCGATCATGATGATGTTGGGCGCCTGGCGCAGGATGGCGCGCAGCGCGGCGGCAAACGTCATGCCGATGTCGGCCCGCACCTGCACCTGGTTGATCCCGCTCATCTGGTATTCCACCGGGTCTTCCACCGTGATGATCTTGCGGTCCGGCTTGTTGATCGTGTTCAGGCAGGCATACAGCGTCGTGGTCTTGCCCGAACCCGTCGGCCCGGTCACCAGGATGATGCCGTCCGAAAGGCCGATCAGCCGTTCGAACACCTGCTGGTCGTCCGAGAAGAAGCCCAGCTGCGGCAGGCCCAGCGCGATGCCGGCCTTGTCCAGGATACGCATCACGATGCTTTCGCCGTGATTGGTGGGAATGGAGGACACACGCAGATCCAGGTCGCGCCCCATCACGTTGATCTGGATGCGGCCGTCCTGCGGCACCCGTTTTTCCGCAATGCTCATGTTCGCCATGATCTTCACGCGGCTGATGATGGCCGATTGCAGGCGCTTGGGCGGACTGTCCACCTCGTGCAGCACGCCGTCGATGCGGTACCGCACGCGGAATTTCTTCGGCATCGGTTCCAAATGGATGTCGGATGCGCGGCTGCGGAAGGCTTCCATGATGATCAAGCTGACCAGCTTGATGATCGGGGCGTCCGATTCCGTGACGTTCTCATCCGCCACCAGCTGGTTTTTCACGTCGTCGGGCAGCGCCAGGGTGCCTTCGGTGATTTCCGTCAGCATGGATTCCACGGCGCCCGTCGCCCGGCCGTAGTAGTTGGCGATGGCCTTCTCGATCTCTTCCGGCGGCGCCACCACGCCTTCCACGTTGCACTTCAGCACGTAGCGCAGGCCGTCGAGCGTGTCGACATCCAGCGGATCGCCGATCGCCACGGTCAGCACGTTTTCATTCTTGAAGACCGGCACCACCTTGTAGCGTTGCGCCACGTCGCCGGGCACCATGTCGAGAACTTCGCGCGGAATGTCCAGGCCGGTCAGGGTGATGGTCTCCATCCCGAACTGCCCGGCCAGGGCCTTGAGCATGTCCAGCTTGGATACCACGCCCTCGCGGGCCAGGACATCCATGACCCCCTCGTCCTCCTGGGCGGCGGCCTGGCGCGCAGCCACCGCCTGCTCCCGCGTGACCAGCCCCACATTCTCCAGGATCTCCAAAATATAATCGTCGTTCGAAGTCAAGGGGCCGCTCCTTCACCGAAAAACCGGGCCCGCCGGCATCGCCGGCGGTACTGACGCATATCCAGCATGTTGCGGTCGAAAATACCCTTTCAAAACCAGTCAACGCAAGCCTGGAATTCACCGGAAAACAGGTGCCGCCGGCCCCGCCGGCCCCGTGGCCGCGCGGCCGGTCCCCACCCCCCGGAATGCGCAAATAAAAACGGTTTTCAGTACTTGCGGATGACCGCCCGGACGATGCCCCCGATTTCCAGGGAATGCTGCGGCCGGATGAATTTATACTTGGGATTGGCCGGTTCCAGCCGGACCCCGGCGGCGTCCCGCACGTAGTATTTCAGCGTCCATTCTTCATCGACCCGGGCCACAACGATATCGTTCTGGCCCGGCCGCGGGCCTTTCTCCACCAGCACGATGTCGCCCGGCAGGATGCCGGCATCGATCATCGAGTCGCCGCGAACGGTCAGCATGAAGGTGTTATCCGGGTTTTTGACGAGATATTCATCCAGCGTGACGGCGTCGGCCTCTTGCTGCTCCTCCTGCGTCGGGAAACCCGCGGCGATGGAACCCAGCACCCGCACGGTGCCCGTAATGCGCGGCAGCAGCGCAATCCGGCCGTTGGGATCCTTCACAATGCACCCCGCTTCCTCCAGCTTGGCCAGCAGGCCGAACACGGCATTCTTCGACTTGTAGCCGAACAGGTCCAACATCTCGGCATAGGTGGGCGGACGGCGTTCCTGCCGCCAGAACCGGCGCAGCAACCGGATTTTTTCGGAAAGCTGAATGTCCCTGGGCATGGCGTGTTCCTCCTGTAAGTTTCCACAAACTATATAACTGAACTGCCGTTCAGATTGCAAGGGGATTTTTACAAATGCGGATTTTCTTTTCCCCGCCCGGCCCTTGGTTTATACTGTGCGGCGAATGGTGTATCCGTTTCAACCCCGTGGAGGAATACTGTGAGAAAATGCTCCGTCCTGGCTCTTGCTGTCCTGGTCTTGTGCCTGTCCTGGCTACCCGCCCTGGCGGCGGAAGAGGCCCCGCTGGTTTTCGGAATCCTCGAAATCCGGGGGCTGGATTCCCTGGCGGCCTCGGCGTTTGAATTGAGCAAGGCCGTCGGCAGCCCCACCCCGAAGGAAATGGTCTCCATGATGCTCTACGGCATGCTCGGCTCCATGCCCGGCATGGGCATCGCCCCCGATGGCACCGTCCGCGCCATCGCCTTTGAAAACGGCACCGACCACGGCGGCCTCGCGCTGCTCCTGCCGGTCGAAAACAACGGCACCGATTACCTGACCAACCTCGGCCAGGCCGGCTGGGAAAACCAGGCCCAAACCGCGGATGGCATCGAACATTTCATCCCGCCCGAGGGCTCCGGCCTCGCCTGGGACGAAGTCTATTTCCTCAAGCGCGGCGCCACGCTTTTGGCCGCCCATACGGCCGCGGAAGTCCGCAAGGCCGATGCGGCCATGTCCGCGCTGCCCCCTGTGCTGCCCGTGGAAGGCGACGTGGCCGTCCAAATCCGGCCCGCCACCCTCGTCGAGGCGTTCGCGCCCCAGATTGCCGAGCAGATGGACCAGGCGTTCAAGGCGCCCGGCCTCCCGCCCGAAGCCGCCGCCATGGGCGAGTTGTATCTCAACACCTATCTGTCCGCCGCCAAGCAGCTGGATGAAGTCGTCCTCGGCCTGGGCGTCGCCTCGGGCAATGTGAACATCCATTCCCGCGTCGCGCCGGTGGCCGGCACCACCCTGGCCCGCTGGATGGCTTCGCTCCAGACGCCGGCGGCCGCCGCCGGTGTCGTCGCCCTGCCGGAAGCCCTGGCCGTGGAAACCATCAACGTGGGCAACCTGGACTTGCTGGCCCCCGCCTATTTCCGCTTTGTCGAACAGATCATGAAGGCCATGCCGGCCTCCACGCCCAGCCCCGAAGCCTTTGCGCGCTACATGGAAAATGAAAAGGCTTGCTACGCCCAGCTCGCCGGCGATTTCGGCATCGCCCTCCTGCCCCCGGCCACGAACGCCCCCCTGCGGCTCGCCGAATACGTCGCCCTCAAGGATCCATCCGTTCTCCGCTCCCGGATGCCGGAAATGATCCAATCCGCCAACGACATCCTCAAAGCCGCCTTTGCGGCCGAATCCAACGTCACCTTCTCCATTGACCTCGCGCTCGGTGCTCCCCGCGATCACCGCGGCATCGCCGTGGACAAGGTGGCCTATACCCTGGTGATCCCCGAGGATTCCGCCTTCCAGTGGCCGGACTTCCTGCCGACCAAGTTCGATATCGAAATCGCGTGGCTGCCGGATGGCATGCTCGCCAGCATCGGCGATCCCACGGTGACCGACTCGCTCGTGGACCGCGCGCTGGATGGCACCGCCGCGCGCCTGACCGACCGGCCCGCCTGGAAAACCGCCTTCCCCGATCCCGACGATAACCTCGTGGATGCGGCTCACTTCGCCCTGTTTGACACCCTCCGCGCCTACCTGGCCCTGGGGGACGCCATCACCGGCGGCAGCAACGCCGCCATGGTCCCGGATGGCCCGGGCAACCTGGAAGGCGTCTCGTACACCATGGACGGCCTCATGAACCGTCTGCGTTTCAGCCTGGCCGACGTGGCCGCCATCGGCCTGAAAATCGCCGATGTGAAAGCCAAGGCCATGGCCAACATGCAGCAGCAAATGGACATGTCCGGCGAAATGCAAATCGAGGACGATGACACCGGCAGCGCCTCGGATGATGTCTCCACCGTCGATGAAGATCTGGACGACACCGGTGCCGATGTCCCGGCCGATGATACCCCCGCCGCGGAAAATCCGGACAAGGAATAACCGTTCCGGACGCCCAAAAGAGCAGGCCATCCCCGGCCTGCTCTTTTTCATGCACCCACTTGGCGACCCGGTTCGCCGCACGGCGGCCCCCGGGTGCGGGGAATCGCCGCTCATGCCTGTAAATCCGTCAAAACCCCCGTTTTTGGGCGTTTTCAGGATTTTCGAGCCCTTACCCCCCCTCCCCGGGAACCCGCGGATTTGCAAGACCCGCAGGGGTCTGCTAGGTTCGGATTCATGTCGCGCCCCGCTTATTTCAGTCTATTTTGGAGTTTCTTCCGGATCGGCGCCGGCGCCTTCGGCGGCGGAATGGCCGCGCTGCCGGTTTTCGACGCCGAACTGGTCACCCGCCGGAAGTGGCTCACTCCCGCGGAAACCGCCGAGGCCTATGCCATCTCGCAGTCTGTGCCCGGCGTAATCATCGTCAATTTCGCCGTGCTTTCCGGCCTGCGCCTGTCCGGCAAGCGCGGCGCCCTGATGGCGGCCATGGCCGTCGCCTTGCCCGCCTTCCTGGTCATCCTGGCCCTGGCGGCACTGTTCGCCGGCCGCTGGGAAAACCGCTGGATCGCCGCCGCGCTCGCGGGCCTGCGGCCGGCCGTCGTCGCCATCATCGCCGGCGCCGCCATCCGGCTCGGGCGCGCCAATCTCCGGTCCCCGTTGCTGTGGCTGGCCGCCGCGCTGGGCGCCGGCCTGATGCTGGCGCACATCCTCGCCCCCGTGCCGTTGATCTTCATCGGTGCCGGCGCCGGGCTGGCGTTCCACTTCCTGTTCCACCGGAAGGAGGCCGCCCCGTGAGCCTCTATCTCCTGCTCTTCACCATTTTCTTCAAGATCAGCCTGTTCAGCATCGGCGGCGGCTATAACATGATCCCCCTGATGCAGCACGAAGTGACCGCCCGCGGCTGGCTCACCACCGAGCGCTTTCTCGACGTTCTGGCGGTTTCGGAAATCACCCCCGGCCCCGTCGCGGTCAACCTGGCCACCTTCACGGGCTACCAGGTGGCCGGCATCCCGGGTTCGGTGGTGGCCACCGTCGGCGTCTGCCTGCCCGGCGGAATCCTGCTGCTCGCCCTGGACACGCTGGCCATCCGCCTGCGCGACCGGCCGGCCTTCCGGGCGGCCATGCGCGGCCTCATGCCGGCGCTCGTCGGCCTGCTGGCGGCCACGGCGATCCGGCTGGCGCTGGCCCTCATTCCCGCCGGCGCGCAATTTCCCGGAATCCAGGCCACCGTGATTTTTGCCGCCGCGGTGGGCGTTTTCCTGTGGAAGGATCCCCACCCGGCGCTGCTGATGTTCGCGGCGGCCGCCGCCGGCATCGTGTTTTCCCTCTTCTGATCCCGCGGCCCCCGCGCGCCGCGCGCCCACCCCGAATTTTTCCACACTATGGAAAACTTTTTTCCACACTGTGGAAAAATCCACGAGCCGCGATTCCCCGCATGTGGGCGCT
>CAZMOR010000305.1:0-6183 GCA_964567795.1 uncultured Verrucomicrobiota bacterium
AAATACGTGGGCGCCACCGGATTGGTGCTGCCCTGGATGGTCACATAGTAGTTGGTGCCGTTCGTGACATAACCGGAATCCGTGCCATCCAGCTTGATCGGCGGCGCTCCGGCCGTATAGGTGCCGGCATCCACATAGATCACGTCCGAGGCCGCCAAGGTGTTGTTGCTGATCACATACTGCACACTGGCCATCGGGGAATCGGGGGTCAGGCCGTCATTGGCGTTGTCCCCCACGGCGGTGCAATACACGTCTCCGTTCGTGCCGGAATCGTTGACATAATAGGGAATGGTGCCGCCGTTGCGGAGGATGAAACGCCCCGCCGAACGCGAGATGGTCGGATTTTCGCGGGCCGTGATGCGCCACCACGCGCGGGCGGACCGGCCATATGGCACGCTGTCCCAAACATATTGCTGCGGCCCCGCCAAGGCCCCGCGCACGATATTGGTCCAAGTATTCTGGTCGTCCGGAGAATAATCGATATCGACGGAGTAATTCGTCGCGGAAGCCACGGCAATCCAGGTCATGGTCACCACGCCGGACACCTGGGCGCCCTTCCCCGGGAAGATCGGGATGAGATCCCCGTCCGGAGGCGTCTTGCTGGCCTGGCTGCTCCCGCCATACATCCCGATGTTCAACCGCCGGCCGTTGGGGCTCGGTTCCGCCGTCCAGGCGAGGGAATTCCGATTGCCTGAATCGATCAACGGAGACGACTCGATGTCGTTCGTCCACCCGATACCAACCTGGTAACGGCCACCCACACTCTTGAGATGGAAATCCCCGCTGCCAGGAGCGAAAACCTTGGGATCATGCTCGATGGAATTGCGGTCCTGGCCCACCGCGACGGACCACGCGGACAAGGTATCGTATTGGTTGGTCCGCGCCGCGGATCCGCTGCCGGTCTGCACTCCGCCGGCATAGGAGTCCCCCTGGTTGACAAACAGGCCGTTGTAATCGCTTTCCAGTTCTGTTTGAGGCACTCCTGACAATACATAGAAACCATACGCATCATGGGCCGTCACCCCGATCAGGGTGTTGGAAACCCGCGCATAACCACGCTCCAGCAGCACCCCCATTTGGTTTGACCATACGGCACAGGAACCCATATATAGCGCGCCGCCACCCAAAGCGGCAAAGCGGATGCCGGAATTCTGACATCCATATATAGCAGAATGTGTCAGCGATAGATTAGAGGAGACGCCGGCAACCGAAACGCCGTTCTGGCAATTCCGGATCGTCAGCCACTCGCCGCCGATGAAATAACTGCCGTTCAGCGCCAGGCCGTTGCTGGCCCCGAGGATGGCCAAGCGGCTGAACCGAACCCCGTAGGTGTCCTGCAGGTTGAAGCCGGACACATCCGGGTTGGAGATGATGTAGATGCTGCCGCCAGCGGTTTCATTGGTACTGCCGAGGATATTGACCTGGTAATCGGCTCCTTGCTCCAGGTCGCCGGCATCCAAATCTCCGACCGTGGTCTGCGCGGGCGTTTGGTAGATCCCCGTATCCACGTAAATCACATCGCTCGGTTCCAGGTTGTATTGGTCAAGCACTTCGGAAACCCAGCGTTTGGGAGAACCCGGCGAAGCCCCGGTGTTCGAGGAAACGCCAATCGCGGTGCAATACACATCACCATTAGTAAAATCGTCGTTCACATAGTAATAGACCGGGCCGTTGTGGAGCACGAAATTGAGCTCACTGGTGGCGGTGATATTGGTCTCGACCTCGTCCTGGGCCCGCCACAGGGCCAGCGGCGAGGACGGCAGGCTCAAGCTGTTCCACACCACGCCGCCCAGGGAGGCCGCGATGCCATCGGCCACGCGGGTCCACGTCGCCCCATTGTCAATCGAGACCTCCAGCCGGACGGTATGGCCCGTCGCCATGCCCGAGGCCTTCCAGTTCAAAACCACCTGTCCGGATGCCACGCCGCCCCGGTTCAGCGAGACCAAATGCAGGGCGGAGTTGGTCTCGGACTTGGAGGCCCAAGGGGTCGCCCCATACAGCCCGATATTAACCCGGGAACCGTTTAACACCGGCTCGTTTGTCCAGTCAGTTGCCGTGGGATCCCCGGCATCAATCAGCGGCGACGAGGTCACATCCGTGGTCCAGGTACCCATGGCCGGTGACCAGCGGCCGGCACGACTCAACAGGTGGAAATCCCGCCCGGCGGAGTTCGCCAGCATGGGATTGCCGTCATACGAATGCAGATCCTGGCCCGACGCCGCCGCCCAGGAACCCATGGTTTCATAGATGATGGGGACCGGTGACCGCGCGCGTTCAAACACCCGGCCGCCATCCGGCAGCCAGATGGCATTGTAGTCCGTGTCGAGGACGTCCGTCGGGGACAAACCATACACGTAATAACCGGCGGCCACGGACAGCAGGCAGTGCCGGATCGTCGCGCTCAAGTTGCCCTTCAGTTCAATGGCATAGCCCGCGGTGCCCCAGATGGCGCAATGGTCGATCACCGGGAACACAATGTTCGTGATGGACATGTTGCGGGACCCGATAATGATGCCCTGATTGGCATCGTAAACCACGCAGTGCTCCAGGCGCAACTGACTGCCGGCGCTCAGGCGGAAAGCGGCATTGGCAGATCCCACCGCCATCCATTTTGCAGAGGCGCCGTAGCAACTGTTGAATTCAATGGCGTCGCTGACGGTGTTGGAAACCGTGATATTCCGTAATTCAAAACCCACGCCGTAGTCCGCTTGGATGCCGATCGGATTGAAGGACCGGTCCAGCACGGTACCGTTCACCAAGGCATTGGTGTTGCCCTGGAAGATGATCGGTGGCAGATCGAGGCTGCCGGCGGTATCCGCCTGCGAAATGCGCCAAGGTTCCAGGCCCCGGTACACGCCGGTATCGATGTAAACCACATCGCCCCCGTTCGTACCGCTTTCCAGATCGTATTTTGCCAGCAAGGCGTTCAAGTCCGCCATCGGCAGCGAACTGCTCAAGCCGCTGTTGGCATTGTTCCCCACGGCTGAGCAATACACATCATTCGTAATGGAACTGTCGTTGATATAGAAATGGAAAGGCTGGTTGCGCACGGAGAACGGTCCGGCGATGTCAACGCCGCAGGCCGCGCCTTCGATCTTCAAATAGGCCTGCACCGACTGTTCGCTCCGGGTCGAATCCCAGGTCCAGGATTCCGGCCGGGCGGGCAGCCCCGTCACCAGGTTGGACCAACTGGTCCCGCCATCCGCGGAATAGGAGATGGTCACCGTGCTGGACGTCACCGCGCCGCCGGAGAGCCAGGTCAGCAGCACGTTGGTTCCCGCCGCTCGGCCCCCGTCGTTGAAACTGATCCAGGTCAGCCGGCAGTTCGTGGGAGTCTTCGACGCTTCGCTGGTGTTGCCGTACCGGCCCAGGTTCACGCGTCCGCCATTGGGGATGGGTTCCGTACACGCCAAGGCTGGATCACCGGCATCGATTATCACTGAATCATCCGCCGCCGGGTCCAAGACAAACGACGAGGTCGCCGGATTAAATCGACCGCCCGAACTCTTCAGGTGGAAATCATTTGCATCCAGATCGGCGAACCCGGGCTCGCGGGAAAGACTGTGCCCGTCCTGCCCGGTTGCCGTCGACCAGTTGCCGACAGAATCATATTCGCGTTCGAACCCGGCCGTTTGCTCTTCCAAGGCGGTCAAGGCGCCGTCCGAGCGGTAGAGATCGTTATAGTCGGCATACAATTGGCCACGCACCGAATAGATGGTCGTACGCAATCCAAATGCTCCCAGGATGCAATTACTGACCGTTAAATAGGATGCCGGGAACGTAGAACCGCCGGTTTCCAACCGCATGCCGGAAACGACTTGGGCAATGCCGTTGGACCAAATCGTGCCGTTTTCCAGCCGCGTGTTGTACGACACCCAACTGGCAACGCCATTGGTTTGAACCCCGGCCACCAGGAAGTTCCGGAGATAGATATTGGATCCATATACAATATTGATTCCGGTTTTCTTGCCATCAAAGATGTCGAACTGGTTGAATGTAATATCTTCCGCGGATTCGACCGCCACCACGATCGTCTTGGTCTGGTTGTTGAATTTCAGATTCCGGAACAGGAGGCCGCGGACATTGGTCATCTGGAAACCCGCGCCCGACAGGACGGTGCCGGGATAATTCGTGCTGCCCTGGATCACGACCGGTTCCGCGGCGGTGCCGCAGTCGGGATAGCTGATCGTCAACGGCGCGCTCAGGTTGTATTGACCGGTGTCCAGCAGGATGGTATCGCCCGGTTCCACGTCGTACCGGGTCAGGACATCCGTCACCGATGACAACGGCGAGGCCGGAGTCAGGCCGGTATTTTCCACTGACCCTGGAGCGGTGGTATAGGCATCCTGGTCGGTCGAAGAATCGTTGACGTAGAACACGAGATTGCTGTTGTGGATGGCAAAATCCCGCTCCGAAGCCGAGACCCAGGTGGGCTGGCTCTGGCTTTGCACGCGCCACCGGAAGGTCGGCAGCGAAGGCTGCGTGGTGGAATCCCACGTGTAGGAGCCGGCGCTCGCCAGGCTGGGGCTGATGGTCGCGAAATTCACCCCGCTGTTGGTCGAAATCTGGATGTTCACCATGTGGCCGGCGTTCGTCGCACCGCCGCGGGTGATCCACCGCAGGATTTGCGTTCCGCGCACCATGCCGCCCTCGTTCAGCGTCAGCAGCACGAACGAGCCCTTGCTGGGCGTCCGGCTGGCATAGACGGTCCCGCCATAAACCCCGAGGTTGGCCCGGCGGCCGTTGGATTCCGGTTCGGAAGACCAGGACATGGCGGGATCCGCCGCATCGATCAGGGGCGACGTGACGGGATCGTCTTCAAACGTTTCGCTCTGCGGATTATAATGCCCGCCCTCGCTCCGCGGATGGATATCCCCCCCCGCCAGGTCCACGAACAGCGGATCGCCGGCCAGCGAATTGCTGTCGGCCTGGCTCCAGGCGCTCCACGTCGCCAAATCGTTGAAGCTGGTTTCATTCATGCCGTAGATCACGCTGGAATTGCGGATCCGGGCAAACAGCGAATTCGTGTAGGGCCGGTGATAGGCGTTGTAGTTGCCGAAGAAGTTCGAGGTGCCAACCGCATGGATGACATGCTCCGGGCTATTGGCCACGAACACACTGTTGCTGACATAAATGCGTCCCGACTGGACACCGATCAAGGCCCCGGTGGACAGCGCGGTCCCGTTGGTGGAGGCCGGCAGGCAGGCGATCACGCCGCTGTTCCAGTAATTCGTGGTTACCGGAATGATCGCGGTTAACGGCTTGGCCACATAGAAGCCGGTCTTGAAGAAATTCAGCGCGGCGCACTGGATGAACCGGTTCTGGTCGGACAGTTCGCTCAGGTTGAAGGCGTTGCCCCGGGTCCATTCGGAACGCACACGGATGAGCCGGTTTGAACTGGCTTGCGTAAACGTCAGGCCCTGCTCGCCACCCAGCAGGCGCATGTCCCGCATTTCCAAGTGCCGCATGCCTTGCAGGTCAATCACGGAACCGGCGCTGTTGGTGAAGATGGAGCCGCCGGCGGCTTCGTTGGTGCTGCCCTGGATGATCAGGTAGTTCGTGGACGAGGTCGACGGAATATCGATTTCCAACGTTGTGCTGCGGGGATAGATGCCCGTGTCCACATAGACGGTATCGCCGTGCTCCACCTTGTAGCGCCCCAGCAGCGTCTCCAGGGAATCCAGCGGAGAATCCGGGCTGAGGCCGGTATTGGTGGGACTACCCGGCGCCGTGCAGTACACATCGCCATCGATGCTATAGTCGTTCAGGTAATATGCCAGTGGATCGTTCTTGATGGCAAACAGGATTTCGGTCTGGCCGCAAACCGCGCCGTTGGTGGTGCACACCCGCCAGACTCCCTGCGCCGTGCTGGGAAAATTGGTGGTCGTCCACGACAGCCCGGAGCTGCCCGTGTCGGCATAGATGTTCAGGGCAATGTTGGTCCAGTTGGCACCGGCATCGCCGGAAAACTCGACGTTGACCCGCTCATTCGGCGCCAGCCCGTTGTAGGACCAATACAATTGAACCGTGCCCCGGACGGTGCCGCCGTCCGAAATGGTGATGGGCACGAGCGAGCCGGTACCAGAGCTCTTGCTGGCTTCCGTCGTGTTGCCGTACAGGCCCACATTGATCCGGCCCCCGTTGTTGGTCGGCTCGTTTGCATAGGCCGAAGCCGGATCCCCC
>CAZMOR010000306.1:0-3270 GCA_964567795.1 uncultured Verrucomicrobiota bacterium
CGTTCTCTGCCGATCTTCGAGACCCGTCGGACCGTACGCGCCAGCAAGGCGAATTCCGCAAGTCCGGCCGGGACGGCCAAGACCGCGGCGACAGCGAATTCCGCGGCCAAGGCCGTGGTGAGCGTGGTCAGAGCCAAGGCGAGTTCCGCAAGTCCGGGCGGGACGGCCAGGACCGCGGCGATGGCGAATTCCGCGGCCAAGGCCGTGGCGAGCGCGGTCAGGGCAAGGGCGAGTTCCGTGGCCCGCCCCGTGGCGAGCGGGGTCAGAGCCAAGGCGAATTCCGCAAGTCCGGCCGGGACGGCCAGGACCGCGGCGATGGCGAATTCCGCAAGTCCGGCCGGGACGGCCAGGACCGCGGTGATGGCGAATTCCGCGGCCAAGGCCGTGGCGAACGCGGTCAGGGCAAGGGCGAGTTCCGCAAGTCCAACCGCGGTCACGAACCAACCGAAGCCGACAAGCCCGCACGTAGCGGACATGGCAAGAAGCAGGGCAAAGGTGACCCGTCCGCTCCTCCGCCGGAAGAATAATCTCTGAATATGAACGCAGAAAAGCCCCGCCAACCGGCGGGGCTTTTTTTAGGAAGCCGCGATTCCCCGCATCCGCGAACCTAGGTCGGACTTTTTTCCGCCAACTCGCGGATGCGGCGCATGACCAACTCGCCCACCGCCCCGTAATCGCCCTTGGTCGGCATTGCCGCCCGGATTTCTTCGGGCGTGATCGGCTTGCCCAAACGCGCCACGACCCGGGACGGGCGCATCTTCTTGGCGCCTTTGGGAAACGCCTCATAAGTCCCGGAGATGCACAGCGGCACGACCGGCACCTCGCCCTTGGCGATCAAAAACCCGATGCCGCCCTTGGCCGGATGCATCTGGCCGTCCGGAGAACGCGTGCCCTCGGGAAACAGTCCGATCACCTTGCCCTCTTTGAGGGTTGCGATGGCCTTCTTCAACGCGCCCAGATCGCCGCGCGTGCGATCCAGGGGAATCACCGCCACGCGGGGGAAAAACCACCGTGCAATGGGATTCGAGAACAGCGTGTCGCGGGCCATGAAATGCACGATGCGCCGGTTGTTGCACCCCGCCATGACCGGCGGATCAAGATAGCTGCAATGGTTGGCGGCGATCACCGCCCCCCCGCTGGCGGGAACGTGTTCGCGACCCGTCACCCGCATGCGGTATTTCAGGAGAAGACACAGGTAGACAAAACCGCGCGACAGCCAGTACAGGGGTTCCTTGAACAAGCCCTCGCGCATGGCATCAGGCCGATACGGCGCCGGCTTTCTTCAGGTCGGAAACGATGGTGTCCACCACCTGTTCGATCGTCATGCCGGTGCTGTTGATGATCCGGGCGCCCAGCGCAATCTGCAGCGGCGCAGTGGCGCGGCTGGAATCCTTCTGGTCGCGGCGGCGCAACGAACTGAGCACCGCGCTGACGTCGTGCGTGCCTTCCTGCTGCTTGATTTCCGCGGCGCGGCGGCGGGCCCGCTCCTCCGGATCGGCGTCCAAATAATACTTGAACGGCGTGTCCGGAAAAACCACCGTACCGATGTCGCGGCCTTCCATCACGAGATTGCCGAACTTGGTCATCAGACGCAGCTTTTCGACAATGTAGACGCGCACGGCCTGCTGGGCGGCGATGTCGGCCACCCGCTCGCGCACCGGTTCGGCCCGGATTTCCTGCCCGGGATCCTCGCCGTCGATCAGATAGCCGACCGCGTTGTCGCGCAATACCAGCTCCATGTTCATGCGGATGAGCAGGTTCGTCACCGCCTGCGAGTCCTTTACGTCAATACCTTCCTTGACGCACTTCCAGGTGATGCCCCGGTACAGCGATCCGGAATCCACGTAGATGAAGCCGACGGCCTGGGCCGTCCGGCGCGAAACAGTCGATTTTCCGGAGGCCGAGGGGCCGTCCACCGCCACGATGGTCACTTGCTTATTCAACTTTCACTCCCAGATTGGCCAATTGCTCCCAGAATTCCGGATAGGACGTGTCCACGCACGCCACGTTGCCGATGCAGACGGGCTGGTCGGCAAAAATCGCCAGGATCGACATGCTCATGGCCACGCGGTGGTCGCCATAGCTGCGGATGCTCTTCGTGGGCGTGACCTTGGTCGGCCCTTCGATGATCATGCCATCGGGCTGTTCGGTCACATGCGCGCCGAGGCTGGTCAGGTTCTCGACCATCACGGCCACGCGATCGGATTCCTTCACGCGCAGTTCGCTGGCATCGCGGATCACGGTGCGGCCGTGGGCCAGCACGCCCAGCACCGCCACCAGCGGCAGTTCGTCGATCAAATTCGGGATTTCCGCCCCGCCGACTTCGGTGCCTTTCAATTCCGCGCCGTAGACGGTCACGTTGCCATAGACTTCCGGATCGGTCGGGGCCGATGTCCGTTCGATCTCCACCCGCGCACCCATCCGGCGCAACACGTCCAGCAGCGCCGTGCGCCGCAGGTTCAGCCCCACGCCCTCCGCGCGGACCGTGACGCCGGGAATCGCCGCCGCCGCCGTCAGCCAGTAGGCCGCCGAGGAAAAGTCGCCGGGCACCACGTAGGGCCGGGCCAGGAACTTCGGGCCTTTGGGGCCGTAGCCGTCCACGGAAATGCGCTGGCCTTCCACGCGGATCGGCGCGCCGACGGCGCGCAGCATGCGCTCCGTATGGTCGCGGGTCGGAATGGGTTCGATGACCGTGGTGCTGCCTTCGGCATACAACCCGGCCAGGATGCAGCAGGATTTCACCTGCGCCGAGGCCGTCGGCAGGCAGTATTCGATCCCGTGCAGGTTCCCGCCGCGAATCGTCATCGGGGCCGTGCCCTGGGGCGTCAGTTCCACCTTCGCGCCCATCAGTTCGAGGGGTTCCTTGATGCGCCGCATCGGGCGGGAACTCAGGGATTCATCCCCCGTCAGGGTCACGTTGATCGGCGATCCGGCGCACAGGCCGGCCAGCAGGCGCATGCCCGTGCCGGAATTGCCCACATCCAACGGGCCGACCGGCTCGATCATCTTGCCGCCGGTGCCCTGGATCGACAGGACGCCGTCTTCATCCACCCACGAGCGGGCGCCGAAGGATTCCATCGCCTTCAGCGTGTTGAGGCAGTCTTCCGCCTGCAGGAACCCGCGGATCTCCGAGGTGCCCGAGGAAATGCCGGCCAGCAGCGCCGTCCGGTGGGAAATGCTCTTGTCGCCCGGCACGCGCACCACGCCGCCGTCAAAGCCGCCGGGGTGCACGATCTTGGTCTGTTTTTGGATGGCCATTTTTTATGTTCT
>CAZMOR010000307.1:0-1891 GCA_964567795.1 uncultured Verrucomicrobiota bacterium
GTTGGTATCCGCCGTGCCGATGTAGATGTTCATGGAACTGTTCCGGATGGCAAAGAAGTTGGTGGACTGGGACCAGATGTTGGTGTTTTCCAGGCAGACCACGCGCCAGGCGCCCGCCGGTGTATCGGGCAGGCCGGCCACGGTCCAGTTGGCCAGGCCATTGGTGGCGGGAAGGCCAGACGTCACGGACGTCCCCCACGTTTTGCCGCCATCCACGGAAACTTCCACTTTGACGGTTTGGGACGTGAAGCCGCCCCCGGCCGTCCAGCGCAACGGCACGGTCCCGTTCGTGACCGATCCCGCATCGCCAAACGAGACCGTCTTCAGCCACGGATAATCCGGCGCCATGCTGGCCTCCGCGGTCCCGCCGTACCGGCCGATATTCACCCGCCCGCCGTTCGGTGCCGGCTCATCCCCCACGGCCGTGGCCGGATTGCCGGCATCCAGCAGGGGCGAGGACAGGGTATCCGACGTGCGGGAACCGTTCGGCTGCAGGCGGCCGAGGGTTTGTTCCGTCTTCAGGTGATAATCAAAACCCTCCGAATCCGCGAATTGGGGATTCCCGGGAACGCTGTGCAGGTCCTGGCCCGAGAGCGCCTGCCAGGCCGCTAGATTGTCCGCCATGAGGCCGGACGTGCGGTTCACCCCCACCCGCACCAGGGAACCCGCATGGATGTTGTTGTAATCCAAGGTGCACCCCGTCAGCGAAGCACAGGAATACAACATTGCATTGGGCACGGTGGAGGCCAGGACACTGTTCTCCAGCACCAGCCCGACTTGCGATCCGAGAAATACGGCATTGTTGGTATTCTCCCAGAAAATGCTGTTGCGGATCGTGACATTCGAGGCCTGGTTGAGATAGACCCCGATACCGCCGCCATGCACCACGCAGTGCACCAACGCGACATTTTGCGTGTTGTTTTGCAGGTCGAACGCCCGGTTGAGGCAACCCCGGGCCTCGACGCCGTCCAAGGTGATGCCCGTTGAATTGGATACCGCCACGCCGCGCTGGTCGTTCGTAATGACAACGTTGCGCAACACGATGTTGGACGAACTCGAACGGAAGTCAAAACCCAGCGGCACCGGCACGCTGCCGACCTTGCCAAACACACTGCCGCCCTCCAGGCGGTTGGTGCTGCCGATGATCGAAACCGGATTCGTCGCGACGCCGGAATCCTGCGCGGTCAGGGTGACGGCATTCGTGGCGGTATAGAGCCCGGTGTCCACATACACCCGGTCGCCCGGCCCCAGTTTATAGGTATTGATCAGGGTATGAAGCGTCAACATCGGCGACCCCGGGCTGACGCCCAGGTTGGCATCGCTGCCGATCGCCGTGCAATACACATCGCCCACCGTCGACGTGTCGTTCACGTAGAACGAATAAGCCCCGTTCCGGTAATTGAAATTCGTCGGCGTCGGGCTGAAAACCGGCGGAACGGCGCCATCCAGGGTCACTTTCCACATGGCATACAGCGAAGACGGATCGTTGGTGGAGGTGTTCTTGTAGAAATAGGCGCCATTGGTGGCGGTCTGGTTGGTCGCCAGGATTTCCCAGCTGAACCCGTTGTCGCGCGACAGCCAGAGGGTCACGGTGCTGGTGGGATCATACGCGCCTCCGGTCCAGCGCAGCCAGGCTCCGGCGGCCGCATCCAGCGTGCCGCCATCCATGAAGCTCAGGGCCTGCAACCACGCGTTGGTCCGCGACTTGCTGGCCTCGGCGGTGTTGCCGTAGGCGCCGACATTCAGGCGGAAGCCGTTGGGGCTGGGTTCGCTTGCATAGCTGGCCAGCGGATCGCCCAAATCGATGGACGGCGAATGGACAACATCGTTGGTCACGAACACCTCCGTGTTGGTATCGAAGCGGCCCATCACGCTCTTGACGTGGAAATCG
>CAZMOR010000308.1:0-4378 GCA_964567795.1 uncultured Verrucomicrobiota bacterium
TGGCCGAATCCGACCAGTTGCTCAAGAACGCCGCCAAGCCGCGTTCGATCCGCCTGGTGGAAAAGGACAGCGATTAAGCCGGCCTCCATGCCCGCCCCCGCCGCCGCCCCCGCGCCTGATGCCGTGCCGGGGGCGGCCGCGTCTCCAGCCCCGCTCGCGCCCGGCCTGTATCTCGTCGGCACGCCCATCGGCAACCTCGAAGACATCACTCTGCGCGCGCTGCGCATTCTCCGCACCGCCACGCACATCCTGGCCGAGGATACGCGCCACACCCGCCTCCTGCTCGACCGTCACGGCATCTCCACGCCGCTGATTTCCTGCCACAAGTTCAACGAACGCGCCCGCGAGGAGGAGATCCTGCGTCGCATCCGCGCCGGCGAGGCGCTCGCGCTCGTCACCGACGCCGGTATGCCCGGCATTTCCGACCCCGGCGCGCGCGCCGCCGATGCCGTCCGGGCCGCCGGCCTGCCGGTCACCGTGATTCCCGGCCCCTGCGCGCTGTCCGCCGCCGTGGCGCTGTGCGGCGCCACCGAAAGCCGCGGCTTCCTGTTCGCGGGGTTCCTCGACCACAAAACCGCCGCCCGCCGCCGCCGCCTGCAGGAACTCGCCGCGTTCCCCGAACCCGTCGTCTTCTATGAATCCACGCACCGCATCCTCAAGCTGCTCGACGAGGTCGAGGAGGAACTCGGTCCCGCCCGCCGCCTTTTCATCGCCCGCGAACTCACCAAGAAGTTCGAGGAAACCATCGCCGGCACCCCCGCCGCACTCCGTACCCACTACCAGACCCATTCCCTCAAGGGCGAATTCGTCGTCATCCTCCTGCCGGCGGAAACCGGAACATAAGGAACTGCCGCCATGAGCATCCTGGCCGGATTCGCGCTGCGGAAATTAAGGGAGGAAACCGACCGCAGGATTTCGGATCGGGGAATCTTCCGGTCTTCGCAGGCTCCGGCTGTTCCCTCTACCCATGGCGCCCAGAAGGCCTATGATCGCTTTCTGGAAACCGAGGATGCGGTCTACCGCCAAAGACGCCGGAGACGCGACCTCCAGAATTCCCTGCTCGTGGTGCTGGGCATTCTTCTGCCGGTATTGCTGGTCGCGCTGACTTGGCTGTTCTTCTACTGAAATGCATAACGGTCGGCCGGAAACGGAATCTACTTGCGCCAACTCATGAATTCACTCCTGCCGCCCATGCGTGTCCGCCTGCGGCTCGGATTCTGGGGCCTGCTCGGCGCGCGGGGTTTCATGCTGTCGGTCATCAGCCTGGGCGGTTTCCTGGGCACCCACGCCTGGTGGCTGGAGATCCTCTCCCATTTCCGCGTGCAATACGTGTGCGGATTCCTGCTGCTGGCCGGGATCTATGCCCTGGGCCGGAAATGGAGACACACGGCCGGCGCTTCCGCCATGGCCTTCGTGAACGCCTTGCCCGTGCTGCTCTTTCTTCTCCCGCCGGCGCCCGCCACGCCGGCCGGCGATGCGTCCTTCCGCGTGATGCTCATGAATGTCAACACCTGTTGGGGCGATCCGGCCGCGGTCCGGAACGCCATCGCCAACGCCCGGCCCGATCTCCTGGTCCTCGAGGAAATCAGCGACCGCTGGCTGGCCGACCTCGCTCCGGCCCTCGCTCCTTATCCGTTCCGCGAAGTCCAGCCGCGCCCCGACAATTTCGGCATCGGCATGTTCAGCCGGCGCCCGCTGGACTCCGCCCGCAGCGTGCCCTTCGGCCTGGTGGACATCCCCACCCTCTTCGCCCGGGTGCGCCTGGATGAGCAGCCGTTGACGCTGATCGCCACCCATCCCATGCCGCCCGGCGAGGCCCTGCTGGCCGCGGAGCGGAACCGGCAGCTGGACTGGCTCGCCAGCGAAATCTCCGGCTTGAACGAGCCCGTGCTTCTGGCCGGCGATCTCAACGCCGCCCCCTGGTCACCGGTCTTCCGCCGCTTTGAGCGGACCAGCGGCCTGCGCGATTCCGCCCGGGGCCGCTCCATCCACCCGACGTGGCCCGCTTTCATTCCGCCGCTTTGGATCCCGCTCGATCACGTCCTGCATTCCCCCTGCCTCGCCGTGCGCAACTACCGCGTGGGCACTTCCATCCGCTCCGACCATTTGCCGGTGATCGTCGACTTTGCCTGGCCCGCCCCGGCCGCGCCCCGCTAGGCTCCGCGCTCCCCGGTCTGAATCTGCTTCCCCTTGCCGGAAAAATGCGCCAATCTTTCCGCGTCATGAAAAAAGCTCCGCCCACCCCCTTCGCCCTGCTCGGCCATCCGGTCGGCCATTCCCTGTCCCCCTTCATGCACAACGCCGCGTTCAAGGCCCTCCGACTGAACGCCAGCTACACCCTCCTCGATGTGCAGCCCGGCGACATTCCGCGCACGCTCGCGGACCTGCGCGCGAAAAAATACGGCGGCCTCAACGTCACCATCCCCCACAAGGAAGCCGCCTACCGCTTCCTCGCCGCCAAAGGCGCGCTTTCCGACACCGCCCGGTTGCTCCGCTCCGTCAACACGATTGTTTTCCGCCCCGACGGCACCCTGCTCGGCGACAACACCGATGCGCCGGGCTTCCTGGATGCGCTGCGCGAATCCTTCCGCACCTCGCCGCGCGGCAAGCGCGTCCTGCTGCTCGGCTGCGGCGGCGCCGGCCGCGCCCTGGCCATCATCTGCGCCATGCAGGGCGCGGCCTCCATTCTCGTCGCCGACGTCAATCTCGCCGCCCGCCGCCGCCTGCTCCTGGCCCTCCGCCAGGCCGCGCCGGGCCTGCCTGTCGCCGGCGTCTCCCTCGAACGCGCCCGCACCGCCGCCCGCGACTGCGACCTGATCATTCACGCTACGCCCGTGGGCATGCATCCCGGCGACCCCTCCCTCCTGCCGCCGGAAGCCTTCCGCCCCGGCCAGATCGTTTTCGACCTCATCTACAATCCCGCCGTCACGCCGCTGCTCGCCACGGCCAAGGCCGCCGGCGCGCGCACCTCCAACGGCCTCGGCATGCTCCTGCACCAGGGCGTGCGCGCTTTCCGGCTCTGGACCGGCCGCAAGCCGCCCGTCGCCGCCATGCGGTCCGCCCTCGTCAAGGCCCTGAAGGCCCGGAACAAATGAATCCCCTCCCCCCAGAGGCCTTGCCCGTCCTGACGCTGTTCATCTTCCTGGCCGGCCTCTGCATCGGCAGTTTTCTCAATGTCTGCATCTGGCGCATCCCGCGCGAGGAATCGATCGTCCTCCCCGGCTCCCACTGCCCGGCCTGCAACCATCTCCTCGCGCCGTGGGACAACATTCCGCTGCTGTCCTGGCTCCTTCTAAACGGCAAGTGCCGCCATTGCAAGGCGCCCATCTCCTTCCGCTATTTCTTCGTTGAACTCCTGACTGGCGCGTTGTTCACCGGCCTGTGGCTGGTGCACGGCTGGAGCATCCAGACCCCCGTTTTCATCCTCTACACCTCGGCGCTGATCCTCGGCACGTTCGTCGACTTCGACCACCTCATCCTGCCCGACCGCGTCACCCTCGGCGGCATGGCGGCCGGCCTGCTGCTTTCCTTTGCCTTCCCCGCGCTGCAGGGCCAGGCCGAACGCCTGCCCGCCCTGCTCCGCTCGGCTTTCGGCCTCGCCCTCGGCTACGGCATCCTCTGGACCGTCGCCACCGTCGGCCGGCTGGTCCTCCGCCGCGAGGCCATGGGCATGGGCGACGTGAAACTGCTCGGCGCCGTCGGCGCCTGCTTCGGCTGGCAGGCCGTGCTCTTCACCATTTTCTGCTCCTCCCTCTCCGGCACCCTGCTGGGACTCTCCCTCATCGCCGTCGGCCGCAAGGAACTCCAAAGCAAGATTCCCTACGGCCCCCACATCGCCCTTGCCGCCGTGCTCTGGATGTTCTGCGGCCCCGCCTGTATCGACCTCTATCTCGCCTGGGCCGCCGGCGCCGGGCGCACCGTCCCGCCCGCTCCCTAAGGAATCCGCCATGAATCCGCTCGAATCCCCCGTCCGTCCCCAGCGCCTCAGCGCCACCGCTCTCTCGCTCGGCATCCTGGCCGTCATCGCCGTCGGCGCCGTGCTCAAGATCGCGCAGGCCGTCGTCATCCCCCTGCTGATCGCCTGGTTCCTCAGCTATCTGCTGGCCCCCGTCGTGAATTTCCTCGTCCGGCGCCTGCGCCTGCCGGCCGTGGTCGCGGTCGTGGCCGTGGTCGTGCTGCTCCTGCTGCTGGCGTGGGGCGCGGGCCTCGTCATCCAGCAGCGCCTGCTCATTTTCGCCAAGGCCTTCCCCGCCTACCAGGACCGCCTCGCCGCCACCCTCGACCACTACGGCAAGCTCCTCGACCTCCCCGCCTTCGTCCTCAAGGAGGCCGACTGGACCGCCCAGCTCGGACCGCTGGTCCTCCAGACGTCGAAGTT
>CAZMOR010000309.1:0-15107 GCA_964567795.1 uncultured Verrucomicrobiota bacterium
CAATGCCGACCTGGCCAAAGGCCAGGCTCTGGATCTTGCGCATGGCGCGCCGTTCTACCGGCCGGTCAACATCCATGCCGCCACCGCACCGGACGCCTACCGCCATGCGGCGATCATTGTGATCACCGCCGGCAAGGCCCAAGCCGGCCCCAGCCAGAGCCGGCTGGAGCTCATGCAAATCAATTCCCGAATCGTCACGGGCATCGTCACCGAAATCCAGACGGTGAACCCCGACGCCATCGTGCTGGTGGCCACCAATCCCGTGGATATTCTCACCCATGTGGCGCGGCTCCGCACCCAATGGCCGCGCGGCCGCATCCTCGGTTCGGGCACCGTGCTGGACTCCGCCCGCTTCCGCTGGCTCCTGGCCGAGCATTGCGGCATCTCCCCGCAGAACGTGCACGCCTCCATCCTGGGCGAGCATGGGGACAGCGAATTCGCCGCCTGGTCCCTGGTGCATGTGGGCGGCCTGCCGATGGATGACTACTGCTCCATCTGCCGGAAATGCGATTTTATCCACCGCCGGCCGGAACTCCTTGAGCAGGTCCGGCGCTCGGCGTATCACATCATCGGCTACAAAGGCTCCACCAGCTTTGGTGTGGCCATGGCCATGACCCAGATTGTGCGTGCCATTTTACGAAATGAAAAACGCGTCTTGACCGTCTCCGCCCCGCTGGAGGGCGAGTACGGCCTGCGGGATGTCACCCTGGGCATTCCCTGCGTGGTCGGCGCCGGCGGCATCGAGGAAGTGATCGAAGCGCGCCTGACCCCGGAGGAGATGCAAGAACTGGAACGGTCTGCACACGTGCTCAAGGAGTATCTCGCGCAACTGACCTAGCGGTTTCATGAATCCCCTGGCATGCATGGCTAATTCCGGCCGCCGCCCCGTCCTCTGGGCGGTGCTGGCGCTGCTTGCCTGGAGCGCGCCGGCGGTCTCCGGCCAACCGCCGGCGCATCCGGCGCCGATCATCGTGACGCTCGACGACAACTATCCGCCGTATGTCTTTCGCGATGCCAACGGCAAACTGATGGGCATTCTGCCGGACCAGTGGGCGCTCTGGTCGAAAAAAACCGGCGTTCCGGTGGATTTGCGCGCCATGGAATGGAGCAAGGCCCAGGAGTTCATGCGTTCCGGGCTGGCGGATGTGATCGACACGATCTTCCTTACTCCCGAGCGGGCCCAGTACTACGCCTTCACTCCCTCCTATGCCCGGATCCAGGTGCCCATCTTCGCACACAAGACCTTGGGTGGCATCGCCGATATCGATTCGCTCAAGGGCTTTACCATCGGCGTCAAGTCCGGCGATGCCGTCATTGACCATCTCGCCCACCGGGGCATCGACACCATCAAGGAATATCCCAGCTACGAGGCCATCATCCTCGCGGCAAAAAACCAGGAACTCAAGGTCTTCTCGGTGGATCAACCCGCCGCCGTGTATTACATGTACAAGCACCGGATTGCCGGTGATTTCCGGCAGGCGTTCGTGCTGTACACCGGCGAGTTCCACCGGGCGGTTCCGAAAAACCGTCTCGATTTGCTGAATCTGGTGCAAAGCGGGTTCGGCCAGATTTCGCGCAGCGAATACCGGGCCATCAATCAGAAATGGATGGGGTCGCCCTTCCTCTTCCGGGAAATCCTCCATGAGTGGGGCAGCTACATCCTGCTGGGCCTCGTCATCATTCTGGGACTGGCCGCCCTCAATGCCATCTTGTCTGTCCGCGTCCGGTCCAAAACCGCGGAACTGCAAACCTCCCGCGAATATTTTGCCACGGTTTTCGATTCCATCAATGACGCCTTGTTCATTCACGATTCCCGGAATTTCCAGGTACTGGATGTCAACCGCCGCATGCTGGAAATGTATGGGTATGACTCGCGCGCGCAAGCCATCGCGGCGTTCAACCAAATGAAAGGCGGCGAGGCGCCCTTTTCGGTCGCAGATGCCTTTGTCTGGCTGGAGAAAGCCCGCGACCAGGGTCCGCAGGTCTTTGAATGGCTCTCGGTGCACCAGGACGGACATCCGTTCTGGGTCGAAATCAGCATCCGCCGGGTCCGGATCGGGCCGGACGACCGGTTGATTGTCGCCTGTCGCGACATCTCCGACCGCAAGAAGGCCGAAGAGGAGCGGCTCCGGTACGAACGCCAGATTCAGGAATCCCAGAAGCTGGAAAGCCTGGGATTGCTGGCCGGTGGCATTGCGCACGATTTCAACAACCTGCTGGCCGCCATCATGGGCAACCTTGATCTCGCCCTGCTGACCCTCCCGCCGGGCGCACCCGCCCGCGATGACATCTTGTCTGCCGGAATTTCCACGAAACGCGCAGCGGAACTGGTTCAACAGATGCTGACCTACTCCGGCCAGGGCCGCTTCGTGGTGGAAGCGCTGGATGTGGCCGCCCTGTTGCAGCGGTCCATGCAATTGATCCGTTCCTCTGTCCCCCCCGCCGTGGACATTCAAATCAAGATTCCGCCAGCGATTCCCAATATCGATGCGGACGAGAGCCAGGTCCGGCAGGTGGTCATGAATCTTGTCGCCAACGCGGTGGAAGCGCTGGAAAACCGTCCCGGCCTGATCACGCTGGCCGTCGGCGTGCTGGACAGCCACCGGTTGCCGGCGGCGCCAATCTGGCCGCATACACCGCTGCCGGATGGATCCTATGTCTACATCGAAGTGACGGATTCGGGCCCCGGGATCCCCACTGAACGGCTGGGAAAAATCTTTGAACCCTTTTACACAACAAAATTCACGGGGCGCGGATTGGGTCTGCCGGCGGTTCTGGGGATCGTCCGCGGTCATAAGGGCGCCATCCAGGTTGCCACGACTCTGGGCAAGGGGTCTACTTTCCGGATTCTTTTTCCGGCCAAGCCGACCGCCTGAAAGTTTACGCGGCACAGGGCCGGGTTATCGGGAGGCAATCCAGGGAATCGCCACGAAGGTGCCGAGACTGCCGCCGATGTTGGTGGTGGCCACTACCAGCAGGATGCGCACGACCGGATTCCGAAGAAAGGTTTTCAGGTTTTCCATGGCCTCCGGCAGGGCTTCGAAATCAGCCACGGCCGGCGGCCGGAGCCAGGCCTCCACCAGCCCGGACACCCAGCCTGCCGCCAAGGCGGGATGCAATGTGGTGAAGGGCGCCGCCAGAAAAGCGGACAAGATGGTCAGGGGATGCGGCAGGGCGACCGCCGCCCCGAGGGCCGCCAGGGAACCGGTCACCGCCACCCAGATGACGATGGAATCAATGCCGCGCTCTGCCCCGCCCTGGAAAAATCCCCAGGCAATCAAGGCCAAAGCCGCGGCGGGAATCAACCAAGGCCAGATTTTCGACCAGCGCGCGGGTGGCGGCAGGCTTTCCAGTTCCGCCAGCGGCACTTCGGACTGCAAGGCCGCCCGCATTCCCGGCACGTGGCCCGCCCCGACCACCGCGACAATGCGCGTGCCCGGGGCCTGCCGCAATTTCTGGGCTAGGTAGATGTCACGCTCGTCGATCAGCCGCTTTTTGATTTCCGGGAACGCCTTGCCCATCTCGCCCATCAACGCTTCCAGTTGATCCTGTTTTTTCAGCGCCTCGATGTCCTCGTCCCCGATCTTCTCCGAGGTGAACATGGCTTCCAGCAGCACGCCCAACAGCTTGAGCCGGTGCCAGAATCCCAAATACCGCCAGACCCGTTTGAGCGTGATGTCGATCCGCCGGTCGATCAGTTCAAGCCGCGCGCCGGTTTCCTCGGCGCACGCCGCCCCGGCGAGCATTTCGGCCCCCGGCTCCACCTCCAGTTGCTTGCCCAGGCGACGGTAGAATGACTGCATCACCAGCTGGGCCAGCAGGAACATGGATTTGCCCTGCCGGATCACCTGGAACAGGTTGGTCCGCCGCCAGGCTTCTTTTTTCACCAGCCCCTGGTAGCGCGGCTCGCACAGTTCGATGGCAACGGTATCGGGCCGGACCGCGGCCACCGTGTTCCGGACGTCCTGCACGCTTTGCGCTGATACATGCGCCGTGCCGACAATATAAATGGTTTTGCCCCCCAACTCCACTTGCGTGGCGCTGGAGGGCAAAGCGGAAGTTTCTTCCTGCAGGGAAGAGCTTACTGCGCGCCGCCCTTCTTGATGTAGATGTCCGTGCGGCGGTTCTTCTGCATGTTCTCTTCCGTGTCGTTCGGCGCCACCGGCCGGTCGAAGCCATAGCCCACAGCGGTGACGTTGTCGGGGCTGATGCCGCTGTTCTGGACCAGATAATCCTTCACGGCATTGGCCCGGCGTTCGCTCAACCGCTGGTTGTATTCACGCGTCGAGCGCTTGCGCTTGTCGGCGTGCCCTTCCACGCGCACCGTGGCATTGGGCGAGCGGCGCAGGACCTTCACCACCGGCTCGAGATCCGTGAAATACTGCGGCCGGATGAACGACTTGTCATAGTCGAACTCGATGAGCAGCGTAAACTTCTGCAGATCGTCCGCGGGATCCAGCGGATTCGTGCTGTCCTCGATGACCTCATGGCCGTCGCTGACGCCGCCCTTGTCCGTGTCGACCTCCAGCGGGTTCGTCTTGTAGGTCAGCACTTCCGCGCCGTCCTTCAGGCCGTCGAAATCCGTGTCGGGATTCAACGGGTCCGTCTTGACTTCATAACGCCCGAAGTGTTCGTCGCCGTCCGAGAGGCCGTCACCGTCCGTGTCGGGATTGTAGGGATCGGTACCGACAACGGCCTCGTCCTTGTCGAACAGGCCGTCACCGTCGCTGTCAATGTCGCCGCCTTCGGCCACCTGAAACTCCGGCGCCACGACGCGCTGGGCGCCGAAGCGGTAGCTGACGCCAATTTCCGCGAGCGCGGTGAATTCCGACTGGTCTCCCTGGGCGCCGGCCACGATATCGCCGCGCAAGGCCCAGGAGTCGTTGAAGTGGTAGAACATGCCGCCGCCGACGAAGACACCCAGCTGGTTCTTGCCGTTGGCCAGTTCATCGCCATAGAAGGTGATGGCCGGCCCGGCGCGCAGGAACGGGTCCAGGCGGCGGTTTTCCAAGCCACGCAGATGCAGCAGGGCGTCCAGGCCCAGGCGCAGCGCGGTCGTATCGCCATCCAGAGGTTCGACGCCCGTATTCAATTCACTGGCATCCCGCGCGGAAAGCGAGGGCATGAAATTGAGCGCGGCTTCGAAATCCCACCAGGAATTCAGGCTGTAGCCGATTTTGCCGGCCAGACCCAAACCGGGCTTGGCTTCCACGTCGCCCTCGAGATGATAGTAGTTCAGGCCCAGGGTCCCGAACCAAGGGGCGCGAGTGAACAAATCGTCGTCCGTGGCAAAAGCCGACACCGCCATACTTGATGCCACCAGACCGGCAGCCAACATGCATTTCATCGTTTTAATCATCTGCAGAACTCCCTGTTCAAAGATTGCGGAAACCATACCGACCCCCCGCAACCCGCGCAATCAAAATCCAAGAAAATCCAGCCGCCGCCGGATGGTTATGGAACCGCCTGCAACTGGAAGTCGCGCACCAGCACGGCGCCGCCCGGCGCCCCCAACCGCTTCCAGGGCAAACGGGTGATCCCCGGCGGCAGTTGCAGCGTGAAATTCTGCCGGGTCAACTGGTCCGGCGGGAAAACCAGCGGAGCCTGCTCGCCGATTCGCACCGTCTGGCTGCCGCCCAGCGCCGCGGCCGTGATGGTCCCCTGCCCGGTCAGCGGCTGGTCGCGCAGATTCCAAACCGACATTTCCGCGCCGCTCTCCAACACGTGATAATCGGCAAAATCGCCCTGTTGCCAGGGTTTGAACACCCGCCAGCCGGGGCCAAAGAACCAGACAGCGGCCTGTCCCGCGGCCTGCGCCCGCGCCGCAATGTCCGCGTGCGTGTCATAGAAGATTTCCGTCTGCACGCGATTGCTTTCGGTGTAGTACTCCTCCATCGGCGCAAAACCGCGGTCTCGCAACCAGAGCCCGGCGGCATTGGTCACCACAGCCCGGTGGTGGAACCACGTTTCCGGCCAGATCCACAGGCCGATGCGTTTCTCGTGGTTGCGCTGCAGCCGGATGAAGGCCTGCGCACCATTGTGCTCGTACAAATCCCGGGTCACCTTGCGCCAGTTGCCTCCCACGTAGTTTTCGTAGGGCTCGTCCGGCACGGTGAAGGTGACCGTCACGTTGGACGGCGCATACAGCGCCATTTCATTCCACGGCTCAAGCCAGCGGTCGACAATCGCCACATCACCGGGCTCCAGGTGGGTATCCAGCCAGGCGCGGATCTGGCGGTAGGCGGCGGGTTTGCCGTCCAGTTGCGTCACCTGCCAGGCCGGCACGGCCAGCAGGCCCGCCAGAACGATTCCCGCCGCGGCACCCAGGGCCAGGCGCCGTGGAGCGGGTGCCTTTTCCCAAACCTTATCCATGGACATCGCCATCCAAACCAGAAAACCCGGGAGGTTGGCGGCAAAATACGCCAACTTGGCCTTCTCTCCACCACCGACCACGGTGATGTAGGCATACGTGCAGATCAGGCTGCTGAAGGCGATTCCCATCAGCGAGGCATACAACGCATCCGTTCGCGCCGGCCGGCCGCGGGCGCGCACGAGAATGACAACCGCGGCAACAACCGCCGCGGTCAGCAGGCCGCAGCCCACGAGATTGGCCCCGCCGGCGAAAAACGGCAGCACCCGTGGTCCCACCCAATTAAAGGCCGAACCGATGTGCGCCGATGGATCCGCAGCCGCACGCTGCATTTCGTGCAGCGCGCGCAGCACCCACCGGACCATGCCGGCAGACAACGCCAGCACGACCAGTCCCAGGGCCAGCACATGCCGCTTGCGAGCGGGGCCTTTCAGCCCGCTCACACCGGCCAGTCCCAGCCACAGTCCCGTCGCGGCGGCCACCACCCAGACCGACATGTGGCTCAAGCAGGCCAGCAACGCCCAGGCCGCCCATTCGGCGTAGGCGCGGCCGTTCAAGGCCGTCCCGCGCCGCAACTGCGCCGTGAAATCCGCCCCGCGCAGCACCATGCCGGAGCAGAACAGCATGACCAGCACGTAATAATAGGCCTCGCGCGAATGATAGACGTGATACGGCAGCACGGCCATCCAAAGTCCCAGCAGCAAGCCCGCGCCCAGCCCCTTTCGGCGCAGCATCCAGGCCGTGCAATAGGCCACGGTCAACCACCCCAGCAGCGCGAACGGTTGCCGAACCACTCCCTCGTCCACGGTCTGCCGGGTGAGGCGTTCCCAGACGACGGGCACGGAATCCGCCAGCGGGATCTGGTTGAACCACGGCGGGCTCTTCCAGAGTTCGACCAGCGACTGGTTCTGCTGGGTGCGGAACAGGAACGCAATTTCGTCGCTGCGCACCGCGGCATGCCCCAAATCGTGGAAGCGCAGGACGCCCGCCAGCGCCAGCACCACGGCCATTGCCCCGAGCCATTTCATCCGGTTTTTCACGCCAAGACCTTTTGTTGAATGGGACTTGAGTAAATGCCATTCCCACGCCATATTCAAGCCATGAAAACACTTTGCATCACGGGTGCCAATGGCTTCATCGGTTCCCATGTGGCCGTGCAGGCCGCCGCCCAGGGCTACCGGCTCCGGCTGCTGTTGCGCAGCGATCCCCAGCCCGCCGTCCGCGATCTCGGCGCGCAAATCTTCCGCGGCGATGTCCGCAACGATGCCGACCTGGCGCCGTTTCTGGAAGGCGCGGATGCCCTGCTGCATGTCGCCGGAGTCAATACGCCTTCCGCCAGCCAGCGTGAAAACATTTACACCAGCAACGTCGAAGGCACGAAGCAGATCCTCCGCGCCGCCAAGCGCGCCGGGCTGCAACGCATCGTGCACACGGGCAGCACCGCGGCGCTGGGCTGCGCCGGCCGCGGCCAAATGAACACGGAGGACACTCCGTTCAATCTCTGGAACGCCTCCACGGACTACGAGCGCTCCAAGTATCTCGGCGAAAAAACCGCCCTGGAGCTGTTTGCGCAGGAAGGCATCCCGGTCATGATCGCCCAGCCCGCGGCCGCGGTCGGCCCCGGCGATGTCAAGCCCACCTATACCGGCAAGCTGATCGTCGACTACATCCACCGCGCCCTGCCTGGCTATTTCGACACCCGGCACAATTATGTCGACGTCCGTTCCGTCGCCGCCGGTCATCTCCTGGTGCTGGAAAAGGGCACGCCCGGACAACGCTACCTGCTCTGCGGCGACGACAACCTCCTGCTCTCCGAATATTTCGCGCTCATCCGCGAACTGACCGGCGTGCCGCCGCCAAAACTGAAGCTGCCGCTGCTGGCGGTCTTCCCGCTGGCGTACGCCTGCCAGACGCTGTTCCTCCTCACCGGCAAGGATCCCTTCATCCGCGTGTCCACCGCCAAGCGCGCCTGGTGCGATCTGTATTACTCCAACCAGAAGGCCAAGACGCAGCTCGGATATGCCCCGCGGCCATTGAAGGACGCCCTGCGCGATGAAATCGAATGGTTCCTGCGCAACGGCAAGCTCGATCCCGCCCGGGTCAAGCTGATCGGCTGAACCATGGCCGTCAGGATCGCCATGATCGGTGCCGGCTGGGTCTGCGAGGCCCGCCACATCCCCGCCCTGCGGCGCCTGCCCGGCGTGGAGATCGTCGGGATTGTCGATCCGGACGAAGCCCGCGCCCGCGCGGTCGCCGTGAAATTCGGCATCCCCCGCGTGTCCGCCGCGACTTCCGCCGCGGACATCCCCTGGCTGGCGGAAGCCAGCGCCGTGAGCATCAGCACACCGCCGCGCCACCATCACGCCTGGATGTCGGCCTGCCTCGACCTGGGCAAGGATGTGCTCATTGAAAAACCGGTGGCGCTCACCCGGGCGGAAACCGCCGACCTCGATGCCCGAGTGCAAAAGAACCGGGCCATGGTCGGCGTCATGCACAACAACCTTTTCACCCGCGCGGCCATCCAGGCCCGTGAATGCATTGCCGCCGGCGCCATTGGCCGCGTGGCCGCCGTCCAGACCCGCCTGTTCAACAGTCCGCGCCGGCATCTGCCGAACTGGTACGAGGCGCTGCCGTTCGGCCTGCTATACGACGAACTCTCCCATTTTCTGTATCTCGGCGACAGCCTCGGGAAAAACCTGCGCGTCCTCAACGCCACCGTCTTTCCCTCGACCCGGGGCCAGGCCACGCCCGCCTTGGCAACGATCGAACTGGGTTCCGACGCGTTCCCCCTGGCCTTCTCCCTCAACTTCGAATCACCGGTCTGCGAGTGGCACATGACCATCGTCGGCGAAAAAGGCCTGCTCGTTCACGACATCTTCCGCGACATTTTGCTGCGACTGCCGGACGACCGCGAACACCGCGCCGCCGACCATTTCCGCACCCTGGCGCTTGCTACGGGCGGCATGTGGGGCGGTTTCCTGAAATCCGGCTGGCGGCACCTGACGGGGCGCCTGGATTTCGGCGTCGGCGAGGTCATGCGGCGCTTCGTGGCCGCGTGCGAGACCCGCCAGCCGCCAGACCGGATTTCCTGGGCCGACGCCTTGCGCGTGTTCGGCCTGCTCCAGGATTCAATCGACGCCCTGTCGACCGCCGCGGCGAAAGCCCGGAATTCGCAATAATCCGCGTCCTACTTTTTCTCGACCAGGTCCGCCCGCTGGCGCAGGTAGCGCAGCAGCATCACGAATCCGGTCCAGTAGCTGGAGAGCAACGCCGGCCGCTTCCACGACTGCCGCAGCAGCCGCGCGATCACATGCGGCTGGAAATAGAAGCCCTTGAGCAGCCGGTTCACGGCGGCGTTCATCTCGGCCTGGGACAGGTCGGGATATTCCATCACCGCGGTCTGCTCGCCCTGCATCGCGTAATCCGCCCAGTTCCGCGCGCGGATGTACCCCTTCTCCTCCGCCAGCGCATAGAGTTCCGTTCCGACCTGCGGCATCACCGCCGAGGCCTGGATCGTGTCCGTGTCCAGCTCCTTCACGAACCGGATCGTCTCCGCCATGCTCGCCTTGGTTTCGCCCGGCAGGCCCATCACCCAGCAGGAGTGGGTATTGAGCTTCGCCTTGCGCGCCGTGGCCACGAATTCACGCGTCTGCTCGATGCGGATGCCCTTGCGCACGTTGTCCAGGATCTGCTGGCTGCCGCTTTCGGGGCCGATCAGCAGCATGCGGCAGCCGGCCTCTTTCATCAGCTTCATCAGGTCCAGGTCGGCCCAGTCCACGCGCGAATTGCAGGACCAGGTCATCCGCCGCTTCTGCTGCAGGATGAGTTCGCAGATCTTCTGCAGCCGCGGCCGGAACGTGGTCAGCGTATCGTCCTCGAAGAACACTTCCTGGATCGGATGGCGCTCGAAGTTCGCCACCATCTCCTGCACCACCCGTTCCGGCGAACAATAGCGGTAACGCCGCCCGTGCATTACCTGCGGCCACTGGCAGAAGGTGCACCGGTTGGGGCAGCCGCGCCCGCTGATCTGGTCCAAAAACGGATACAGGTACGTGTTGTTGCGGTACTTCTTCACGTCGAAGAAGTGCCAGGGCGGCAGCGGGATCTCGTCCAGGTTTTCGATCGGCGCCCGGTCCGGATTCGCCACGATTTCACCCGCAGCGGTGCGGAAGGTGATGCCCGCCACCTTGTCCAGGCCGGTGCCGCCCGCCAACGCCTGCGCCAGATCGCGGACCGTGAAATCATATTCGCCGCGCGCAATGGAATCCACCGCGCCCTTGCCCTCCAGCAGCGTTTCGCGCGGATACACGCTGACGTGCGGCCCCACCAGTGTCACGTGCGTTTCCGGGCTCGCCGCCTTGCACAGCCGGGCGCATTCGATGTCGTTGTAGATCGACGGGGTCGTCGCATCCAGGACCAGCAGCCGCGGCCGCCACTCCCCGCACCATTTCGCCACATCGGCCAGCGACGCCTCCTCGGCGATGAAATCCCGCAGGTCCACGTCGAACCCGGCCTGGATGACCACCCCGGCGGCATACGCGAGCCAGTCGGGATACCGCATCGCGCGCGTCCGGTTCACCACCGGCCAGCGCTGGCTGCGGCAGAAATTCGGCAGAAATGGCGGACTGACAAGCGCGACACGCATTTTGGACTCCAAATTCATGATTTTCCGCCTTTTTTCGCGAAAAATTCAATAAAACCTACCGCAACTCCCCATAAAATCGAAAAATTCCGCAAAAAAACCAGGCCCAGCGCCCGGGCGGCGAAGCCGCCGCCGCGTTTTGCCGAAATTTCGACCAAAAATCCCGCATTGGCAGCCACCACGCCCAAAAACAGCGGGAAACAGAGCAATCCAAGCCCGGTGAAGGCCAATTCGACATACAATTGCCGCCCGTGATGGGTTTTTCCGCCATGCCTCAGCGCCCGGTTGCCCAGCAGCATCGGCACGGCATCCTTGGCAAAGCGGATCTGCTGGCGCAGATAGCCTTTCACCGTGCTGGCGAAATCGTGATAGACGCCGTTCTCCGCGTCCCACCACAGCCGGTGGTCGCGCGAAACCGCCCACGAAAATTCCATGTCCTCGCTGCTGGCCGCCTGGTAGGCCTCCGGAAAGCCGCCCTTGGCCAGGAACAATTCGCGCTCGCACCAGAGGTTGTTCGACACCAGCGTTTCCACGTAACCGTGATGATGCCGCCGGCGCCAGACCAGTTCCTCATGCGCGAATTGCTGAATGAAAATCTCCCGCACGGGCCCCGCATAGCCGCCCCCGCCGCAAGGCACGCCTTTTTCTGCCCGGCTCTGCAGCGCCCTCGCAATCCACTCCGGCGGCGCCACGACATCGGAGTCGGTGAAAAACAGGATTTCGCCCGTGGCCGCCCGCGCCCCCACGTTGCGCGCGGCGCCGGCCCCCTTGCGCCCGCCGGAGGACAGCAGTCGCACTGGCGGCTGCACCAGGTCCGGCGTGCCGTCCGTCGAGCCGTCGTCCACCACGATGAGTTCCACCCGCGGATGGGTTTGCGCCTGAAGGCTCGCGAGACACCGCGGCAGGCAGTGGGCGCCGTTGTAGACCGGCACGATCACCGAAACCAGGATGGGCTCGGCGGCGCCCATCTTACTTGGCTTGGTCCGTCTTGGTGTCCACCCGCACCAGATACAGCGGCCGCCGCTTGCCTTCCTCGAAGATCCGGCTCACGTACTGCCCGAGCATGCCGATGCTCACCAGCTGCACCCCGCCCAGGAACACCATCACGGCGATCATGGACGCCCAGCCCTTCTGCATGCTGCCGGGGTTGACCACGGCCTGCACCATGACATAGAGCACCCACAGCGCCGCCACCAGGCAGATGCCCACCCCCAGCACCGCGATCCAGCGCAGCGGCGAGGCCGAGAACGACGTGATCGCGTCAAACGCCAGCCGCACGCTCTTCCACACCGGATATTTCGTTTCGCCGGCATGCCGCGCCGCCCGGTCGTAGGCCACCGAGGACTGCCGGAAACCGACCCAGCAGGTCAGGCCCCGCATGAACCGGTGCAGTTCGCGCATTTCCCGCAGGGCATCCACCACGCACCGGTCCACCAGCCGGAAATCGCCCGCATCCATGGGCACGTTCACTTTCGCCAGGCGCCGGAAGATGCGATAGAACCCCGCGGCCAGGAATTTCTTCATCCAGGTTTCCCCGGCGCGGCTGCGCCGCACGGCATAGATCACCTCGAAGCCTTCCCGCCACTTGTCGATCATGGGGCCGATCGTCTCCGGCGGATCCTGCAGGTCGGCATCCATCACCACCACCGCATCCCCGTCCGAGCGGTCCAGGCCAGCCGTGATCGCGAGCTGGTGTCCGAAATTGCGCGACAGCCTCAGCACCCGCACATGGCGGTTGGTTTGCGCCTGTTCCACGGCCCATTCGGCCGAACCATCCGTGCTGCCGTCGTCCACCAGCAGCAGCTCCCAGTCCTCGGAGCGGCTGGCAAACACGCCCGTCACCCGTTCCAGCAGCAAGGGCAGGTTGTCCTTCTCGTTCAGGAACGGCACCACGATCGTGATCTTTTTCGGACTGTTCATGATGCGGCATCCTACCCGACCGGCGCCCCGCAGGCAACCGGCAAGAAGGACCTTCTCGACGCCGGTTTCCTGCCTGGTTATACTCTTCGGCATGAAACTCAATCAGCTTGTCCAGCGGGGGCTCTGGGCCATGCTCCTGGCCTTGTCCGGCTGCACCACCGCCCGCATGGCCCTGCCGCCGGATTTTGAATCCCGCTCCGAGGCCTTTCCCTGCCGCGGCCGCAACACGTTTTCCCTTTCCGAGCGGTTTTCCTTCGGCCCCTACCAGGTCGCGGATGTCCATCGTGGCTGGAGCCACCGCTCGTCGTGGACCTTGATCATCTATGAACGTGCGAAAGCCCGCCAGCAGTACGAATTCACCCTCCAGGCGCCGTCCGGAAACCAGTGGCAGGGACAGGCCGCGACCGGCGTGCGCGAGGAGGATTTCAAAGGCACCGTCGCCGGCGGTGAACTCACTTGGGAGCTGGACCGCGACGTGAACTTCGTCACCCGCCTGGGACATTCCGGCCAGACCAACGCCTGGACGCTCGCGCTCGCCGCGAAAAACAGCGCCATCGTTTTCAACGGCACGCTGTCCGATGGCGCCGTATCGTATCGTGTCGCCGGCACGCGCCAGCTCGCCGGCACAGCCATGCCCCTGTCGGAAAATGCCGGAGTCGTGTTCTACGACGGCATGCAACCCGTCGCCGCCGTCGATCTGCTCAACGCCGGTCCCGTCCATTTCGCGACCGATCTCACGCCGGTCCAGCGCGAGCCCTTGGCCGCGGCCGCGGCCGCGCTCCTTCTTTACCGCGATATCACGCAGGACCCATAAGCCGCGATTCCCCGCATGGGGGCGCTGGAAATCGTCGCGCATCCAATCGGACAAATTGTCGCACCCGGCCTGTGCGTTTTGTCCCAAGCGCCGCGGATTCTTCCGTGATTTAAGCCAAGCAGCCCCAAAACGGGCCGGATTTTGGCTGATTTTCATGAATCCGAAAACTTGGCACGGGGTCTGCTCATGATGAATCGCCATGACAGACAACACCAACAATCCCAATCCGGCTCCGGCGGGCGAGCGCAAGCTGCTCCGGTGGATTTTGGTCTTGCAGGTCGTGATCCTGGCCTGGCTGGCCAAAAACCACTTTGACGGGGCATTCAACCGCAGACCCCACAACCCACCTGCGGTCGCAACCCAACCGGACACTCCCCCCTCCTTGGAGCCATCCGCACAACCGAATGCCCCGTCATCTTTTTCGCTCCTGCCGCACCTGGCCGCGTTCCAGCGGCCGGCCCCCCAGCCGCGCTTCCAGCATCCCGCCGACCGCATGCGCGATGAAATGGAACGCATGATGGCCGACGCCAACCGCGCCTTTGCCAATTTCGATTCCTTCTTCGGGCCGGACGACGCCTCCTGGGCCGCGCTCCCCGCCTCCCCGGCCATGAACCTGCGCGAGCTGAACGATGCCTATGAGCTTTCCCTCGCCATGGCCAACGCCGATCCCAAATCCCTGGACGTCCGCCTCGACGGGCGCCTCCTCAGCGTGTCTTCCCATCAAGACACCCAGTCGGCCCATTCGGCCTCTTCGCAGAGTTTCAGCTCGCGCGTCCTGCTGCCGGGCCCCGTCGATCCGAACGCCGCGCTGCTGGTCACCAACGAAAACGACCGCCTCTGCATCCGCATCCCCAAAGCGGCGGCCACGACGACCGCCTCCAACCGACCCTGATTTCCAAGTCCAGCCAAGGAGAATCCCATGAGCGACACCGGCATCACCGCGATCAACGAGAAGGTCAAAGAGGAAAGCCTCTTCATTGCCGCCCTGCGCGGCGAACTGGAGAAAGTCATCGTCGGCCAGCGCTATTTGCTCGACCGCCTGATGATCGGCCTGCTGGCCAACGGCCACCTCCTGCTCGAAGGCGTGCCCGGCCTGGCCAAGACCCTGGCCGTCAAAACGCTGGCCGCCGCCATCCACACCTATTTCCACCGCATCCAGTTCACCCCCGACCTGCTGCCGGCCGACCTCATCGGCACCCAGGTCTACAACCCCAAGACCGGCGATTTCGGCACCCGCAAGGGCCCCGTCTTCGCCAACATCATCCTCGCCGACGAAATCAACCGCGCGCCGGCCAAGGTGCAGTCGGCCCTGCTCGAAGCCATGCAGGAACGCCAGGTCACCATCGGCCAGGAAACCTTCC
>CAZMOR010000310.1:0-9408 GCA_964567795.1 uncultured Verrucomicrobiota bacterium
AAAGGGCAACATTATCCCCATGGACATGATCACCGCCCTCATCGCCAAGATGGTGCTCGCCAAGAACCCCGGCGCGAACATCTTCTACGACCTGCGCTCGTCGTGGGCCGTCAAGGAGGTCATCCTCGAAAACGGCGGCAAACCCAACCAGAGCCGCGTCGGCCACGCCTTCATCAAGGCCCAGATGCGCGAAAAGGATGCCCTCTTCGCCGGCGAACTCTCCGGCCACTACTATTTCAAGGAGAATTCCTTCGCCGAATCGTCCGCGCTGGCCGTCCTGTTCATCGCCAACCTCGTCTCGCAGTCGAACCAGCCGCTCTCGCAGCTCATCGCCCCCATCCAGCGCTACTTCGCCAGCGGCGAAATCAACTCCACCGTGGCCGATGCCCCCGCCGTCTTGAGAAAGCTCCGCGCAAAATACGCCGAGGCCGCGATCCTCGAGCTGGACGGCCTCAGCTTCGAATACCCCACCTGGTGGTTCAACGTCCGCTGCTCCAACACCGAGCCGCTCGTCCGCCTCAATCTCGAGGCCAAGACCAAGGCCGAGATGGAGCGGCGCCGCGATGAAGTCGTGGCGCTGATCCGCGCCTGATCAGCCGCCCTGCGCGGGGTCCGCCATCCGCCCCAGGAACAGGATGGCCCCCGTCTCCTCCTCCTGGATCAAGAACAGGAACGGATGGTCCGCCCGGAACTCCGGCGGGGCTGCCGGTCGCATGGCCCGCTCCTTCATCACCACGGCGGTCGCCGCCGCAGCCTCCGTGCCTTCCTCGTTGACCTCCACGAACGCTTTGTGCAGCACCAGTCCGATGTACAGCCAGTTCGTCCGGCCGTCCATGCCCGAGAAATCGGCGGTTCTGTAATTGAATGCGTCCGGCATGCCCAGCGCCTGCAGCGGATCATTGAGCTTGGTGGCCCCCCACGTCAGCTTGAACTTCGGCAGGTAGACGCACACCGGCTGCTCGTGCAAGGCCTCGCGCCACCCGGCCAGCCGCTCCGGCGTCAGCTGCGCTTCCAGCGCCGCCAGCCCGTCCTTCGCCTTTGGCAGGACCACCAGCATGGATAACCCATTCCCGGCGTAGGGCAGTTTCACGACCTGGCAATCGTCGAACTCGCCGTAGAACGCCCGGCGGGTCTGGTTCATCAGCGGCACTTGCACCGGCGCCTCCGGGATCACGAAGAAATCCGCTGGCGCGGTCTGCGCGGACTTGAAGGGAACGGCCCAGTTCCCCTTGAAATAGATGGCGTTCACCAGCACCAGCCGCGTCAGCGGATCCAGCCCGTTCGCACCGATCAAGTCCTGGATTTTGTCCTGCGTCTTGCGCGCCACCCAGTCGTTGATCGTCCTCCGCGCCCCTTCCGTGTCGTTTTTGAAATCCAGCGGCGTAATTGTTGAATCATACGCCGCCTCCACCTGTTTCAGGTACTCCGGCAGGAGCGGATATTCTTTCTGCGGCCAGAGCGAGTTGGCGACCGCCAGTTGGATGCCGCCTTTCTTTTCCGCCGCCGCCAGCCGCTCCTGCAGTTCCGCAAAGGCCGCGTGCGTGCCCTCCTGCCCCTGGCTGAAGTGCAGCACCTTCTCCATCTCCGTCGCCGTGCCCTCCCGGGCCCCGGCATACGTCATCGCCAGCGCCGACGAAATGCTGTAGGGCGACATGAACAGGTTCCCGCTCCGGTCCAGCTGGGCATACAGCTCCAGCGCGAAGGCCGTGTTGCCCTGCACAAGCGGATTCAGGTCCGGCCGCGCGCTGCACATTCCGGTCGCGAATCCCGCCGCCAGCACCGCGCACATCCCGATCCGCATCTTCATGACCGCCTCCCGGTGTTTACTTCACGTCTCCGAAATCGCCCCAGTACCGCACTTCCGGCTCCAGCGCGAAGCCGAATTTCTCCTGCACCGCCGCCGCCATCCGCGCGGCGAGCTTCGCCACGTCCTGCGCCTTCGCCCCCGGCCCTGCAATCACGATGTTCGCGTGCTTCGGGAACACGTACGCCCCGCCTTCCCGCATCTGTTTCGCCCCCGCCTGCTCCAGATATTTCCCCGCCGCCCGCCGGAATTCGCCGGGTTTCTCCGGCGGCAGGTTCTTGAAGACGCTCCCCGCCGTCGGCAGTTCCCGCCAGTCCGGATGCTTCTCCCGCCGCGCCGCCAGGATTTCCTCCCGCTCCGCCTGCAGTTTCGCGCGGTCGCCCCCCGCCGCGCGGAACCACGCCCGCACCACGACCTCGCCCGTCGACTGCAGCGAAGATGCCCGGTACTGGAATTCCAATCCGGAACGCGGCCGGATTTTAAGTTCACCCTCCCGCGTCAAAACCTCCACGCGGTCCAGCACGTCGCCCAGTTGCGCCCCGAACGCCCCTGCGTTGCCGACGATCCCGCCGCCGGCCGTCCCCGGAATCCCCGCCGCGAAGCCCAGCCCCGCCAGCCCCTCCGCCGTTGCAAACCGCGACAGCTCATCCAGCGCCGTACCCGCCGAAACGCAAATGCACCCGTCCTCCACGCGGCAGTCCGGCAGCTTGGTCGAAATCCGCAGCACCGCCTCCGGAATCCCCGCATCGGACACCAGCAGGTTTGAGCCCCCGCCCATCACCCGCCACGGCACGCCCGCCGCATGCCACCCGCGGATGACCTCCGCCGCGGTTCGTGCATCCGCCACGGTCGCCAGCTCGCGGCAGGCGCCGCCCAGCCGGAAGGTCGTGTAATCTGTCAGCCACGGTTTCATGGATTGCCTGCCATCCTACCCTCCCGCCCCGCGCCGCGCCAGCCTTTTGCCCCCCCCATGCGGGGGCTCGCGGCTCAGGCCCGGTTCCGGATTTTTCCATACTATGGAAAACTTTTTTCCACACTGTGGAAAAATTCATCAAAGTTTTTCCATTGTGTGGAAAAATCACCGAAACTTTTTCCATTGTGTGGAACAACCGCGAGCCGCGAGCCCGCCTTCCTCTGGAATGCGCATGTCGGGGAGTTCTTCCGGGTTTTGACGGGATTTCCTCACGAAAATAACCCGCGGATTTCTTGAGGATGCCGCTTTGCGAACGACCCGAGCAGGACTCGTGTCCGCGAGTGGTCGTTCTCGAAACGGCAGGACAAGAAAGACGCCGGTTGGTTTTCGTGCCGTCAAAATCCGGAAGAAATCCCCGTCTAATCTCTTCCCACTCCAGCCCCGCGCCCGCACCCGCCGGAGCTACACGCCCGCGAGCATTCCGCACGCGGCATGGATGTCCGCCCCGCCGCTGTACCGCCGCGCCACAGGCTGCTTCAAGTGCTTCCGCAGCGCATCGCGGAACGCATTCAGCTCCTCCGCCGGCGGCGGCTGGAACCGCCCCGTCGCGTCGTTCACGTCAATCAGGTCCAGCGTGACGGGCAGGTCCTGCACCAGCTCCGCCAGCTGGACGGCATCCGCTTCCCGCGTGTTGAACCCCGAAATCATCGTCCACGCCAGCGTCACCCGCTGCCCGGATGCCGCGTGGTAGTCGCGGATCGCCGCCAGCAGCGCCGGCAGCGGATTCGCCGCCGCCACCGGCATCACGCGCTGCCGCCGCTCCGGGTCTGCGCTGGTCAGCGACACGATCAGCCGGAACGGTAGCCGGTCCGCCGTGAACCGCCGGATGCCCGGCACCACCCCGGCTGTCGAAAAACTGATGGCCTTGGCCGCGATCGCCATCCCGCACGGCTCGCTCAAAACCCGCGCCGCGCGCACCGCCGCCGCGTAGTTCAGCAGCGGCTCGCCCATGCCCATGAACACCACGCCGCGCACCGGATGCGCCGAATCCGCCGCGATCTGCACCACCTGGTCCACCATTTCCCACGTTTCAAGATTGCGCGTGAATCCCAGCCGGCCCGTCGCACAGAAGGCACAACCCATCGCGCATCCGACCTGCGAGCTCACGCAGGCGATGATTTTCTCCTGCCCCGCGCGGTGCACCAGCGGAATCCGCACCGCCTCGAACGTCCCCGGCCCCGCCCCCCGGAACAGGTATTTCGCGAAGCCGTCCTGCGCCGATACCCGCTTGTCCAGCCGCTCCAGCCGCGGCAGCCGGACCTCCCGGCGCACGGCGTCCAGCAGCTTCCCGGACACCTCCGGCAGGCTTTCGGGAATCCGGTCCTGCCGCAGCGCCACCGCCTGCAGCCGCCGCGCCAGCCGCAGCGAAACACCCAGCGGCGCCAGCGCGGCCTGCAGCCCCGCAGCTGTGTCATTCTTGAGCAGGATGGTCATTCCGGCTGCGCATCCTACCCCGGCCCCGCCTTCCCCGGAAGCGCCGATTTCCAGCCCGCCGGCCGCCCCGTTCCGCCCGCCTGGATTTCCCCGGAAAATCCGCCGCTTTTCCTTGCCACCGTTGGCCCCGCGGTGCATCATTCTCCCTGAATTTCCGACCGGGAACAACCATGATCCGGACATTTGTTTTCAGCCAAGGCAAGTTGATCAACCAGGACCTCACCCTGGATCTGCTGCGCGTGGTTTTGTACGACGATGACGTCCAGATCTGGGTGGACATGGAAAAAACCACACCCGAGGAAAACAAGGCCGTCCTCGAAACCGTCTTCGATTTCCACCCCCTCGCCATTGAAGACTGCGTGGCCGTCAGCGAACGCCCCAAGATCGACGATTACGAAAACTACCTTTTCATGGTCATTCACGCGGTGGACTACATCAACAGCCGCCACGTCTTCCAAACCACCGAGCTCAACCTGTTCGTCGGCCGCAATTTCCTGGTCACCTTCCACGACGAGCCGCTGCGCAGCACCAGCATCATGGCCGAGCGCATCCAGCGGAAAGCCCACGCCCTGCCCCGCGCGCCCGACCTGCTGGCCTACCAGATCCTCGACCTGCTGTTCGACAACTACCAGCCCGCCCTCGACGAACTTTCCTCCGAACTGGCCGCGCTGGAGCACCGCGTCCTCATCGGCGAAACGCAGGATGTCCTGACCGAGGTCGTCAACCTGCAGAACGAAGTGCAGCGCCTGCGCCAGATCATGGCCCCCCAGCGCGACGTCATCTCGCGCATGATGCGCGGCGAATTTTCCAAGGTCATCCGCGCCCACCTCACCCCCTACCTGCGCGATCTGCAGGACAACCTCTCGCGCATCAGCGACCTGGCCGAAACCTATCGCGAAACTCTCACCAGCACGCTGCAAATCCACCTCAACCTGCAGCAGATGCAGATCAACCGCGTCATCAAGGTGCTGACCATTCTGGCGACCCTTTCGATGCCGATCCTGCTCGTCACCAGCTATTACGGCATGAACATCCGGCACATGCCCAACACCGACTGGCCCTCCTGGCCCTGGGCCTATCTGTACATCTTCGGCCTCAATGGCCTGCTGATTTTCACCCTCTACCGGTTTATGAAACGCCACAATTGGTGGTAGGCCGCAAACAGGAGCATCTGCCATGGAGCTGCGCATGCGAATCGGTATTTTCCTTCTCTTGATCGTCGCCGGAGTGACCGCCTCCGCCCAGCAGCGCGTCGAATTCCAGCGCCAGAAATTCGACCGCTCCCGTTTCGAACGGCCCGATCCCTCCGCGCGACCGCCCACCCCGACTCCCACCGCTCCCGCGACGGCCACCGCCACCACAACGGCCGAAGCCCCCGCCGCCGAACCCGTCGGCAACCTGCCCCCGGCTTCCTCGACGCCCATGCCCACCGAACCGCCCGCGGCATCGTCCGGATCGTCCGTCTTCTCCTACTCCAACACCGCGTCCTCCACTTATTCCTCCTCCACCTATTCGTCCACCCCGGCCGCCTCCACCAACACCGCCATCTTCTCGGCGAACGCCTCCCTGCCCTCCGGCCCGCCCCCCGCCACCTATCCCGCCGACGCCACCCCCGAGGAACGCGCCGCCATCGACAAGCCCCTCGTCGACCTGATCCCCTCCAAGTGGTTCAACGACGCCGACGAGTACCCCGAACTCCTCGCCCTCCAGAAAAAGACCGGCGCCTGCATCCTGGTCTATTTCAAGAACCCATCCGTCACCAACGAAAAGGGCCTCTGCTCCTGGTTCGAAAAGAGCATCACCACCGACATCGACTGGCGCAAGGCGATGAAGTTCTTCATCAAGCTGGAAATCACGATGCCCGGCCCCTCCGCCGTCCGCGACCTCTGCGCGCAGTTCAAGGTCACCAAGACCCCCGCCATCTTCGTGGTGAAGCCCGGCAGCACCATGTACAGCCGCATCATGGTGTTTGAATATCCCAACGGCAGCCGGCCCCAGCCCATCGAAGTCCCGCTCGTCCTGCAAAACCTCAAGCTGCGCTGCACCCCCGCCTACCAGACGCTCTTCTAGGCCGCCCATGGCCGCCGCCATCCAATTCCTCGCCATCGCCCGCCTCGCCGCCATCGAGGCCATCCGGCGCCCGGTCTTCCTCCTCGTCTCCCTCGCCTGCCTCGGCGGCATCGTCGTGCTGCCCCTGGTGCTCAACTACACCCTCGGCGATTCCGCGCGCATCATCCGCGACAGCGCCCTCGCCCTCTACTTCACGGGCGGCCTGCTCCTCGCCGCCCACGCCGCCGGCGAAGCCCTCGGCCGCGAGCTCCGGCGCGGCACCGCCGCCGCCGTCCTCGCCAAGCCCGTTCCGCGGCCGCTCTTCTTCATCGCCAAGGCCGCCGGCGTCGCCGTCGCCGTCGCGCTCTTTACCGTTGCCGCCCTCGCCGCCACGCTCCTCGCCGTGCGCGCCGGCGCCAGCGACCTGCAGCTCGACTGGACCGCCCAGCTCCCCGCGCTCCTCGCCCTCCTGCTCGCCCTCGCCCTCGCCGGCGCCTGGAACCACCGCACCCGTCGCCCCTTCGCCTCCGCGGCGTTCTTCCTCCTCCTCGCCTTCCTGCTCGCCGCCGTGGCCATCGCCGCCGGCTTCCAAACGCCCCTCGACCGCCTGTCCTTCCCCGCCAACTTCAACTGGCCCATTCTCACGGTCGGCCTCCTGCTCTTCTTCTGCCTCGCCATGGTCGTCGCCCTCGCCTCCGCCCTCGCCACCCGCCTCGCCGTCACCCCCGTCCTCCTGCTCTGCGCCGGCTTCTTCCTCTTCGGCCTCATGAGCGATTATGTCCTCGGCCCGCACCTCGCCGCCTCCTTCGCCGCCCGCGCCGCCTACGCCATCCTCCCCAACGTCCAGGCCTTCTGGCTCCTCGACGCCCTCGACGCCGCCACCCCCATCCCCGCCGTCTACCTCGCCCTCTCCGCCGCCTACGCCGCCGCCTGGTCCGGCGCCGCCCTCGCCTTCGGCATCGCCTCCTTCCAGAAACTGGAGATCTCCTGATGCCCCCTACGATGCGCGGGCTCGCGGCTCATCGGTTTTTCCACACAATGGAAAAACTTTGCGCGATTTTTCCACACAATGGAAAAACTTTGAGGATTTTTTCCACACTGTGGAAAAAAGTTTTCCACACTGTGGAAAATTTTTTCCTCCCCAATTCCCCCGCCTTCATTTTTAATCCCGCTTGATGACCACGCCCCCCGCCATCCAGGCCCGCGCCCTCGCCAAGACGTTCCGCGACTTCTGGCACCGCCCGCGCGTCGAGGCCGTCCGCGGCATCTCCTTCGAGATCCCCGCCGGACAGGTCTTCGGCCTCCTCGGCCCCAACGGCTCCGGCAAATCCACCACCATCAAGATGATCCTCGGCCTGCTGTTCCCCACCGCCGGCGCCCTCGAGGTCCTCGGCGCCTCGCCCCGCTCCACCGCCGTCAAGAGCCGCATCGGCTACCTCCCCGAGGAATCCTACCTCTATCCCCACCTCACCCCCCTCGAAACCCTGACCTTCTACGCCCGCCTCTTCCGCCTCCCCGCCGCCGTCGCCCGCGAACGCATCGACCAGCTCCTCGACATGATCGGCCTCGCCCACGCCCGCCACCGCCCCGTCGGCGAATTCTCCAAGGGCATGGCCCGCCGCATCGGCCTCGCCCAGGCCCTCCTCAACGATCCCGACCTCGTCATCCTCGATGAACCCACCGCCGGCCTCGACCCCCAGGGCACCCGCCAGGTCAAGGACCTCATCCTCGCCCTCGCCGCCCGCGGCAAGACCGTCCTGCTGACCTCGCACCTCCTCGCCGATGTCGAAGACGTCTGCCGGCAGGTCGCCATCCTCTTCAACGGGCGCATCCTCGCCCAGGGCACCCTCGATGCCCTGCTTTCGCAGAAGGACAAAACCACGCTCACGTTCCCGACCCCCGCCGACCCGCTCACCCTGCAGAAGGTCCTCGCCGCCGCGCGCGCCGCGCTCGGCGCCGACCCCGCCCTCGACCATCCCCGCCAGGCCCTCGAACCCTATTTCCTCCACGTCGTCGAAACCGCCGCGCGCGATGCCTCCGCGCCCGCCTCCGGCGCCACCCCCGCCGCCCCCCTCGCCCCCTTCCTGAGCAAGTGACGGCAACAGATCGCTCGCCGTCATGTTGAGCGCAGGCGCTCAGCGCCGGAGTCGAAACATCTCGGCCCCGCCATCCGCCAACGCCTCTGGTAAAACCGAGATCCCTCGTCAAGCTCGGGATGACCGCCCCTTCTCCATCCTGTAAATCCTGTGAATACTGCCTAAAAAGCCTCTTTCCCATTTGCGCCCATTCGCGGTTCTCTTTCCCGCCCCCTCGCTTGCTCCGTCTTCTCTTTGCCCTCTTTGCGTTCTTTGTGGCCAACCCTCTTCTCCCTCCTTCTCCTCTCCCTTTCTCTATGCTCTTCGTGCTCTTTGCGGCTACCCCTCTTCCCCCCCCATTTTTCCCAAAAACCCGCTTGCCTACGGCCCTTTCTCCCCCTATTGTTCAACGCTTGTTTCCCAGAAGGAACCAGAAGGAGTATTGAACTATGGCCAAGATTGATTTTGGCGGGACGAAGGAAAACATCGTCACCCGCGCGGAATTCCCCCTGAAGAAGGCCCAGCAGGTCCTGAAGAACGAAGTCATCGCCGTCATCGGCTACGGCGTCCAGGGCCCCGCCCAGTCCCTCAACATGCGCGACAACGGCATCAACGTCATCATCGGCCAGGATCCCCGCTTCGCCAACGACTGGAAGCGCGCCGAACAGGACGGCTTCAAGCCCGGCAAGTCCCTCTTCGATGTCGAGGAAGCCTGCGACCGCGCCACCATCATCATGATGCTCGTCAACGACGGCGCCCTGAAGTACGTCTTCCCGCGCGTCAAGCCCTACCTCACCAAGGGCAAGGCCCTCTACTTCTCCCACGGCTTCGGCTGGGTCTACCGCAAGCTGACCGGCGTCGACGCCCCCAAGGGCGTGGATGTCATCATGGTCGCCCCCAAGGGCTCCGGCACCTCCGTCCGCCGCAACTTCCTGGCCGGCGTCGGCATCAACTCCAGCTTCGCCGTCGAACGCGACGCCACCAAGCGCGCCCGCGAGCGCACGCTGGCCATCGGCATCGCCGTCGGCTCGGGCTACCTCTTCCCCACCACCTTCGAGCATGAAGTGACCTCC
>CAZMOR010000311.1:0-6753 GCA_964567795.1 uncultured Verrucomicrobiota bacterium
CTGGAGGATCTGCAAGGCGCCGTCGCCGCCTTCGCCGCGCGCGCGGGGGAGAAGCTGCGGCGGCAGCGGCTCCGGGCGCGGGCGGTGACGGTCTTCGTGCAGACCAGCCCCTTCACCGACGCGGAGCCGTTCTATGCCAACGGCCTCACGCTGGTCCTGGAGCGGCCCACGCACGACTCCGGCCGGCTCGTGCAATGCGCCCAACAGGCGCTCGCGCGGATTTTCCGTCCCGGCCTGAAATACCAGAAGGCGGGGGTGCTGCTGCCCGACCTCGCGCCCGCGACCGGCGAACAGGGCCTGCTTTTCGCGGCGCAGCCGGCCGACGATGCCCGCACGGACCGCCTCATGGCCAGCCTCGACGCCCTGAACCGCATACCCGCGCACCGCGCCGTGCGCTACGCCAGCGAACTGCTGAGCGACAAATGGCACATGCGCCAGCGGCGCAAATCGCCCGCCTGGACCACGGCTTGGGACGAGCTGCCGGTTGTGAAAGCGAGCTAGAACGGCGCAGGCCCAAGCAGGAACGCAGGAAAGGAGGAGGACGACCACGGATACCACGGATGACACGATGGGAGAAGGGCGGGGACATCGGAAAATTCGCCACAAAGATCGCAAAGAACACAAGGTCGCGATCCTGACGGACTGGATCCATGCGCTCTTTGCGTTCTATGTGGCAAAACGGCTGCCCCCATGCGGGGGCTCGCGGCTCATGGCGGGACTTCACAGGGACCGTGGCGGAAGAGTAGAATGCGGTACATCGAAAGAGAACCCATGCAAATCCGTTCCGCACTTCTTTGCCTGTGCCTGGGCTGGCCCCTCGCGGGTTGGGGGGAAGATCCGCCCGCCGGCGATGTCACCAACATCACCGAATATTTGGAAACCAAGTTCCAGATCCCGGCCCCCGAAACGCCGCCGGGCTCCAACGACCTCGTCACGACGGATGGCCGGATTTTCCGCAACGTCCAGGTGTGGAAGAACGAGCCCGACGGCGTGACCTTCCGCCACGACGAAGGGCTGACCAAGCTGGAGTTTCCGCTGCTGCCGGCGGACTGGCAGAAGAAATACGGCTACGATCCGGAAGCCGCGGCGACCTACCAGCGCGTCGTGGCCGATGCGGTCCAGGAAGCGGAACGGACGCAGCAGCAGCTCCGCCAGCAAATGCAGGCCGAACAGGCCGGGCAAAAATCCGAATGACCCATCCGGGGTGAGGGGGGGTCGCGGCTCAAGGCGGGGCTTCACAGGGGCGGGGCAAATGTGTACAATGCACAGCCATTGAAAGGGATGCCATGCGAATTCGTTATGCGTTTCTTTGCCTGTGCCTCGGATGGCCGCTGGCGGGTTGGGGAGAAGACCTGACGACACTGACCGGGCTGACCTACACCAACATCACTGTCCAGCGCTACGACTGGGAAGGCATCTTCATCAAGCATTCCGGCGGCATTTCCAAAATCTACTACAGCGAAATCCAGGCCGATCAGCGGGACCACTACCGAAAAATGGCACCGGAGCCGGCCGTCGCAGAAAAGCCTGCCCCGGTGCTGCCGGCGGATGTCGGGTCCAACGATCTCGTCACCAAGTCCGGCCAGGTGTACCGGAATGCAGCCGTGCGGCGGGTCGAGGCGGAAGCCGTCTTGATCTATTATGAGGGCGGCATGGCCAAGGTACCTTTTACCGACATTCCCGATGAACTGCAGGAGAAGTTCCGGACTCCGCCGAAACCGGCACTGGAAATACCGCTGGGGTCCAACGATGTCGCCACGACGGATGGCCAAGTCTATCGCAACATCCAGGTGCGGAAAATCGAGCCGGACGGGCTGACCATCCAGCATGAAGCCGGATTGACTAAGCTGGAATTTCCCCTGCTGCCCAACGACTGGCAGAAGAAATACGAGTACGACCCGCAGAAGGCGTCCGCCTATAAACGCGCCATGGCCGTCGCGCGTGAACATGTCGAGAAGGACCAGCAGGCCGTTCGCGCGCAAAACGCCGCCGCGCATGCCAAACAAGTGAAAACCGAACCCATCCGGGTTTTCGAAGTCCGTGCATCCGAGATTGGCGAGCACAAATATTGCGTGCGATTTTCGGTGCGGAACAATGACGACAAGCCGCGAACAATCACGGCTTCGACCGGTGTTTTTGACTACAAAACCTTTACGGTTCCTGCGAATTCCAGCCGGTCTGATCTGGAAATATTCCCGATTATTGTGAAACCGACCAATCTCCGTGTCAGCAGTGGCTCATATTCTACCAGCCAGATTCTGGACTGGTAGTCAGGGGATGGGGGGGGGCTCGGGGTGGAAAACGGCCCGGAAGGCTCAAAAACGGCACTTTCGCGGTGAAAATCCGGTCTCACACAGAGGCGCGTAGGCCACAGAGAAAATCAACCGCCCACATGGGGGCACAGGAGATGTTTTAGACAGGGTTTACAGGATTTTTCAGGATTAGACAGGATTGGGAATGGAGGGGGGGAAGAGCGGGCTTGTCGGGGCGGGGCGGGCGGGGCTACTCTGCCGGGATGCGGCTTGGAAAAGGAATCACGGTTTGGGCGGGCGCGGCAGCGCTCCTGGCCACCGCGCCGGCGCGGGCGACGGTGCCCGTGCCGATGGCGAGCCAGCCGGGCCTGACGTATACCGAGACGTTCGGGGATATCGCCAACTGGGCGGAGAATTTCAGTTCGGGCTCCGGCGCCAACCGCTTCGGGGCGATGCCGGCGGGCGGCACGGGGACGATCCCCGCGGCAACGAAACTGACCGTGGCGACGACGAACTGGACGAGCGGATCGACGGCGGGCAAGCAGAAGGGTGCCGGACAACTGGTTTTCCTGACGACCGGGTCCACGGACAACAGCGCGGCGCTGGCGGTGGATGTGTACCTGGATTTTTCGGGCGTGAACGCGGGGACGCTGTCGTTCACCTGCGAGGGGATCACCAATTCCACGGGCGACCGGCGCAGTTCGCTGCGGGTGTACTGGAGCACGGACGGGGCGGCGTTCACGGAACTGGCCGCAGCCCAGGTGCTGAACGTGCCGAACGGCACGCCGGCGACGAATAGCGTGTCGGCGGTGGCGCTGCCGGCGGCGTTCAACAACGAGGCAGGGGCGCGGCTGCGGTTCTACAGCCACAACGGGACGGGCGGCACGACGGGCAACCGGCCGAAGCTGGGGCTGGACAACCTGACGGTGACGGCGACGGCGGGCAGCGGCGACTACCCCGTGGCGACGATCACCAACCTCGTGCTGACGGAGTTCGCCGTGGGGTATTCCACGCGGGCGCAGACGCTGGCGGGCACGTGCAACACGAGCGCCGTGGGCCGGCTGGCGTGGACCAATGCGCTGACCGGCGAGAGCGGCGGCTGCGCGGCGGTGACCAACTGGACGATTCCGGACATTTTCCTGGGCGTCGGCACGAATGTCCTGACGGTGCGGGCGACGAACCAGGCCGGGGTTGCGTCCACCTGCCGGGCGACCATCTACCGCGACATGCGGGAGTTCATCAAGGTGATGACGGCCAACCTGACGGACCGCACGACCAACGACCAGATGCGCTACATCGGCACGTCGGAGCGGATTTTCAAGGCGCTGCAGCCGGACGTGGTGGCCATCCAGGAATGGCTGGTGACGAACGCGAGCCGGCGGGCGTACGTGGATGCGGTGTTCGGCACCAACTACGATTTCTACGTCGAGAGCTACACGGGCAGCGAACTGCCCAACGGGGTCATCAGCCGCTGGCCGATCACGGCGTCGGGCGAGTGGAACGATACGCAGGTGGCCGGGCGGGATTTCGCCTGGGCGACGATCAACCTGCCGGGGACGCAGGACCTGCGGGTGGTCAGCGTCCACATGAAGTCCGGGGCGACGACGTCCGACGAGGCGACGCGGGCCAAGGAGGCGGCGATCCTCACCAACGAAATCCGCAAGGCCAACTGGCCGACGAGCGATTTCCTGATCATCGCCGGCGATTTCAACACGCCCAACCGCAACGACGACAGCCTGCTGACGCTGTCCAATGTGGTGACGGATGCCGCGCAGCCGGCGGACCAGGCGGGGGACAAGGACACGAACCTGACGCGGGCGTATCCCTACGACTACGTGCTGCCGAACCGGATCTTCAACGACTGCCTGGTGCCGCTGACGCTGGGCGGTTTCGTGTTTCCCAGCGGCGTGGTGTTCGACAGCCGTATCTGGAATCCGCCGCCGTCGCCCGTACAGACCAATGACTCCGCGGGCACGGACATGCAGCACCTGGGGGTGATGAAGCAGTTTGCCCTGCTGACGTGCACGGATTGCGACGACGATGCCATGACGGATTCGTGGGAACTGGGCCAGTTCGGGTCGCTGACGAACGCGGGGGCGCATACCGACTGGGATCGCGACGGCTTCCCCGACGCGAGCGAATTCCAAGCGGGCACGCAGCCGACCAATGCGGCCTCGGGGTTGTTCATGCAGGCGCCGCAGGCGCTGGCGGCGTCGGCCTGCCTGGTCCGGTGGGACGGCGTGGGCGGGAAGCGGTACCGGATCCTGCGGTCCACGAATCTGGTGGACGGGTTTGCGGTGATCCAGGGGGGCATCACGGCGGCGGTGCCGGTGACGGCGTTCACGGATGCGACGCCGGCGGGGGCGGTGGTGATGTACGGCGTGGGGCTCGATCCTTAACGTTGGGGCGGGGCGAGAGGGACGAGGGGGGGCAGAAGGCAGGGGAAGGGAACGGGGAATGCAGATGGGGCAAAGAAAAGAGGGGATTTCTTTTGGATTTTGGCGGCGCGGAAACCAACCGGCGTCTTTTCCGTTCTGCCGCGTCGAGGGCGACCACTCGCGTACACAGGTACGGCTCGGGTCGCCCGCACCGCGGCATTTCCGGAAAATTGCCGCTCTGTTCGCTTCGCTCTCGCGCTCGCCACGCTAGCGTGGCGCCATAGAGCTCGCGTTCGCCCTGCGCCTGCGGCTTGGGCTCGGCACTCGCCTATTCGCGGGTTATTTCCGCGGGAGACCCCGTCAAAATTCAAAAGAACTCCCCTGTTTGCCACGTCCTTCGGAAGGCGGTGGCTATGCGCGGTGGGCTGAAGTAGTGGGCGGGAAGGACGGTTCTGCTGAGTTGATCTGGAAAGCCTGAGCCGCGAGCCCCCGCATGAGGGAAACAGGGGGGGCGGAGAAAAGAGGGGATTTCTTTTGGATTTTGCCGGCGCGGAAACCAACCGCGGCGAACGGATGGGTGTGACAGGAAATATTTTAGACAGGATTCACAGGATTTTTCAGGATTAGCAGGATTGGAAATGGGAGCATGAGCCGCGAGCAAGCGCATGCGGGAAGCGGGGCGGTGGAATTCCGTTGTGCAAAACGGGGCGGGCGGGGATGATGGGGCGGAGAAGCGGAGGTTACGCATGCGCTTGCCGAGTGCCGGGTTGGCGGATGTCTTGTTCGGGCTGGAGGAGAAGCCGCCGCTGCGCGTGGCGCTGGGGGCGGCGTTCCAGCACCTGCTGGCGATTTTCGCAGGGATCGTGACGCCGGCGCTGGTGGTGTGCGGATTGTGAGGGGCGACGCCGGCGCTGACGCGGCAGGTGGCGGGGATGTCGCTGTTCATCTCGGGCGTGTCGACATACATCCAGATCCACCGGTTCGGGGCGCTGGGGTCCGGGCTGCTGAGCATCCAGGGCACGAGTTCGAGCTTCATCGCAATTTTCGCGGGGATGGCGGCGGCGGGGACGGCGCGGGGGGATACGCCGGAACAGATGATCGGCCTGATGCTGGGGATGGGGCTGGTGTGCGCGCTGGTGGAGGTAGGGATCAGCCAGGTGCTGCCGTGGCTGCGGCGGTTCATCACGCCGCTGGTGGCGGGGATCGTCATCACCTTGATCGGACTGACGTTGATCAAGGTGTCGGTGCTGCAGATCGGCGGGGGGGAGGCGGCGCTGGCGGCGGGGAATTTCGCGGTGCCGCGGGACATCGTGCTGGCGCTGTTCACGGCGGGGGTGGTGCTGGGGCTGAACCGGATGCAGAATCCCTGGTGCCGGATGGGGGCGCTGATGTTCGGCATGCTGGCGGGGACGGGCGTGGCGGCGCTGGTCGGCGCGGTGCAGGTGCCGGCGTGGGACGGGGCGTGGTTCATGGCGCCGGTGCCGTTCCGCATCGCGTTCGCGTTCCGCTGGGAGTGGGCGCTGCCGATGGCGCTGATGTACCTGGCGTCCACCGTCGAGACGATCGGAGACATCACGGCGACGAGCATGGTGTCGGGCGAGCCGACGGACGGGGAGGTCTACGAGCGGCGGTTGAGCGGCGGCATCCTGGCGGACGGGCTGAATTCGATGCTGGCAACGATTTTCGGTTCGTTCCCAACGACGTCGTTCAGCCAGAACAGCGGGGTGATCCAACTGACGGGGGTGGCGAGCCGGCGGGTGGGGCTGTGGATCGCGGCGTTCCTGGTGGTGATGGGGCTGGTGCCGGCGGTGTCGTGGGCGTTTACGCTGATTCCGCGGGCGGTGCTGGGCGGGGCGACGTTGGTGATGTTCGGGACGGTGGCGGCGTCGGGCATTCGGCTGATGGGGGCGAACGGGTTCGGGCGGAAGAGCTCGCTGGTGGTGGCGACGAGCCTGGGGGCGGGGCTGGCGGTGACGCTGGAGCCGCGGTTGCTGATGCATTTTCCGGATTGGGCGCAGCAGTTGTTTGGGTCGGGGATCATGACGGGGACGGTGGCGGCGTTGCTGGCGCAGGCGCTGGCGGGCCGGGATGATGGGTGAGGCGGAGGGAAGGCGGAGAGGGGC
>CAZMOR010000312.1:0-3592 GCA_964567795.1 uncultured Verrucomicrobiota bacterium
TTGGTGCGCCGGCACAGGATGCGCATCACGCGCTCGATCTCGTCCGTGCGGCCGATCACCGGGTCCAGCGCGCCCTTCTGCGCCAGCGCCGTCAGGTCGCGCCCGAACGTCGCCAGCGCCGGGGTCTTCGAATCCTTGGGCCCGCCGCGCATGCCGCCCGGCCCGGGCTCCAGCTCCGGCCCCGGCCCGGGTTCCTCCGGCTCCTCCTTCGGCTGGCCCGGCTCGAAGTTCGGATCCAGTTCCTTCATCACCGCCTCGCGGATCTTGTCGATGTCCACGTGCAGGTTGGTCAGGATGCGCGCCGCAACGCCTTCGCCCTCGCGCAGCAGCCCCAGCAGGATGTGCTCCGTCCCCACGAACTCCACGTTCATCGCGCGCGCCTCGGTGCCCGCCAGTGCCAGCACCTTCTTGACCCGCGGCGTATACGGCACGTTGCCCACCGTCTTCATGTCGGACCCCACGCCGACGGCCTTCTCGACCTCCAGGCGCAGGGTGTCCAGGTCCAGCCCCTGGCGGCGCAGGACCGTCACGGCCACGCCCTGCCCGAGGGCGATCAGCCCCAGCAGCAGATGCTCCGTGCCGATGTAGCCGTGGTTGAACCGGTCGGCCTCCTGCCGCGCCAGCTGCAGCACCTGCTGCGCCCGGGGCGTAAAGTTATTCATGTGGTCCTTCCTTCTTCCGGCGCCGGACCGGCCGGCGCCCCAATGCTTCCCGCAGCCGCCGGGCCCGCTCCACGTCCCGCTCCTCGCTGCTCATGCTCTTCCCCGCGGCCGCCTGCAGGTGCGCCGGCTGCACGTCGAGCAGCAGCCGGTCCACCAGCCGCAGCTCGATGCCCCGCACCAGCCCCAGCAGGATCCCCAGCCGCAACTCCGAGAGCCGCTCCAGCGCCTCCTGCGCCGTCATCAGCCGCGCCGCGGCCAGCAGCCCCTCCGCCCGCGCCGCCAGGTCCTCCGTGAACAACGCCTTCTCGCGCTTCAGGCGCTCCCGCGCGTTGCGTTCGTGGCCCGCGATCTCCTTCACGATCTCCTCGAGGTCCGCCACGATGCGGTCCTCCGCCATCCCCAGCGTCAGCTGGTTCGATACCTGGAACATGTGCCCCAGCGCCGCCGTGCCTTCGCCCCACCGCCCGCGCACCGTCAGGCCGATCTTGCCCAGCCCGTTCGCGATCGGTTCCATCTCGTTTAGCAGCACCAGCCCCGGCAGGTGCATCATCGCGCTCGCCCGCATGCCCGTGCCCACGTTCGTCGGACAGCTGGTCAGATAGCCCAGCGACGACGAAAACGCGTAATCGAGCTTCGCCTCCAGTGCGTCGTCGAGCGCGTTCGCGTCCGCCCACGCCTCCCGCAGCGCCAGCCCGGGGCGCAGCACCTGGATGCGCAGGTGGTCCTCCTCGTTGATCATCACCGCCCGCGTATGCTCCGGGTTCATGCAGAGCGCCGCCTCGGGCCGGTCCTCCAGCAAGTGGCGGCTGATCAGGTGATTTTCGAACAAAAGCTGGCGCCGCAACGGCTGCGCGCCGGACAGCGTCTCCTGCTCCGGCAGCTCCGCGCGCGCCGCGTCCATGACCCGCTGGCGCACATCCGCGCGGACGGTCGCCGGCGCCTTGTCGGGAAACGGCACGCCCCGCAGGTTGCGCGCCAGCCGGACCCGGCTGCTCAGCGTGATGCCGAACGCCTCGCCATAGTCCTGCTCCTCTGATTCGTGCGGAATCATGGCGCGCCCTGCCCCTCCGCCAGGGCCTTGATCTGGTCGCGCAGCTTCGCGGCCTCTTCGTAATTCTCCCCCGCCACGGCCTTGTCGAGCTCCCGCCGCAGCCGCGCCGTTTCCACGGAATTCCGCAGCCGCGCCGACGAACGCTGCGGCACCTTGCCCATGTGCTGGTCGCTGTGCTGCAGCGACAGCACCACCGGCAGCATCTCCGCCGCGAACACCTCGTAGCACTTGTCGCAGCCCAGCCGCCCCTTCTTCAAAATCTCCGTGCGCGTCAGCCCGCACGCCGGGCAGACCCCCGCCCCCGGCGCCGCCGCGGCCGCCTGCGGCGCCTCCAGGTCCTCCTTGAGGTGTTCCAGCTGCTCCTTCAAATTCGCCATCATCCCGTTGAGGTCCATCGGATTGGTCGACACGTCGATCCCCTTCTGCGCGGCGCACTCTTCGCACAGGTGGAACTTCGCGGTCTGGCCGTCCACCACCTGGGTCAGGTGGACCGTCGCCTCGTTTTTATGACAGTTCTGGCACAACATCGGCGCAGAACCTATCATTCTCCCGCCCCGTTTTCCAGCCACAAAACGGCCAAGATTTTTTCTGGCTATTCCGCGCATTTCCGCCCTACACTCTTGCCCATGAAGTGGAAAGAGACCATGGGCGCCCTCGGCCTGCCGTTGAAAGCCTGCTTCGACCTGACCCTGTCGGAGCGCCGCTTCCTCCTGGGCGTCCTCCTCCTCTTCGCCCTGGGCCTGGGCGCCCGCTGGATGCACCAGCGCGGCGACCTCCCCGGCCCCTACACCCCCCCCCCGGAGCAGCGCGCACCATTAAAGATTTCATCTTCTGCAAAATCATCGCCGGCCAGATCCCCTCCATCAAGCTCTACGAAGACGCCGACGTCCTCGCTTTCATGGATATCGGCCCCATCGTCAAGGGCCACGCCCTCGTCATCCCCAAGGCCCACACCGAAAACATCGTCCAGACTCCCCCCGAAACCCTCGCCAAGGTCATCGCCGTCGCCCGCCGCATCGCCCAGGCCCAGCTTGAAGGCCTCGGCGCCGACGGCGTCAACATCCACCAGGCCAACGGCGCCGCCGCCGGCCAGGTCGTGCCCCATTTCCACGTCCATGTCGTGCCCCGCTTCAAGCACGACGGCCACCACTGGAACTGGACTCCGCACCCCTATGCCGACATGTCCGAAGCCGCCGCCCTCGCCGACCGCATCAAATCCGCCCTCGCCCCCTGACCCCATGGAACGCCCCTCCCTCCCCGAGGCCGTCGCCCGCATCTGCGCCCGCGACCGCCGCTACGACCCCGAAGCCTTCCTCTTTCTCAACGAAGGCCTCATCCAAACCCTCAAGAAAATCCAAGAGCAGGAGAAAAAGCCCCGCCAGATCACCGGCGCTGAACTCTCCTTCGGCTTGCGCGACCATGCCCTCGGACAGTTCGGCCCCCTCGCCATGACCGTCCTCGCCCGCTGGGGCGTCCGCACCACCCGCGACTTCGGCGAAATCGTCTTCCTTCTCCTCGAAGCCGGTCTCCTCGGCAAAACCGAAGACGACAAGGTCGAGGATTTCGACCATGTCTACGACTTCGAAACCGCCTTCCGCGCCCCCTTCCGCCCCAAGCCCGTCCACCGCCCCCGCAAGACTCCCGCGCCCAAGCCCTAGGCGCCCCCATGCGGGGAATCGCGGCTCATGCCTCCCAACACCGGAAAAACGCCGCGAAAGTGCCTTTTTTAGGCATTTTCAGCACTGCTGTCCGGTTATAAGTTGAACAATTGCAATTGGTTGCAATTTACATCCTTTTGATTCTGCGGGCCTGAATCCGCAAGTAGTTCCACGAGAGGGAGTTTCTCGAATGCGTGCACCTCCAAGATCCTGAGGATTTT
>CAZMOR010000313.1:0-4628 GCA_964567795.1 uncultured Verrucomicrobiota bacterium
AAGATCAGGATGATCGGGATCAGGTCTTTTCTATTCATTTCAGTTCTCGTTTAAAACCAGTTTGCCTGGGCGGGACGGGATCGTATCCGCCGGGGTTCCACGGGTGGCACCGGGCCACGCGGCGGATCCCTAAAAAAACGCCGTACAGTACCCCATGGATGCGGATGGCATCCAGCATATAATTTGAACAGGACGGTTCAAAGCGGCAGCAGTTGCCGAAGGCGTGCTTAAGCGTTTTTTGATACACGCGGATCAGGAAGCACAACGTGGCGGCCACGGGGTTCATGGCGCGGGGGGCAGGAAGCCGGCCTGCGCCGCCAGTTTCAACAGCTCGGCGACCAGATCGGACCAGGGGGCGGCGAGGATGGCGCGGCGCGCGACGAGGACGACATCATCGGTGCCGGCAGTGAAGCGGGCGCGGTTGAGGCGGAAGGCTTCGCGCAGGCGGCGCTTGGCGCGGGCGCGTTCGACGGCGTTGCCGACCTTCTTGCTGGCGACCACGCCGAGACGCCGGGAGGCGTCGGGGGCGGCATGGCGGAACAGCACCATGAAGCGGCCGTGCCAGCGGAGGTTCTGGTCGTAGGTTTCGTCGAACTGGGAGGTCCGGCGGAGGCGCTGTTTGGGTCCCAGGGTGGCGCGGACGCAAAACGCCCGGCCGGGGTCCTTTGCAGGGGGAACGGCCGGGCGATCGCTGCCGGGTTGCATGGGATGGAAGCCCCGGCGCGGGGCGGGGAAGACGGTTACTTCCTGTCGCTGACGGTCAAGGACTTGCGGCCCTTGGCGCGGCGGCGGCTGAGGACCTTGCGGCCGTTGGCGGAGGAATTGCGGGCGCGGAAACCGTGCTTGCGGGCGCGCTTTTTCTTGGACGGATGATAGGTCGGTTGCATGCGAGGCCTTTCTTTCTAATAAAATGACGGGCGTGTTTAGCGTGTTTGGGGGGTGGGTGTCAACCCTTTGTTGGGGGGTCGGAACAGAAAATCCGCTTGGGACTTGTTTTTGCGGGAACATCTTTCATAATTCCCCGCAAAGAATAAACGAATTCCGGCCTCCGGGCCGGAAGGAAGGGAGCACATGAGAAGGATCACGAAGGGGTTGGCGGTCTTTTGCGCGGCGGGTGTGTTGGGCATGGCCGTGGCCCAGGCGGAGGGCAACCTGCGCTATTCCATCACGGTCAGCAAGTTTCCGAACGAGGCGGGCTGGTCGGGGCAGTGGGACGTGGGCGACGGGTTCACGACGATCCTGACCGATGCGCTGCAGCAGAACGGCAAGTTCATCGTGCTGGGCGACGCGGACATGCGCCAGGAAGCGATGAAGGAGCAGGACCTGGCGGCGAGCGGCCGGATGGCCGGCGGCGACAAGGCCCCGCAGGTTGACCGGATGACGCCGGCGCAGTTGCTGGTGCGCGGTTCCATCACGCATGTGCAGAACGAGACCAGCGGCGGCAGCGGCGGGCTCAGCTTCAAGGGCATTTCGCTGGGCGGGTCGAAGGGCAAGGCCGAGGTGAACATCACGATCTACCTGGTGGACAGCGAGACCGGACAGGTCAAGGCGTCGCAGAAGGTCGTGGGCGTGGCCGGGCGGCGCGGGCTGGGCGTGGGCTACAGCGGCAGCGCGCTGGGCGGCCTGGGCGGCAACCTGGAAGGCTTCCAGAACGACAACGTCGGCAAAGCCTGCGAAGACGCCGTGGTGCAATGCGTGGAATTCCTCGAGAAGCAGCTGGAGAGCGTGCCGTGGAAGGGTTCGATCATGCTGGCCGGGGCGGACAAGCTGGTCATCAACCGCGGCACCCGCGAAGGCGTGGCCGTCGGGCAGAAGTTCCAGGTCGGCTCGGCCGAGGAGCTCGTGGATCCCGACACCGGCGAAGTGCTGGATGTCGAAATGAAGACCGTCGGCACCACGGAAGTCACCGAAGCCAAGGAAAAGATCGCCTATTGTTCTCCGCTGGAAGGCGCCGAGAAGGGCATGAGCGTCATGCCCGCGAAGTAATCTTTCGACTATGAAAGCAACGCCGGGCTCCGCGAGGAGCCCGGCGTTTTTCATGCCGCGAGCAAGCGGGAACTCAAGCGGCGCTGGCCCCGGGCGATGGCTTTGCCGCGGCACGCGCGTGGTGGTGGTGCGGCATGGATTTCAGCAGCAGGCAGAGGGGGACGGCGGCCAGCACGATCCAGCCGCCAAAGACGAAGCCGTTGTCGAAACCCAACACCTGGGCGCGGTGGAGGATGCTCTGGGCGGCGGTCCAGACGGTTTTGACCTCCGGCGTGGGCAGGAGGCCGTGGACGCCGCGGGCAACCAGGGCGGAGGCGGCATGCATGAGGCGGAAATATTCGGGGGATTGCGGCGGCAGGACTTCGCCCAGCCGCACGGCATGCTGCTGGATGGCGCGGGTCACATAGTTGTTCAAGAGCGCGATGCCGAGGGCGCCACCGACGTTCTGGGACACGTTCAGGAACACGGTGGCCATCGGCAGTTCGTGGCGCGGCACCGAATTCAGGGCCGTGGCGATGAGCGGCGCCATCAGCAGCGCGAGACCCACGCCGCGGATGACCTGGGGCAGAATGAGCATCCAGCCGCCGGAGAGCGGATCGAGAAAACCGAATTGGATCAGCGAATATCCGGTCAGGAGGCTGCCGAGGGTGGCGAGGGTGCGCGGGCTGTAGCGGTCGGCCAGCCGGCCGGCGATGGGCATGGTGAGGCCGACGGAAATGGCGCCGGGGATCATCCAGATGCCCGACTGGATGGTGGTATAGCCCATGAGGGTTTGCAGGTAGATCGGAAACAGGAAGACGCTGCCGAAGAGCCCCACGGCGCGGAAGATCGCCAGCAGCACGCACAAGACGTAGTTGCGGACCAGGAAGAGCCGCAGGTCCATCAGGGGCTGGGCGACTTGAAGTTCCACGGCGATGAACATCACGGTCCCGACCAGGGTCAAGGTTTCGCACACGTGGACATAGGTTGAATCCCAACCTTTTTCCTGCCCGTTGGAGAGGGCCGTGAGCCCGGCCACCAGGGCGAGGGCCAGGAAGAAATAGCCGGGAAAATCGAAGGGGCGCCGGGCGCCGCCGGCATGAATGGAGCGCATCAGGACCAGGCCGGCGAGCAGGGTCAGGATGCCGAACGGCAGATTGACCGAGAAAATCGTGCGCCAGCCGAAGGCGTCCGTCAGGTAGCCGCCCAGGGTGGGGCCCAGCGCCGGCGCCACCATGATGCCGGTGCCCCAGATGCCGAGCGCCCGGCCGCGTTCGTGCGGGGCAAAAAGTTCGGCCACGATCGCCATGCCGACCGGCTGGATGGCCCCGCCGCCGATGGCCTGCAAGATCCGGGCGGCGATCATGGTTTCATAGTTCCAGGCCATGGCGCAGGCGCCGCTGGCCAGCGTGAAAAGCCCGAGGCAGCCCAGATACAGGACTTTGTAGTTCATCCGCGTCATCAGCCAGCCGATGAGCGGCATGATCGCCGCCGAGGTCAGCATGAAGCCGGTGGACACCCATTCGATCTGGTCGCGGTTCACGCTGTAGGTGCTCATCATGTGGGGCAGCGCGACGTTCACGATGCTGGCATCCAGGATGGCCATGAAGGTGCCCATCATGATGATCCCCAGGGCGCCCCAGCGGTGGGCCATGCCCGGTGGATTGGCGGGGAGCACGGAGCTACTCCGCCGCCGAGCCGATGCGGATGCGGACCTCGACCGAGAGGCCCGGCCCCAGATGCAGATCCGCCGGTGCCGTGACGGCGATGCGCAGCGGCACGCGCTGTGTCACCTTGATATAGGTGCCCGAGACGCCTTCGGCCGGGATCAGGCTGAACTTGGAATTGGTGGCGCGCAGGATTTCCTCCACCCGGCCTTCCAGCCGCAGGCGGGGATAGGCGTCGACGCGGATGGCGACCTGGTCGCCGACCCGGACGCGGTGCAGGTTCTTTTCCTCGAGGTTGGCATCGACCCGGAGCGTGGCGGGATCGAACAGGCTGACCACGGGCTGGCCGGCGGACACCATGGCGCCGGGATCCAGCCAGCGGCGGACCACCACGCCGTCGAACGGCGCCGGGACGGTGCAGAAATCCAGGTCCTTCTGCGCAATCTGCAGCGCAGCCTCCGCCTCGGCGATGCGGCTCTTGGCCAGCTCGGCCTCGGCGCGGGCGGCCTCGATGTCTTCGGGGCGCGAGCCTTGTTGCAGGACGGCCAGGATCTGACTGGCATTTTCGAGGCTTTGCCGGGCGGCTTCCCAGGTGGTTTGGGCGCGGTCGAGGGCATCCTGGGAGACAGCCTCTTCCGTGCGCAGCTCCCGGGTGCGGTTCAGATCCAGCTGGGCCAGGTCCGCTTCAACCTGCAGCCGCTTGACGGTGGCTTCGGTCGCCTTGATTTCCTCGGGCCGGTTACCGTGGAGGGTTTTCTCATAGCGAGCCTGACTGGCGGTCCAGATGGCCTTGGTCGAAGCCAGGGCCGCTTTGGCCTGCCGGACATTGGCCTGGGCGTTGGCGGAATCCAATTGAAACAGCTGCGCACCCTGCGGAACGGCTTGGCCTTCGTGCACCTCCACGGCCAGCAGCCGGCCGCTGGTTTCCGGTGCCATGTCGACCAGATGGCCGGCCAGCCGGGCGTCGTCGGAAAACACGATGCCGCGCATGAAGAA
>CAZMOR010000314.1:0-36658 GCA_964567795.1 uncultured Verrucomicrobiota bacterium
AGGTCTGGGAAGGTTCCGCCAACTTCTACGCCAACTACTACGTCGACGGCGGCTGGCAACCGCGCTATTTCGAACGCGTCGCGATCACGAACCAAGGCGCCCCCCTCGCCGCCGGCACCGGGCTGTTGGTCTGGACGCTCGCCCCGGGCGATTTTGCCGGCGGCGCCACCGGTACCGCCTATTACGCCGTAACCGTCGTCAGCGCGGAAGGCGCTGAAAACACCAACGACTTCGCCGCCGGCAACGTCCTCGGCCCGCTGGCCGAAGGCGTCGCCGAGCCGCTGCCCGTGGAAGCCGCGGCGACCGTCGGCGCCAACGGCCATCTGTTCATCCAGTTTATGGACCTGCGGAAGTGGAACCCGACGTTCCACGCGCCCCAGCCCGGCAACGGCTACTACGGGCTGGATTCCGAATCGCCCGCCGTCCGGCACGCGCTGGCCTACGCCTACGACTACGTGGTGTTCGCGCCGGACTGCGGAACCAGCGCCGTGCCGGTCACCGTAAGTTTGCACGGCTGGGGCGGGAATTCCTACGGGCCGGTCACGGAAGATCCGGATCCGTGGGGCTGGTGCACCTACCGCATCTATCCCGTGGACCAGGGCGAAACGTGGTGGTTTGGTTTTGCGCGGGACCACGATTTCCGGGCCGGCGGCGAGGTGGCCGCCGGCGATGTCATCGTCAACTATACCGAGCAGCGCGTGCTGCGGATGATTCGCGACCTGCAGCGCCAGCCGCCGGGACCGCCGGTGGATACCAACCGGCTTTATGTCTACGGCCAGAGCATGGGCGGCAGCGGCACGCTGGCCCTGGCGCTGCGCTATCCCAACGTCTTTGCCGCGGCCTTTGCCAGCCAGCCGATGACCGATTACTCCACCTCCGGCGATGGCGGCGGTATCGACTGGCGCGGTGATGCGGAAGCCAAATGGGGCGCCCGCGCCTTGAACCTGCCCGTCCAGCTCGATGCGCCCGCCGGCTGGGCCGCGCCCATCCAAAGTCGGTCCGGAACCGGAGTCTGGACCTGGCAGAACCACCGGCTCAACGCCACCAACCGCATCGGCGACGACAACGTGCCGTTCGGCATCACGCACGGCACGAATGACGATGTCATTGAATGGGCCACGCAGGGCCGGCCCGTTTACGGCGCGCTCGACGCCGGCCGCCGCTGCTGGGGCGGCCTGGTATCCGCTGCGGACCACACCTGGATCGGGTTCGAAGGCCTGCCGCCGGGTCTTGCGCCAGTGGATTACGCGCCCTTTGCCAATTTCCAGGTTGTCCGCAACGAAACCGTTCCGGGCCTAAGCCGCGATTCCGGAGACCTGGCTTCGCCGCCCGCCCAGACCGGTGGCTACCATCTGAACCTGGATTGGTCCGCAAGCTGGAACACCTGGGATGGTGTTCCGCAGGACACCGCCACGAATTGGCAGATGAGCCTGCGGGCCATGGACGCGCGCACCCACACCGTGGATGTGACCCCGCGCCGGACCCAGCGGTTCCACCCCGCATCCGGCGCGACCATGGCCTGGCGCAACCTGCGGGTCAGCGACAACGTTCAAATCCAATCCGGCACCGCGACCGTGGACGCTTCCGGGCTGGTGACCGCCAGCAACGTCACCGTCAGCACCACTGGCAACCGCGTGCGCTTCGAATCCGGCGGCGGCGGCAGTGTTTTTACGCCGCGCCGGATCAACTGTGGTGGCCTCGCCATTACGGGGGCTTCGCCGTGGCTGGCGGACACGGGCTATTCGGGCGGGACGGCCAAGTCAACGACCACGGCCATTGCCAACGCAACGAACGCGCCGCTGGCCGTGTACCAGACGCGGCGCTATGCGCCGACGTTGACCTACAGCTTTCCCGATGTTCCGGACGGGACCTACACGATCCGGCTGCACTTCGCGGAGGTGTACGCCAACGCCGCCGGCCAGCGGCGATTCAACGTCTCCATCGAGGGCCTGACGAGGCTGACCAATTTTGACATCTATCAGCAAGCGGGGGGCAAGAACCGGGCCGTGGTCAGGACGTTTGAAAGCGTGGCTGTCAGCGGCGGTCTGCAGATCCAAGGAGTGGCCTCGGTGGACGGCGCCCAATTCAAAGGCATCGAGATCGAAGCCGCCGGGCCGCCGCCGCCGGCGATCGTGGCCAGCCCTTTGCAGGTGACGGTGGCGGAGGAATTCACCGCGACCTTTGGCGTGCATCTGGCCGCCGCGCCGGCCAGCGCCGTCACCGTGACCGTAGCCCGCGCCAGCGGCGACGCCGACCTCACGGTTTCCGCCGGAACCAGCCTCATCTTCACCCCCGCGAACTATGCCACCGACCAGACCGTGACCCTGGCCGCGGCCAATGACGCCGACAGCACTGCCGGCACCGCCGTGTTCCAGTGCACCGCGTCCGGCTACACCGCCGCCAGCGTGACGGCAACGGAGGCGGACAACGACGTGCCCGCGTTCTCGCTCAAGGTCAACTGCGGCGGGCTGGCGTTGACCGGTGGCTGGTCGGCGGACACGGGCTATTCGGGCGGGACGGCCAAGTCAACGACCACGGCCATTGCCAACGCAACGAACGCGCCGCAGGCCGTGTACCAGACGCGGCGCTATGCGCCGACGTTGACCTACAGTTTCCCGGCCATTCCGGACGGAACCTACACGATCCGGCTGCACTTCGCGGAAGTGTATTGCAGCGCGGCCGGCCAGCGGCGGTTCAACGTCACCATCGAGGGGCTGACGAGGTTGACCAACTTCGACATCTATCAGGAGGCGGGGGGCCGGAACCGGGCCGTGGTCCGGACCTTCGAAAATGTCGCCGTCAGCGGAGGGTTGCAGATTCAGGGAGTGGCCTCGGTGGATGGCGCGCAATTCAACGGCATCGAAATCCAGACCGCGGGCAGCGGGCGCAAAACGGCGGCCCGGGTGAATTCCATGAAAGTGGCCATCCTGCACCCGCCGGCCATCGTGCGTTCGTCCGAGGATGCCCGGGCGCCCGGCGCCGGGTGGGCGGCGGTGGACGGCGATTTGAACACCACCTGGCAGGCGGGCGGGAACCGGGGCTCGTGGCTCTGCCTGGGCTATGCAGAGCCCATCCAGGTCCGCGCGGTGGATGTGCAGTTCGCCGCGGGTTCGCCACTGGGCCTTTACACACTCGCCAGCGACGACGCGGACGACTGGTTCGAGCTCGAACCGGAACTCGAGCTCGGGCCCGTGGAGCTGAACTACCTGTGGTTCATCTTCCCGGCGGACCTGCGGATGCCGCCGGCCGCCGTGCGCGAGATCCAGGTGCAATCCGGGCCAACGCCGTAAAACCCGGCATGCGCCGCCCCCATGCGGGGGCTCGCGGCTCGCGGTTTTTCCACACTATGGAAAAAAGTTTTCCACAGTGTGGAAAAATTCCTCAAAGTTTTTCCATTGTATGGAAAAATCACGGAAAGTTTTTCCATTGTGTGGAAAAACCGGGTTTCAGGCTTGAGCCGCGAGCCCCCGCATGGGGGGGCGCGGGTGGGGCAGGAAAAAGGCGTGAAAAGTTCCGGGGGCTGTGCGAAACTGTATGTCCAAACCGAGAGGTGCGTTCGGACATGAGCAAAGGAATGATCCTGGGTCTGCTGATACTGGCCGCGTTCATCATCGTGCTGATCATGACGCGGGACAGCGTGACGGTGAACCTGTTTGGCTTCAAGCAGACCGTGAACGCGGCGTACGCGCTGCTGGGCGCGGCGGGCGTGGGCGTGGTGGCGGGGGCGCTGCTGCGCAAATGAAGCGCATCGAAGAATTGCTGCTGCGGGGGGTGCGGATCGCGGCGCCGGCGTCGGTGGAGATCGACGACGAAGTGGACCCGGGGCGGATCGCGCCGGGCGTGGTGATCCACGCGGGGTGCAAGATTTTCGGCGAGAAGACGAGCATCGGGCCCGGATGCGTGCTGGGGCGCGAGGCGCCGGCAACGGTGGACGACTGCCAGCTGGGCACGGGCGTGCAGCTGAAGGGCGGATCGTTCAGCGGGGCGGTGTTCCTTGACGGGGCGGCGATGGGCAGCGGGGCGCAGGTGCGGCCGGGGACGATCCTGGAGGAGGGCGCCGAAATGGCGCACACGGTGGGGCTGAAGCAGTCGATTTTTTTCCCGTTCGTGGTGGGCGGCAGCCTGATCAATTTCTGCGACGCGCTGATGGCCGGCGGGCGGAACCGCAAGGAACACAGCGAAATCGGCTCGTCGTTCATTCATTTCAACTACACGCCGCACGGCGACAAGGCGACGGCGTCGCTGCTGGGCGACGTGCCGCGCGGGGTGATGCTGGACCAGCCGCCGATTTTCCTGGGCGGGCAGGGCGGGATCGCCGGGCCGGTGCGGGTGGCGTACGGCACGGTGCTGGCGGCGGGGCACGTGCTGCGCAAGGACGTGGTGGAGGGCGGGCACCTGGTGGTGCCGGCGGCGCCGGCGCCGGGCGAACGGGTGTTCATGGCGGGCTACCGCTCGGTGGAGCGGGTGCTGCGCAACGGGACGATCTACATCGGGAACCTGGCGGCGCTGGAAACGTGGTATGCGCAGGTGCGGCGGCCGCTGCTGGAGCGCGACGCCTATGGCGCGGCGTGCCTGGCCGGCGCGCTGCGGCAGCTGGCCGGGGCGCGGCAGGAACGCCTGAAGCGGCTCGACGAAGTGGTGGCGAAGATCGAGGCGGAGGACCGCCTGCTGCTGGACGAGCCGCTGCGCAACGCCCACGAGGCCCTGTGCGCGGCCTGGCCGGCGCTGCGGGAAAAGCTCACGGCGGCCGGCGACGTGGAATGCGCGGAGAAGGATGCCTTCCTGGCGGCGTGGGGCGCGGCGCGCGAGGGGGAATATGTGGCGCGCGTGCAGATGCTGCCGGCGGAAGCCAAGGTGGCGGGCCGGGCATGGCTCCAGAAGATCGTGGATTCGGCCGGGGCTCCGGCCTGAGAAGGTGCAGAGGGCATGAGCAAGAAGTCGTTGTTCGGAACCGATGGCGTGCGCGGCGTCGCCAACCGCGAGCCGATGATGGTGGAGACCGCCGTGAACCTCGGCCGCGCGGTGGGCCACGTGCTGCAGCAGCGCAAGAGCGGCCGGCGGCCGCGCGTGCTGGTGGGCAAGGATACGCGGCTGAGCGGCTACATGCTGGAAAACGCGCTGGTGGCCGGCCTGTGCTCCATGGGGGCGGATGCGGTCCTGGTCGGTACGCTGCCGACCCCGGGCATCGCCGTGCTGGTCCGGGACCAGAAGGCGGATGCCGGCTTCGTCATTTCAGCTTCGCACAATCCCTTTGAAGACAACGGCATCAAGCTGTTCTCCGGCGACGGCTTCAAGCTGCCGGACGCCGAGGAAGCCGAGATCGAGAAATTGATGACCGGCGGCAAGCTGACGGACCTGCTGCCCATGGGGGACGGCATTGGCAAGTCGTTCCGCGTGGAGGATGCCCTGGAGCGGTACATCGCGTTCTGCAAACGGTCGTTCCCGGCCGGCATGGATTTGAAAGGCCTGCGGATCGTGGTGGACTGCGGCAACGGGGCGACCTACAAGGCTGCGCCGGCGGTGTTCCGCGAGCTCGGGGCGGCCGTGACCTGCCTGCATTGCACGCCGAACGGGCTGAACATCAATGCCCAGAGCGGCTCGCAGCACACGGAATCGCTGCGCGAGCAGGTGCTGGCCGAGCGCGCGGACATCGGGCTGGCGTTCGACGGCGACGGCGACCGGTTGATCGTCGTGAACGAAACCGGCGCGGAAATGTCGGGCGACCATCTCTTGGCAGTCTGCGCGCAGGACTTGAAGGAACGCGGCCAGCTGAAGAACAACGTGGCCGTGGGCACGGTGATGAGCAACTTCGGGCTGCATGCAACGCTGCGCAGGCTGGGCATCGAGCTGGCCTGCAGCGCCGTGGGCGACCGTTATGTGCTGGAAACAATGAAAGCCAAGGGCGGAGTGATCGGTGCGGAGCCATCGGGCCACATGATCTTCCTCGACCAGCAGACAACGGGCGACGGCATCGTCGCCGCCCTGCAGGTGCTGGCGGTCATGCGCCGGACGGGGCGGGAGATTTCGGGGCTGGGATCCATCCTTACCCTGGCGCCGCAAAAGCTGGTGAATGTGACGCTGGCCAGCCGGCCGCCGCTGGAGAGCTTGAAGCAGGTGCAGGCCGCCATCGCCGCAGCTGAAAAGGAACTGGGACAGGACGGGCGGGTGCTGGTGCGCTATTCCGGGACGCAGAATCTGTGCCGGGTCATGGTGGAAGGGCCGACGGAAGAGATGGTCGGGCGGCTGTGCGAGGCCATCGCGGCGGCGCTGAAGCAGGAAATCGGATAGAAACGCCTGTTTTTCGGCTTTCCAAGAGGGGGGGGCGTAGGGGAGAATGCCGCGCGAATCGTTTTCCCATATATAGGAAAGGAACAACACATGGCGATGAAGAAGGTTTTGGCACTGGCGACGGTCATGGCAGCCGTGGCGGCTACGGGCTGGGCGGCGGAATTGAAGGTGGCCACGGTGGACCTCGACAAGGTGTTCACGGCGCACCCCAAGACGAAGGCCGCCGAAGCGGATTTGAAGAAGGCCGAGGACAGCATCCAGGCCGAGATGGACAAGATCGTGGCCGAAGGCAAGGCCTTGCAGGATGAAGTGGCCAAGCTGCGCGATGCGGCGAAGAACCCCCTGCTGACGGAGGATGCCCGGCTGCAAAAGCGCAACGAAGCGGAAGACAAGCTGACGGAACTGCAGGATTTCGAGCTGAAAGCCCGGCGGACCCAGGAAGCCAAGGTCAAGCAGATGCGCGAGCAGGTGCTGAAATCCCGGCAGGCCATCGTGGATGAACTGATGGCGGCCGTGAACCAGTTTGCGAAGGCGAGCGGCTATGATCTGGTGCTGGACCGTTCGGGCCAGACGATGAACGCCATCCCGCTGGTGGTGTATTCCGATCCGGCGTTGGATGTGACGGACAAGCTGATTGCCTATCTGGCGGCGACAGCCGGTACGGCCCCGGCCGCAGCGCCGGCGGCCCCGTAGGCGGAGACCGCACCGTGTTCACGCTGACGACCGGCGAGCTGGCGGCGAAGCTGCAAGCGGTGCTCGAGGGGGATGCCCACCTGGCCTTGAGCGGCGTTGCGGATTTGCGCGCCGCGCGGGCCGGCCAGGTTTCGTTTGCGGGCAATCCCCGCTATTTGCCCGAAGTGGCGGCCAGCCAGGCGTCCGCCGTGATCGTGCCGAAGGATGCGGCGATTGGCGCGCCACATCCCGCCCTGCTGCGCGTGGCGGATGCCGATGCGGCCTTTGCCGCCGCCTGCGCCCTGTTTGCGCCCCAGCCGGTGATCCTGTCGCGCGGGGTGCATCCCCAGGCGCTGGTTTCGCCGCAGGCGAAGCTGGGCCGGGAGGTGGCCATCGGCGCCTTCGCGGTGGTGGAGGCTGGAGCCGAAATCGGCGACGGGACGACGCTGTATCCGCAGACCTATGTCGGCCATGAAACAAAACTGGGCCGGAACTGCCTGCTGTACCCCTTCGTCAGCGTGCGGGAGCGCTGCGTGCTGGGCGACCGGGTGATCCTGCACAGCGGCGTCGTGGTTGGCAGCGACGGCTTCGGCTACACGGTGGATGCGCAAGGCGTGCGCACCAAGATTCCGCAGACCGGCATCGTGGTGCTGGAAGAGGACGTTGAAATCGGGGCGAACACGACCATCGACCGCGCGCGCTTCGGCGAAACGCGGGTGGGCCGGGGCACGAAGGTGGACAACCTGGTGCAGATCGCCCACAACTGCATGATCGGCGAGCATTCGGTGCTGTGCGGCCAGGTGGGCATGGCCGGCTCCACCACGCTGGGCAAGCACGTGATCTGCGCGGGCCAGGTGGGGCTGGCCGGCCATATCTCGATCGGCGACGGCGCCGTGATCGGCGCGCAGGCCGGAGTGGCGAAGGACATGCCGGGGGGCCAGATGTATCTGGGCGCGCCGGCGGTGCCCCGGCTGGAGTTCGGCAAATCCCTGGCCCATGTGGCCGGGATTCCGAAGTTGAAGGAACAGATCAAGACTTTGGAGGCCCGTTTGGCGGCGCTGGAGCGAGCGAATGCCTGACGGCGGGGAAGGTAGGGAAATACGCTTGAAAACGGCGCCGCGACGGCGCCGTCCGGAATCCAAACCCTGCAGGTGAATGAGATGACATTGACGAAAGCCTCGGAAAAGAACATCGAGCAACTCGCCAGCCAGGCCCAGGTGGGCTTTCTGGACAACACGACCGGCGCCTTTTTCCGCCGGATCGACTGGTGGGCCTTCTGGAGCGTGCTGGTGGCGACGTTCGGCGTGTATTTCTACACGCTGGCCCCGACGGTTACCCTGGAGGATTCCGGCGAACTGGCGGTGGCTTCGGATTATCTCGGGGTGCCGCATCCGCCGGGGTATCCGATCTGGACGCTGATCACCTGGTTTTTCCAGTGGGTGTTCCACTGGGTCACCTACCACGGCCATCCGAATCCGTCGTGGTCCGTCGGTCTGGCTTCCGTGGCGGCGGGGGCCTTCGCCTGCGCCCTGCTGGCGCTGCTGATCAGCCGTTCCGGCGCCGACCTGCTCCGGAGCATTCCGGCGCTGACCGACAAGATCGGGTTCCGGACCGAAAACCTGCTGTGCCTGGTGTCAGGCATTTCGGGCGGGCTGCTGCTGGCATTCAGCCCCGTGCTGTGGTCGCAGTGCACAATCGTCGAGGTGTACGGCCTCAACGCCCTGTTCCAGATGGGCGTGCTGCTGCTGATTTACATGTGGATGTGCCGGCCGAAGAGCGACACGCTGCTGTATGCGGCGGCGTTCCTGTTCGGTCTGGGGCTGACCAACCACCAAACCCTGCTGTTCCTGGCCCTGGCCCTGGCCGTGGCCGTGCTGATGAAGGATTCCAACCTGTTCCGCGATTTCGCCATTGCGGCGGCCCTCATCGGCGTGGTTTTCATTTTCGCGGCGGCGGGGCACTCGCTGTTTGATTCGGAAACGATCAAGACGGCGCCGAACTACGATCCCAACCTGTGGAAATGGTCCCAGGGGCCGGAGACCAAGGCGTTCTGGATCTATAACTTCCTGTTCCTGGCGATTCCGATCGGGCTGGCGTTCGTGCTGCCGCACGGCCGGACGGTGTGCGCGACCATCCTGCTGGCGGAGATCGGCGTGGCGTTCTACATGTACCTGCCCTTTGCCTCGGAGCAGAATCCGCCGATGAACTGGGGCTATCCCCGCACCTGGGAAGGATTCATGCACGCGGTGACCCGCGGCCAGTATGAAGCCATCGTGCCGACGGACGTATTCAGCGACAAGTTCATCCAGCAGCTCGGCGCCTACCTGTCCGACTTGCGCAGCCAGTTCTCGCTGCCGGTGGTGATCCTGGGCTTCCTGCCGTTCTGCTCGTGGGGGCTGACCCTGGGCGGGAAGCGCCGCTCGGCGTTCCCGTTGGCGCTGGGGCTGGTCCTGGCGTCCATCGTCCTGATCATCCTGGAAACGACCGGCTGGGCCGACACCGAGAAGATCTACCGGCTGCTGATCGCGCCGGTGCTGCTGATGGCGGGGTGGGGATTCTTCACGCTGCTGGCGCTCTTCCTGAAGAAACAGATCGCGGACCTGCGGGAATATCCCGGGGGCACGCGGCTGGTCATTTGGGCATTCCTGTGCATGGTGGCGGCCGGCGCGCTGTGGGTGGATGTGATGAGCCTGAAGGCGATTTTCCATTCCTTCGGCGTGAAACCGGGCGATCCGGGATTCCTGTCCGGTGCCGGCAAGGTGATGTTCTCCGGGCTGGTGGTGGGGCCGCCCCTGGCCGTGGCGCTGGCCTGGAGCCTCAGTTGCTCCCGCTTCCAGCTGGATTCCGACCTGGGCGTGTCGCAGCAGCGCTGGCTGATCACCTCGCTGGTGGGCTTCTTCTCCGTCAGCGTGATTTTCCTGATTTTCCAGAATCCCCAGCTGGACATCCAGAACCTGTTCATCGGCCGGGTGCAATTCATCCAGAGCCATGCCTTGTACTCCCTGTGGCTGGGGTATGGTCTCCTGCTGTCGGTGGCGTGGCTGGAGCGGATGCTGGGCCGCAAGGCCCTGGTCCCCGCCATGCTGGCCGGGCTGCTGCTGCCGGGCATCCTGCTGTGGCAGAACGCCTATGACGAGGAGCAGTTGCGCATCGTCGGCGGGGCCGAGCAGAACGGGCACGATTACGGCTGGCAGTTCGGCAACTGGTCGCTGCAGGGCATAGACGGCATCCGGGAGGACTTCCATTACAAGTATCCGGATCCGGCGGAGTTCGACAAGCAATGGGCGACCTATCCCACGCCGGACTATCCGCCGCCGATGACGGAAGGCGCCATCTTCTACGGCGGCACCGATCCGGGACGCTTCGTGCCGACCTACATGATCTACTCCGCCGATGTCCGGCCCGATGTCTATCTCATCACCCAGAACGCCTTGGCCGACAACACGTTCATGAACATCACCCGCGACCTGTACGGTGACACGATCTATATTCCGTCGCTCGAAGACAGCAACGAGGCGTTCCGCAAATACGTCGACGACGTGAACAAGGGGGTCATCCAGGCCGGCGCCGACATCAAGATCGAAAACGGCAAGGTCAGCGTGCAGGGCGTGGGCGGCGTCATGACGATCAACGGCATTCTGGCCGAGCTGATCTTCAAGGAGAACAAGGCCAAGCACGACTTCTATGTCGAGGAAAGCTATGTCATCGGCTGGATGTATCCCTACCTGACGCCGAACGGCATCATCATGAAGCTCAACCGCGAGCCCGTGGCGAGCCTTGATCCCAAGCTGGTGGAAAACGACCACAAGTTCTGGGAATGGTATACCCAGTGGCTGCTGGACCAGCCGGAGTTCTGCCGCGACATCTGCGCCCGCAAGTCGTTTTCGAAGCTGCGCAGCGCCATCGCCGGCATTTACGACTACCGGCACATGTACGACGAGGCCGAATACGCCTTCAAGCAGTCCATCGATCTCTATCCGCTGAGCCCCGAGGCCAATTTCCGGCTGGCGCAGATGTACATGAATGTCCAGCGCTACGAGGATGCGGACAAGCTCATCCGCGATTTTGCGGCGGCGGACCCCCTGAACGACAGCGCGAAGGGCTTCCTCTCCCAGATCGAGGGCGCGACAAAGATGATCGATCGCCGGCGGGAGATCGAGAAAAAGCAGCACGAGACCGGCATGCTGTCTCCCGACGAAGCGCTGGAACTCACCTCCATCTACCGGGCGTCGGGCATGCAAAGCGCCTACCAGAACATGGCGACCCGGCTGATTTCCGATACCAATCTGCCGCTGCAGCACGTGCTCGCGCTGGCGAGTTTCTTCGCCCAGGAACAGCGGGTGGATGCGCTGATCTTTGCGTTGGAGCAATACACCAGGCGCGAACAGCGCAATCTGGACGTGTGGCTGGATCTGGCCGCCGCCTATGCCTTTGTCCGGCGTGATGCCGATGCCATCAATGCCGTCCGTCAGGCGGTCGATCTTGGCGGCGACCAGGCCCGCGAGGCGGTTTTGCGCGACCAGCGCTTCCAGCCGCTGGTCACCAACCGGGAATTCCGGGCGCTGTTCCCGCGCCAGGCCGGCGGTCCGCGCCCGCCCGTGCCCTTGCAGGGCGGGGCGCTGCCGAACCTGCCCGGCATGGCGAGATAACCCCCCGTGCCGGCTTCCTCCGGAATCCCCGGGTTCGAATCGCTGGCGCCGGATCTCGTGATGGACCGCGTCGAGCGCGTCGCGGGGCGGCGCGCCTCGGGGGTCTGCCGGCCGCTGGCGTCCTACATCAACCGGGTCTTCGAAGTCGGCCTGGAGGACGGCGGTTATCTCGTGGTGAAATTCTACCGGCCCGGCCGCTGGACACGTGCCGCCCTGCAGGATGAACAGGATTTCTTGCTGGAACTGGCCGCCGACGAGGTGCCCGTGGTGGCGCCCCTCGCCGATGGCGCCGGCGCGACCCTGCATGAAGAAGACGGCATCTGTTTCGCGGTCTTTCCGCGCCAGGGTGGCCGGCCCTGCGACGAACCCGCGCGCGAGGAATGGCTGCAGATCGGCCGGCTGATCGGCCGCATCCACCAGACCGGTGCCCGCAAACCGGCGCCGCACCGGCTGGTCTTCGGCCCGCGGGAATCGTCGCGCACGCATCTGGAATTTCTGCGCGATTCCGGCGCGCTTCCGCCGGAAGTGGCCGGCCGCTATTTCGACACGGCCCGGAGACTGCTCGACCGCATCGCGCCGTTGTTCGACGGCCTGGCGACCCAGCGCCTGCATGGCGATCTGCACCGGATGAATCTGCTTTGGCGTCCCGGCGAAGGATTTCGCGCGATCGACTTCGACGACATGGGCACGGGACCGGCCATCCAGGATCTATGGATGCTGCTACCGGACCGCCTGCCGGCGGCCCGGCCCGAGTTCGAACTGCTCCTGGAGGGTTACGACACCTTTGCCGAATACGATGATGCGCAAACGCGGCTGATCGAGCCCCTGCGGGCCATGCGCTACCTGCATTACGCCGCCTGGTGCGCCCGCCAGAAAACCGATGGGGGACGGGGCCTGCTTGGCGCGGAGTGGGGTACTCCGGATTTCTGGCGGCGGGAACTCGCCGACTTGCAGCGTCAGGCCCAGGATATCGAAGACCTGGCGGAACACCCCTGAAGGGCAGCCGCCGATTCCTCCTGGGATGCGCCGCCAGGCCACCCGGCGGATTTCAAGGCCGAATCGGCGACGAAGCGGCCGTCGGATCGCTTGACGTAACCCGCTCCGGGGGTCTAGACAGCGCGATTTCCTTGTGTATTTTTAATACTAATTCAATCGATTTTTAACCACACATGCTCCGGTTTGCCGTCATACTGCCGAACGGGTGGAAGGCGGATAGCCCCCCCTTAAGAGACGAAATTGAGGGTTGATTATGATGCGAGTTGGATCCTGTCGGCTGGTGCCGCTGTTGATGCTGGTGCCGTTCTTGACCGGTTGCACCTCCCTGCACAAGTCGGTCGAACGGGGGGATTTGGCGGGCGTGGATGTCTGCCTTCAAAAGGGGCTGTCCGTGGATGAACGCGATCTCTATGGCCGGACCCCGCTGATGCTGGCCGTGAGCCAGCCGGACATGGTCCGGCACCTCGTGGACCGCGGTGCAGATGTGAATGCCCGCGATCTCAACGGCGAAACTCCGCTCATGAAAGCCGCCTTTGTGGGCCGGCTCGATACCATTCAGTACCTGCGGGACAAAGGGGCCGACTTGAACGCCCGCACCGATGAAGGTGGCACGATGCTGATGCTGGCGGTCTCCCATCTGGATGTCGTGCGCTATCTGGTGGACGAAGGCGCCGATGTGAACGCCCGCGACAAGCGCGGCGACACCCCCCTGAAATGGGCGGCCACCTACGGGCATCTGGAGGTCGTGGAATATCTCGTCGCAAACGGCGCGGATGTTTCCGCAAAGGACGGGAAGGGGCAGACTCCCCTGGAATGGGCGGAGATGTTCGGCCATCAGCAGGTCGTTAAATTCCTGCGCCGGGACGCGGGCGGTGAAGACCGGCCGCGCGTGGATGCGGATGACCATGGTCCCAGCAGCCGCCGCACGGGAATCCCCCCGCCCGCCAATGTGAGCGGTTGAACCGCGGCCACTCGTTTGCTCCCCCGGATGCCGCCGCCCCCATGCGGGGAATCGCGGCTCATCGTCCATGCGGCCGAATCGTCTCGTCCCGGAATGGCAGGTGCAGGAGGTCTATCCCAGGAAGGTGCAGACGTATTCGCACAGGCCGGTGGCGACTTCGATATCGAAGCCCGACTTGGGCGCCACTTCGAATTGCTGCCCGGCGGCATAGCGCCGGCTTTCCGCCTGGCCGTCCGCTCTTACGCGGCATTCGCCGGCGATGATTTCCATCCGCTCCGCCTTGTCCGTGCCGAAATGGTACTTGCCGGGGAAAATGAGGCCCGCGGTTTTGCGGGTGCCATCCGGCAGGGTGAAGGCGTGGCTGACCACCTTGCCTTCGAAAAACACATTGGCCTTGGCGGTCAGGGTGACGCCGTTGAATTCCTTTGATGGTGCGCTCATGCAGATTCTCCGGCCGGCTGTGTTTCAGGAATCAGGGTTCGCCGGCATGGGGGTTGAAGGTATGCCGGGGCGGGCGGGGGAGTCAAGCCGGAGCCGCCGGATGCCAATAGGATGGTCGACCGGATGAGAATCTGTCATGGTAAGCGCAAGGTTTTCCTGGCCTGCGCCGGGTGGCCCCTGCAACCAAGCGAATACCCCATGTCGGAAATCCTGAAAGTCGACGAACCGGCCGAACTGCTGGCATTTCTCTTGGCGCGTCTGCAAGGCTGGTCGCGCAATACGGTCAAGCAGCGGCTGCACGCGGGCCTGGTCCGGGTCAATGGCGTCCGGGTGGTTCGGCACGACCGCATCCTGCAGGCGGGCGATTCCGTCGAAGTGGCGGCTGCCGTCGGACCGGATGAGCATGCCGCCGGGCTGGAGATCCTGTACGCCGATCCAGACCTGATTGCCGTAGACAAGCCCGCCGGCCTGCTGGCGGTGGGCACCACGGACGACAACCGGCAGAACGCCTTGGCCATCCTGCGCCGGCAGCTGGCCCGCCGCGCCCGGGATGTGCGGCTGTGGCCGGTGCATCGCATCGACCGCGATACCTCGGGAGTGCTGCTGTTTGCCACGTCCCGGGCCATGCGGGAAGCGGTCATGGAGCGGTGGGGCGAGGCTGAAAAAATCTATCTGGCGGTCGTGGAAGGCCGCCCGGAGCCGCCGCGCGGGACCATTGATCAACCCCTGCGGCCGGATGCTGAAATCTACCAGATGCATGTGGGCGATCATCCGGACGCCCGGCCGGCCGTGACGCACTACGCCACGGAACAAACGGTCCGCGGGCGGTCCCTCGTGCGGGTCTGGCTGGAAACCGGGCGGCAGCACCAGATCCGGGCGCATTTGTCCTGGCTGGGGTGCCCCGTCGTGGGCGATCCGCGTTACGGCCGCGGCGGGGGCCGGATGGGCCTGCATGCCCTGCGCCTGGCCATCCATCATCCGGTTACCGGGCAAAGAATGGTTTTCGAGGCCCCGGTGCCGGACGATTTTCTGGCGCTACTGCCGCCGCCGCGCGCGCACTTTCCGGGCCACGACTAGCCAGTCCCATGGATAGGGCGCCCGCATCCAGCGCGGCGGGCGTGTGAATTCCGACGTCCAGGGATATTCGATTTTCCGGATTTCCAGCGGCTGCATTTCCCGGTCCTCCAGCAGGACCAGCAGTTCTTCGCGGAGAAAATGCTTGGTGTCAATCCCGTCCACCGCCACGACGCCTTCATGCAGGCGCGGCCGGGCTACGGGCCGGAAATTCCGGAAAGCAGACCGGACGGCGGTTCCGGCCCGGATGCCGTCGCGGAGATTCCATTCCACCAGGCGGAAATCAGTCAGGAGCACGGATTCGAGCGCCGGCACGACCAGGACGAGATGTCCGCCTGGCCGCAGATGCCGGCAGGCGGTGTCCAGCAGCCGGTTCCGCGCACCCAGGTCCGGAGCAATGGCGGCATTGACGCAAAGGGCGAAATCCGCCGGTGGCAGGCGCACGCCCGGTTGCGCAAGATCGGCCGTGCGGTAGGTGATGTTCTCCAATTCCGGGAAGCGGGCTTGGGCCCGGGCGATGCACCGGGCGGAAAGATCCACCGCCAGCACGCGGCGAAATCGTCCGGACAGCAACGGCAGGAAATGGCCGATGCCGCAACCGATGTCGCTGGCCACCTGGTGTTTTTTCCCGTACCGGCGTATGCCGTCCGCCACCAGGCCGGCCCGGTCGTTGGCCTTCACGCTGAAGATTTCTGCTTCATACGACCGGGCCATGCGGTTCCAATAGACGCGGTTCATGTCAGCCGGGCGGAGCATGTCCGGGGCGGTGGGCGGCTAATTTTTAACCGGCACCCAGGCAAAGCCCGCGGTGCCGGTGTCGTTCGTTGCCGGCGCCGGCCGGAGCAGCCAGGTCAAGCCCGTCTGCGAATCGTATTTCACCAGTCCGGTTTCCGCGATGCCTTTGTCATTCACGTAGCTGCCCTGGAAGACCAGGTAGCGGCCGGGGTTCAGATAGGAAACGGAGGCCGCGGCCGGCACGCCGACGACCTGGGTCCAGGCGGTGACCGCCAGGGCGAGGAACAAGGCCATGCAAAGGATCCAAACGGCAGGTTTCATCTTCCTTCCTTTCGCCGGCGGCAGAACCCTTGACCGGTTGGATTCAGCATATGCCGGGGCGGAGAAGGGAGTCAAGACGGCGCAGTGCAGGCTTTACTTTTCCAGGCCGGGCCGCGAAATTGTCCGGGCCATGGAGCGAAAACGGCTCATTTGCGATTTGCGGGCGTATTCCGGCTGCTGGCCGGCGGAATCCGCGACGGTCGCCCGGTTCATCGATTTCGTGGCTGCCAACCCGGCGTGTTTCGAGCGCAGCCTGGCGATCGGCCATGTCACCGGCTCGGCTTGGGTGGTCGATGGCGCCGGTCTGCGCGTGCTGTTGACGCATCACAAGAAACTGAACCTGTGGGTGCAGCTGGGCGGCCATGCCGACGGCGATGGCGATGTCCTGCGCGTGGCCCGGCGGGAGGCGGAGGAGGAATCCGGCCTGACCGGACTTGAACTCGTGCCTGGCGGGATCTTCGACGTGGATGTCCACCGGATTCCGCCCGGCCGCGAGGGGCCGGAACATTTTCATTGGGACATCCGCTATGCCTTTCGCGCCGCCGCCAGCGAAGATTTCCAGGTCAGCGCGGAATCGCACGAATTGCGCTGGGTTCCAATCCGGAACCTGGCGGAAGTCACGCAGGAGGAATCCATGCTCCGGATGGCCCGGAAATGGCTGGCGCGCGCCGTCCGCCAGCCGGCCGCCGGCACCGGCGCCTAGACGGCCAGCAGCGATTTGGCGCGGCTGAACGAACCCAGATTGTGGACGTTCACATAGCCCAGCTGTTCCAAGGCCGTTTTGCCCGCGGCGCTGCGCGCGCCGCTGGCGCAATGCAGCAGGATCGGCCGGGTCTTGTCCGGGGCGTGCCGTTCGATCTTGCGCCCAAGTTCCGCCAGCGGGATGTTGATGGCGCCAGCGAGGTGCCCGGCCTCGTATTCAGGATGGGTCCGGACATCGATGATCTTGGGCCCCTGCGGCAGCAGATCGGCGACGGTTTGGGGCGCAGCCAGGCCGCCCCGGCCGCGCCGGAGAGTCAGGTAGATCAAGGCGATGGCGGCGATGACAACGAGAGTGGTCCAGTTCATTTCCAATCCTTTCCGGAGGCTTACAAGTGGTCGACAACCGCCTGCAATTTGGCCGCCACCTGGCTGCCGATCGTTTCCAGGCGTGGATTGCCTATGGTTTTCATGCTGACCAGGGGATTGATGGCGGACACTTCGGTCCGCCCGTCCGGCAGTTCCTGCACCACCACGTTGCACGGGAGCAGGGTGCCGATGCGGGGTTCCGCCTGCAGCGCCTGGTGCGCGAACGGCGGATTACAGGCGCCCAGGATCTTGTACTTCCGGAAATCGACGTTGAGTTTCTGGCGCAAGGTTGCCTGCACGTCGATTTCCGTCAGGACTCCGAAGCCTTCGCGCTTCAATTCCTCCTTGGTCCTGGCGAGGGCGGTTTCGAAATCCAGCGGGATGGATTTGCTGAAGGTATAATTCATGTCCGGTCCTTTTTGCGACAGTGGCGGCAGAGGGATAAAATACCCGGGATTTGCCAAAGTGCAAAAATCCGGAGGCAAAAAACCGGAAGGAATCGGAATGCTGGATAAAAAGAATGGGAGCTAGACGTGAGGGAGGCCAGTTCCTCATTCGACTGCCAAGTGCATCGCTCGGCCACTTGGCGGGCAGCTGGTCGGTCTTTCTGCCCTTCCGCGCCTAGCTCCATTTGTAGGCTACCGCGGACCGCCGGAATTTCAAATTTTGCGCTGTAAAATTCAGGTTAGCGCCAATGTCGTTGAGCCGCCAGGTGTTGACGTGCGGGAGCGATTCCACGCCGGTGAAAATGCGAATTACGCCTTTTCGGAGTCGTTCCTGCACCGGCAGCAGGAACGCGCCAGGCCGTATCCGACCACGATGGCGATCAAGCCGGATGCCACGGTCAGCGTGGTGTAATTTGCCAGATTGTAGCGGGCATATTGCACGAAAACCGCCGCGAGGATCACCCCGATCCCGATTCCACTGATGAGGCCGCCCAGATATGCACGCTTCGTTTTTTCAGGCTTTTCCATGCGGGGCTCCTTGCGGGCGCCATGCCGGAGATTCACCGGTCTCCGGCACGACTTGCGCCACTGGACGCAAGGCTACGGACAAAATCAGGGGAAGTCAAGAGGAGCACCGGTGGTCCACGGGCCCCGGCGGTTCGGAGCAACTCGGCTGTGCGGGAACCGGGTGCCGGCGTTCAGGGGCGGTAGACCTGGATCCGGCTTTCCGGCGTTCGGCGCGATAGCCGCTCCAGCGAGCGGTTGACCTGCCGGATGATCTCCGCCTTGTCGAGGGTCAGCAGTTTCCGGTCGCGCATCAGGACGCGGCCGTCCACGATCGTGGTGCGCACGTCGGAGGCTCGCGCGGCATAGACGAGGCTGGCCGGCACGTTGTGCAGCGGCTGGTGGTGCGCGCCGGTCAGGTCCACGAGGATCAGGTCGGCTAGTTTACCCGGGGCGACGGTACCGAGCCGGTCGGCCATTCCCAGAACTTGCGCGCTGCCGCGCGTGGCGATGGCCAGGGTTTCGCCCAGGGTCAGGTTCTCCGGCGCGCCCGTGGCTTCCTTCTGCGTCATGGCCATCAACCGCATGCTCTCCCAGATATCCAGCGTGTTGTTGCTGACCGCACCGTCGGTGCCCAGGCCGACCGCCACGCCGGCTTGCCGCATGGCGTGGACCGGGGCGATGCCCATCGCGAGCTTCAGGTAGGTCTTGGGGCAATGCGCCACGCCGGCCGGCCGGTCGGCTAGCAGCCGGATATCATCTGCGGTGGCGCCCACGGCATGCGCCAGTATGGTGGGCAGTTTCAGGAGGCCAAGATCGTCCAGCAGGCGGATGGGGGTGCAGCCGCGCTTCTGCACGTGCAATTCCGTCTGGCCGCGGGTTTCGGCGACGTGGATGTGGATGCCGGTTCCGAGGTCCGCGGCGCGGTCGCGCGCGGCCCGCAGGAAGGCGTCGTCGCAGGTGTATGGCGCGTGCGGGGCCATCCAGGTGGTGATGCGGCCGTTCGCCGCGCCCTGCCATTTACGGCAGAATGCCGCCGCGCGGTCGAGCATGGGCGTGCCCTGGTTGCCGAACACCGCCCAGCCTAGGGCCGCGCGCGTGCCGGCCTGCTGCACCGCCTCTGCCGCGCGGTCCATGAAGAAATAATGGTCCGCCACGCCGGTCACGCCGGCCTCGATCATTTCGACCAACCCCAGCAGCATGCCCCAGTAAACATCCTCTTCCTGCAGGTTGCTTTCCAGCGGCCACATGTATTCGTTGAACCACTTTTCAATCGAGACATCTTCCGCGAGCCCGCGGAAAATCACCATGGGCACGTGCGCATGGCAATTGATCAGGCCCGGCATGATCAGCTGGCCGTCAGCCTCGAGGATGTCATCCGCATCCTGCGGCGGTTGGGCGGCGGTTGGCTGCACGGCGGCGATGGTGTTGCCGCGGATGACGACATCCTGCCGTTCCAGGACGTGGGCCTCGCCGGCCGGGGTGGTTTGCAGCACGCGGGCGTTGCGGATGACAAGGCTCATGCGGGGTGCTCCTTCAATTTCCATCCAGCCGGAACAGGCTGGTTGGCGTCGGCTGGATCCGGTTCATCAAATCCGGACTGTCGTTGCGGACATGGTTGACGCGGGTGGAAACCGGATGCGCGGCAAACTCGGCGCAGGCGTCAGCGATTATTTCCAGCACCGCCGCAAGGGGTGTCGCCGGATCCAGCCAGTGCGCGTAATGCTCCGGTTTCAGGACCGCCGGCATGCGGGGATGGATGAAGGCGATGCCCGGTGCGGCCGGCCGGGAGAGCAGGGCGCAGGTCAGCTGCGGTGCAGCCCCTGGGCGTGCCCAGGGCGACCAGAGGCCGGCAAATGCAAACACGGGTTCGTCCGGGCGAAAAATAAAATAGGGCTGGCCGGTTTCGCGGCCTGCCGCATCCAGCGCGGGCTCCTGGCGGTTCCATTCGTACCAGCCGCGGACGGGCAACAGGCAGCGGCGGCTGCGCAAGCTGTCGCGCCAGGCCGGTTTGTCCGCGGCTTCCTCCGCGCGGGCGTTGAAGGTCAGCGCGGGCGGCTTGTCCTTGGTCCACCAAGGCGGCACCAAGCCCCAGCGGGCGGTCTGCAATTCCAAGACGCCATCCCGGGCCGGGATGATGACCGGCACGGGGGTGGTCGGCGCGACGTTGGCGCTGGCCTTCCAGTCCGCGCCGCAGTCGCAACGGACCTTTGGCCATCGCAGAATGACGGCCTCTTTGTCCGGAGATGCATAGCGTCCGCACATGGGGGCAACGATAGGGCTCCGGCTGGGGAAAATCAATCCCGCCAGCTGCCGCCGAGGAAAGAAGTCGGCGAAGGTTCGAGCCACGCGGCAGGATACCGATACATGCCCGGAAACATGCGGCTCCAGATGGTGGCGACCACGGCCAGGATCAGGATGCCCAGCCCCACCGGCTGCCAGAGGCTGGCGAATCCGGCGTGCGCGTAGATCATGATCACCGCATTGGCGCCGGCGGGGGGATGGACGGTGCGCGTGACCAGCATGAAGACCAGGCTCAGCACCATCGCGAGGACATAGGCACCGAACGAATCGCCCAGCAACTGATAGCAACAGATGCCGGTGAACGCGCAGCCCAGATGCCCGCCGAAGAGCGCCCGCGGCTGGGCGGGCGGCGTCCGGGTCAGGGCGAACAGGAACACGGTCGAGCCGCCCAGCGAGGCGAGGATGAACGGCGAGGTGATTTCATCGATCCAGAGCGCGGCGCCAAAGCCGACGGCGGCGCCGGTGACACACCAGGCCAGCCGGCCGGCACCCCGCCAGAAGTGATAGCGGTGGTGAACGGTCATGGAATCGGTTGTCATGCGGAATGGAATATCGGCAACGCGCCGGATTGGCGAGTGTTTTCCGCGGCGGTTGGGTTAACGTTGGCGTTCCCGCGCGGTTTCGCGGCACAGGCAGGCTTCAATTTTACCCGGTGGGATGCTTCGGCCCCGGCCCACGCCGGGACATTTTGCGGCGATGTCGCGGTTCCAGACGCGCGGCGGCATGTTCTCGGGCCAGAACGGCCAGGTGCGGCATTGCTCCGGCCGTGCACGGTGCACGCGGCAGCGGTTGCCGTCCAGGAAAACGCAATCGCGGCCCGTGGAGCGCAGATGGAAGAAACTTTCCGTTCGTTCGCAGAAACGCACGGTGAATGTGCGCACGGGCAGGCGCAGGTGCCGGGCAAGGCGCCGGCGCTCCGGCAGCGACACATAAACGTACCGGAACCGGCCGCGGCTTCGGCAGCAATCGCCGCAGCCCTGGCAGGCAAAACGCACGGCTGCGGATGGAGAATTACCCGCCATGTCTCCTGCGAGGACTCGTGGCGTCGGACAGAAAGCGGGCTTCAGGTCGCCGGCGGAGGCACCGGCGCGGCCGGGGCGGCGGTGGTCGCGGCCTTTTCCTGCCGGAGTTCCTCCTTGCGCAGGCGCTTGGCTTCCTTTTTCTGCTTCTTGGCGATTTCCCGCTGATGCTTGGCGAATGAATAATTGGGTTTGCCCATGAATCGTTGCTCCGGATGGGTGGGACGCTGGCCGGTTTACATGAAACCGGCCGGAAATGAAAAGGCGCCGCGGCAGTTCCGCCCCGGCGCCGGCAAGCAATGCTTGGATATTTTAGTAGCGGTTGCGACGTCCGCCGCCGCCGCCGTTGCCGCCGCCGAAACCACCGCCGCGGGGACGATCCTCGCGCGGCCGGGCGTCGTTCACGACGAGCGCGCGCCCGCCGACTTCCGTGCCGTTCAATTCGGCGATGGCCTTGGTGGCCGCATCGGCCGAGGCCATTTCGACGAAGGCAAAGCCACGGGGCCGGCCGGTTTCGCGGTCGGTGATGACGTTGCAGCTGGTGACTTCGCCAAAGGCGGCGAAGGCGTCGCGCAATTCGCCTTCCGTGGTGCTAAACGACAGGTTGCCAATATACAATTTGGTAGCCATGTTCTGTATTCTTTCTGCTCCGGGGGATCGTTCTCATGACTGTCCCGACTCGTTCGGGTGAAGACGTCCTCTGGTCCGCCGTTGCGGACAATGGACAACCTGCCAACTCAAGCTAACTACTCTCACTAAGCGGTGGGCAAATTACCATGCGGCGGCTGAATAGCAAGCGGCAACTGCGGAAAAATTTGCGCGGGGGCGGTCTAGCCCAGCAGGGTGCGGACCACATCGGCGGCAGAATAATCCGGATTGCCGGCCGTGCAGAAACGGCCCGTGCCGGCGTAATCATCGCCCAGCGTGACGAGCGGCAACTCCGCGGAACCGTCGGGCAATATTCGCGGCATGCCGATGTTGGCGACGAGCGCGTTGCACAGGCATTTGCGCCCGGCCAGGTCCTCCGGCCGGCCGTTTTTCGCCAGAAAGGCCTGTTCCGGTTCGGCGGGACAGCGGTACCCCAGGGTGCCGTCGGGCTTGCGATACGCTTCGCGCAGGAAGCCGAGATCGCAGATGCGCTCCCGCTGGCGATAGATCGCCTCGTCCGACAGCGAGTCCTCCAGTTCCGCCACCTTGAAGGGAAAACCGGTGGGCGAAGCCTGGGCATCGGTATAGACCTTGGCCTTTCCCGCCAGGGCATTGGCGACGAGCGTGCGGCGGATGTCCGGCGCCAGGCCGGATTCCCGGCACAGCGCAAAGGCCGTGCCGACCTGCACTCCGGCGGCTCCGGCCGCACGGGCTTCCCGGTATTTCTCCGGCGAGCCGTAAGCCCCGGCCAGCCAGAACGGGCGGCCCAGTTTCCGGAACACCTCCAGATCCACGACGTCGCGTTCGCCATAGATCGGCTGGCCGTCGGCGGTGAATTTCATCTGGCCGCGCGGCGGCGCGTTGTGGCCGCCCGCCAGCGGGCTTTCAATGATGAAGCCGTCCAGACCGTCCGGGATCCGGCGGACCAGCATCGTGGCCAGCGTGGCCGACGACACAATCGGCAGGAAAGCCGGTTTGGCCAGGGTCGGCAGGTTCTGCCCGGGCTCCATGAACGCGGCGGGGTCCAGTTTCATCACCACGGGCGCCTCCGCCCGGACGCCGGCGACATTCAGCGTGTAGGAGGCCGGCTGGTGGTTGGCCAGCGCGGAGATGGCCGCCGGGAATTCCAGCGGGATGCCGGCACCGACCACCACCACGGCCGCGCCGGCCAGCATCGCGCCGTAGAGCGACGGCAGGTGCGGCATCTGGATCTTTTCCAGGAAATTGATGCCGACCGGCCCGGCATGGCCTTCGCGGGCCAGGAACACCTCGACGAAATTCGCCGCGATGCACAGGGCCTGGGCCGGAAGATGGCCCTCGGCGGTGTGCATCCGGCTGGTCTTGTACGGCCGGCCGGCCGCGCGGCCGCCGGGAATGAAGTAGGTGTCGAGGATCTTCTGGGCGATTTTGGGGAAGGGGAAGTGCGCCAGGGCCCGGCGCACATGGCCTTCCCGGTCGCCATCCTGCAGGCGGCGGGAAAGGATCTGGTCCAAGGCGGTTCCGGCCACGACCCCCATTTGGCCCAGCCAGGACACGGCTTTGGCCAGGCGCCAGTTGGAAACACCGGCCCCCATGCCTCCCTGTATGATGGCCGGAAGTTGAAAGTTCATCCGGTCCAATCTACCCCTGTTTCCAGAAATAGCGAGGACGCATTTCAAACGCGGAATTCCGCCGGCGGATTCACTGCGCGGAATGGCAAATCCGGCGGCCCCCATGCGGGGACTCGCGGCTCGGGCTGGAAACGGCGCGCCATTCAAGTCGCCGGTCCCGCCGCGACCGCGGATCACGCCGTTGTCTTCAATGAACCATTCCTCCTGGTCCGGGAAACGATGGATGTACGTCGCGGCCGCACTCCCGCCGACGGGCGTGATGGCCACCGTCCAAAGCGGAGACCAGGTGGGGTGTATTCGGAATTCAGCAGATGGGCGAGGATGGCATCATTGTATTCCTTGCCCGCGCCGACATTGAAAGAGAAGTTCAGCTGCGGTTTCCCTGGATGCCGCCCGCCACGACCACGTCCATGCGGGCAGATTACGTTGAGGGAACGGGCAAAGTGGAAACTGTTCCGGAATGAATGATTCATGAACCTCTGTTTGAGTTCCAAGCCGGAAGAATCCGGACGGTTCATTGGCCGGGGCGGGATGGCTCCAAAATTAATGGCGGGGACATTTCCGGGATAGCGGTCGATATATCCTGCTGTTGTACATTAAAATACAACAGGTGATTGACCTGAATTCATTAAACAGGTTAAATGTTTTACCAATCCCAATCAACCCCGGTGGTAAACGATGCGCACACGACACCTGTTTACAAAATTCTTTGGCGGAGTTCTGGCCTGTCTCCTGACATCCGGGGCTTGGGCAGACACCTTCCAGATCTCTCAGGACCTGGCGCCGCTCACGGTTTCCACGGCGGATGGCTTCGTGGACGTGGCCGGTGGCGAGGACACCACGCTGTCCGCCAATCCCGGCCAGCCGCGTCTCCCGCAGCAGGTGGCCACCTACGCCCTGCCACCGGATGCCGATCTGGCTTCCGTTTCCGTCACCGTCGATGACCTGGAGGCCACGGACCTTTCCTTGAATCAATTGGTTCGTCCCGCCGCGCCGTGGCGGACGTCCCCCGATGTCGCGCCGTTCTATGGCGGGGCGCAGAACATCGTGGCTGGAAAAGACATGGACATCTACGGCACCGACGCCTTCGCACCCGGCGCGGCCGTGGTCCTGGACGGTGTTTCGCAGATGCGCCGCTGGAAGCTCGTGCGCGTGGCGCTCCATCCGGCCCTCTACAATCCCGTGCAGGGCACCCTCCGGCAGGTTTCGCACGTGGTGTTCACGGTTTCGTTTGCACGCCAGGCCGTGCGCCGCTCGGACCGCCTCGCGTCCGACACCGTGCTGGATGACGAGGCGCTGAAGCTGGTCTCCAACGCGGAGACAGCCGCTGCGTGGTACCCGGCGCCGGTTGCCACCCGTAAAACCGGTTCTACGGGCGACGTGCTGCTCGTCATGACCACGGACGCCATCTATTCCGATTCGACCAATCTCTACGGCCTCGTTTCGCACAAGCGCGCGCTGGGCTATGTCGTGCACACGGTCACGGAAACCACGGTCGACGGCCAGTCGGCCTCCAACGGCTGGAACGAGGTCACCGGACAGGCGCCGGACGGCAAGGCCGACCGGATGCGGAAGTGGCTCCAGGACAACTATGTTTCCATGGGCATCAAGTACGTCCTGCTGATCGGCAACCCGAATCCCCCGGCCAACGAGCTGCCGATGAAGGAACTCAACTACCAGGCCTACGTCTACCCGGTGGATTGCTTCTATTCCGACCTGACGGGCAACTGGGACATCGACGGCAACGGCCTCTACGGCAATGAAACCAACGACGTGGAACTGGCCGGCGGCGTGGATCTCGTTCCCGAAGTCTACGTCGGCCGCATCCCGGTCTACACCAGCGACGCCAACTGGCGCGGCATCCTGCGCAGCATCGTCCGCAAGATCATCCACTACGAGCTGGAAACGGACATCCACTGGCGCCAGGCCGGCCTGCTGCCGCAAAGCTTCAGCAACCTCGACACCGACGGCGGCTGGCTCGGATACCACACGGAAAACAACATCCTCGCCCCGCAGGGCTACGGTGCCTACACGCTCTACGAGCAGGGCTCCGTGGACACGAACTACAACTCCGTCCTCGCCTCCGACGAGGAACTGCTGGCCAACGCCACCGCCCGGCACTGGATGACCAACGATTTCGGCACGGTGCTCTGGTGGGCGCACGGCTGGTCGCGCGGCGCGGTGGTCTATACCGGCGGCGATGTCTACAATTCCTACCAATGCCCGCTGATCGACAATTCCCGCCCGGCCGCGGTTTTCATGGCGAGCTGCTCCTGCGGCGATCCGGCCGACAGCTACAACATCAGCTACGCCATGCTGCGCGACGGCGGCATCGCCTCGGTCGCGGCGGGGCAGGTCTCGTGGTTCTACTCCTGCCAATGGTCGCCGTCCGAGGCAAAGGGCATGAACGCCTCGATGGGCTATGATTTCAACCGCAAGATCGTCAGCGACGGCACGACCTTCGGCCAGGCGCTGGCCGAAGTGAAGAACGAGATCATCGGCTGGTGGAACAACCGCTACACGTTCTCCCTCTATGGCGATCCGACCCTGTCCCTCAACGACCATGGCACCGACTCCGACGCGGACGGCCTGCCGGACCAGTGGGAAACCCAGCACGGCCTGACCGTCGGCACCGCGGACGGCACCGGCAATCCCGACGGCGATGCCTTCAACAACCTCGCGGAATACAACGCCGGCTTCGACCCGCAGGTGGCGGACACGCCTGCGTCCGCGTATTCGTCGGTTGCCGTCGCCGGCACGTTCAACGGCTGGAATCCGGCCGCCGGGAACCTGTCGCTGGTGGCCGACTACACCTGGCAGGGCACCGTCGTGATGACCAATGCCTCCGGCGTCGCCTATAAGTTCACCGCGAACGGCGGCTGGGCCACCAACTGGGGCGATGCCGATCCGCTGGCGACCAATGCCAACATGGCCGGCGTCGGCGACCTGGACGCCGCCAACATCGCGGCCGGCAGCGGCGTGGACGGGCGCATCCGCTTCACGTTCAACGAACTGACCGGCGCCTGGCGCATCGAGCCCGCGCCCGTGCCCGACACCGACGCCGACGGCCTGCCGGACGAGTGGGAAACCGCCCACGGCCTGAATCCCGCCGTCAACGATGCCTCCGGCAATCCGGACCACGACATATACACCAACCTCCAGGAATACCAGAACGGCACCGACCCGCAGGTCTACAACGCGCCGCGCTCGTCCTGCGCCTCCATGGCCGTCGCCGGCACGTTCAACGGCTGGACGCCGGGTCTGACCAACATGTGCCTTGTGGCCGATTACTACTGGCGCTGCGATGTCACGCTCACCAACGCGTCCGGCGTCCAGTTCAAGTTCGCCGCGAACGGCGGCTGGACCACCAACTGGGGCGAGAACGACCAGGCGCTGTTCGGCGTGCCGCTGTCCGGCACCGCCGAAAGCACGGGTGGCAACATCTCCACCACCAACATCCTCACCGGCACCTACCGCTTCGCCTTCAGCGAGCAGACCCGCGCCTACAGCCTCGTGGCGGTGGCCACGCCCGACACCGACAACGACGGCGTGGATGACGCCTGGGAGCAGGCCCACAACCTCAATCCCAAAAACGCGCAGGATGCCTGGAGCGACACGGACGGCGACGGCCTCACCGCGCAGGAGGAATACGGCCTGAACGGCGATCCGGCGCTGGAGGATACCGACGGCGACGGCGCCGCCGACTACTCCGAATACATCGCCGGCACCCTGTTGAACAATTCGAATTCGGTCTTCGCGGCGGCCGTGCAGTCTATCGGCGGCGATCCGCAGCTTTCATGGCCCGGCATGACCGGCCGGACCTACACGGTCTTCTATGCCACCAACATGCTCCAGACCGCGCTCCAGCCCATGGACGGCTACAGCAACATCACCTGCTCGACGCCCGGCACCATGAGCCTGACGATCCCGGACCTGCCTGTCGGCTGCCACTTCTTCGGTCTCGAAGTCCGCAAGTAGCCACCGGATGCACATCCGCCATCCCGTTCCCCCCACGTGCGGGGGCTCGCGGCTCATGTTGAATAGGCATCAATGGATTCATTGTAGCTGCGCTCGTTGAGCGCGGGGCTGTTGCGGACCGGGTAGGCGGGGGGGGGGTATAAAAATTGGGAGCTCAGCGGAGACCAGCCTCATCATCGCATCCTTCGCGCTCTATCCTCCGGCGGCTGGCCATCCTCATCACTTCCGCCGAGCTCCACCCACACCCTACGGCACGGCCTCCCGTTTGCAAATGAAAGGCCGTTAATTTTTCGTCAAAAAATCGACGCCCGCAGATGCCTGTTTTATACGACCGAATCGCCGCAGAACGCCTTGCGGCGGCAGGTCCCGCAGTACGCCCCCATCCAGACCGCATCGAACTGCTCGACGGCCGCGGCGACGAGCCCGGGATCGTTGGTCCAGATGCCCGCCTCGAAATTGCGCCGGTCGTCGCTTTTCATGCCGATGCCCGCGCCGGTGAGGTTCGCGGAGCCGATATAGGCCGTTTCCAGGTCGAAGATCAGCAGCTTGAAATGCACCCGCGGGCACAGCACCCGCTCGAGGCCCTTGACCAGCGCCGGATAGCGGTCGAAATCCCTCCGGAAATTGGGCCCGGGCTCCTTCGCGTGGATCAGGCGCACGCTGACGCCTTTTTCGATCAAGTCGGCGATTTCGCCGAGGAAGGGCCGGGCCGTTTTCCCGCGCATCACGAAGACATCCTTCAGGTCCGCCGTGCCGATCCAGAGGGTTTTCTTCACCTCCCGCGCGCGCAGGAGCACCTCCGCGTAATGCGCCTCGTCGCGGATGTAGCGGGTGGTGACAGGTTGGGCCATGGCGGCATGCTCGCACGCCGCGTGCCGGATGGCAACCCGGGCGGAATTCGGAACACCTGGGAAAACCGGATGAAAACGTCGGAGTGGCCTCATATTTCCTGAAATCGGGGCTTGTTCCCGCGCCGGGAAGGGAGGATATTAAATGTCTAACGATTAACAAAAGGACGACCATGAAGACGTGGCTGCGGTTCGGCGGATCTTTGGCGGTGGCATTGGGTTTGGCCCTGGCGGCCGGGTGCAGCGGCGACGATGGGGACGAGGCGGCCGCGGATGATAATGGCAACGGCGGCACCGTGGTGGTGACCAACATCGTGGTGGTGACCAACGGCAACGGCAATGTCAGCCAGACCACCAACCTCGTGTTCATTCCCCTGACTCCCTTCCAACTCCTGCTGGCGGCGCCCCAGCAGATCGCCCCGGCGAACGGTAAGCTTCATCTGGTCATCGCCCCCGCGACGAATGTCGTCGTGCACTTCGACTGGACCGATGTCGCCGGCGCGGACAAATACATGGTGACGTTCAAGGAGGCAAAGGATTCGGGCTACTCCACGATCGGGTTCTACGACGCCACGCCCCGCCAGTTCGACTTTCCCAAGGGCACCTACACCTGGAACGTGTGCGCGATGGTCAGCAACAAGCCCCAGACCGCCAGCGGCTACTGGACCTTCCAGGTAAAATAATTCCAGGGCCGGACCGCTCCCCCCATGCGCTTGCTCGCTTGTCCACTGTAGCCTTGGCGAAGGTGGACGGCTCATGGCGTTGCTGGTTTTTCCGGACAAGCAGGACGAAGGGGCGGGTCAACCTATCTGTTAATCCCGGCAAACGGCCGGGGGAATGCGGAGCCGCGCGGGACATGCCACCGGGACATCGGGTTAACATATAGGTTAACCCCATGAACGGAAACGGGAACGGGGAGCGGAGCCGGCGGAACCGGCGGGGGCCTCAAGCCGTGCCGATCACGACCGATGTCATGGCGAGCGTACTCACCACGGCCTGGTTGAAGAACCGGACGGGTTCGCCGGTGTTTTGCAGCGCGAGGACGTACAGGAGCGGGAGGTAATGCTCGGCCGTGGGCACGGCCAGGCGGGCATCGCGGTCCAGCGCGGGATAATCGATCAGGGCGGCATGGTCGCGGGCTACAATGCATTTCCGGATCGCTTCGTCGCAACGGACGGCCCAATCCGCGGGCGCCGGATCGCCGAAATCGAAGCGCGCCAGGTTGTGGACCCAGTTACCGCTCCCGAGAATCAGCACGCCTTCGTCGCACAGGGGGGCCAGGTCCTTTCCCAGATTGTAGTGATACGCCGCCGGCTGGTTCATGGCCAGGCTCAGCTGCACCACTGGAATGTCCGCCCGCGGAAACATGGCGGCCAGGACGCTCCAGGTTCCGTGGTCCAGGCCCCAGTCCAGCGCCAGGCGGGGCTGGACGCCGGCCAGCAGGCCGGCCGTGCGGCGGGCCAGTTCCGGATGGCCCGGCGCGGGATACTGCATTTCGTTGAGCTCCCGCGGAAATCCATAGAAGTCATGGATGGTTTCGGGCTTTTCCGAGGCCATGAGGGCCGTGCCGCGGGTTTCCCAGTGGGCGGAGATGCACAGGATGGCCCTGGGCCGGGGCAGCTGCCTCCCGATTTCCTCCCAGCCGCGGTGGAACGCGTTGCGCTCGATCGCGTTCATCGGATTGCCATGGCCGACGAACAGCACCGGCATGCGGGATTGGACGGCGGCTTGCATGGCGGTCAGGTTAACAGATGCAGGCCCTGCGGCAAGCCGATCCGCCCGCAGGAGCGGCGGACGTGCTTCTGGTCGTTCGCGACGTTCCGGGCAAACTTATCCCCAGAAAATACCGGTCGGATCGGTATCCAGCTCCTGGAGGATGCGTCCGAAATCCGCTGCCGGAGGGATCTGGTCGTACAAGTGCCACTTGTTGTTCCGGTCTCGCCAGTACAGCGTCCAGGTGTGGAATGTCTTGGAATAACGCATCCGGGCGATGTTGGCTTGCATCCATTTGTCTTTATCCCGGAAATGCGGCTGTTGTTCGAACAAGGTGATAGCCATGTCCTTGACAATGTAGCAAAGACGCACTTTGCCGTAGGCGTGTTCGGGGATTTTCTCAAGGCAATACCGATCAAGCTGCTTTTCGGCATCGGTTCGAATGTCATCAGGGATCGGCATGGTGGTTCCGGAAGGTTAGGTCAGCTTGATTTCCAGGCGCAGGCCGAGCGCCGCGGCGAGCTTGCGCAGGGTGGACAGGCGCAGGTTGCCGACGTGGTTTTCCAGCCGGGAGATGGCGGTCTTTTTCGTGCCGATGCTTTCGGCCAGCCGGGATTGGGGCAGGCCGAGGCGCTGGCGGGCCAGTTTTAGCTGGGCGGCGAGTTGCCGGCCATCCCGGATGGCGGCCGGGGCGGGTGCGGTCCGGCGGCGAATCTGCTTTCTGGGTCGGATCATGCGGACAGGGTAGCAGATGCACGGCCCGCGGCAAGCCGATCCGCCGGCAAGAGCGGCGATGCGCGCGTCCGGAACTCCGGGACCGGCTGCAAACAATGAATGGATCCGGCTGGTTAACATATAGGTTAACCACCCGGCAGGGCCGGAAGGGGTGAGAGCGCAGCAAGGCAGGGATGGCGCTCCGGGCTGGTGAACACGCAGTTCGGAGCCGGCGGCCGGGACATCGGGTTAACATATATGTTAACCACATGAACGGAGCCGGAAGGGGGTAGATGTTGGCTGGGAGCTAGGGGAGGAAGCGGCGGAGGCGGGCCTGGACCCGTTCGGGGTGCTTGAGCTGGCATTCCCAGACGATCCGCACGCGCCAGCCCGGGCGGAATATGAGCCCTCCTAACCGGTCTGGCGAGCCAGCTGGAAGGACTCTTGCGTGAATTCACGGATCTGGGTGACCACATCGGGCAAGGCAGGTGCCTCGATGCGGTTCTTCTGGAGAAAAGCGGCCCATTGCTTTTGCTTGGCGGGGTCTTCCGCGAACTCGCGGTCCAGTCCCAGCGGCGTGTCCCGCGGCACGTTCGTGCCCCGGCGGCGGAAAGTGGCGGCCATCGCCTGGCCCAGCAGGGGCGCATCCAGTATTCCTTCCGCGGCGAGGGCGCGGAGATCGTAGTAATCCTTCATGCGGGTGTTGGCCATGCCGAGGTGGACGATGGCTTCCAGTTTTTCGGCCGCCACGGTGGCGCGGGGGTAGATGTTCAGCCGTGGCGCAGGCAGGTCATCCAGCAGGACGGGGAATAGGATTTCTTCCGATCCGGGGGTGATGGCATCGCCAAAGCCGACGTCCAGCAGCACAAGGCAACGTGCGGTGCCGAGCGTGCCGCGCACCTTGGCGCGCAGGCCGCCATAGCGGGAATCCTCGCGGATTTCTTCGATCTGGATGGAGGCGGGGTCGAATGCCATGCCATCGGCGGATTCCATGCGGCAGGCGTCGCGCAGGTGGCGGGCGAGTTCGCCGGCATCCATCGGGCGCAGGCCGAGAAAATCGGCGTCGGCGGTGGGGCGATAGGAGGAGTGGAACCACAGTTCGAACAGGAGCGCACCCTTGAGGCAAAAACGGTTGGCCGCGGAGGAACGGGAAAGGCGGTATAGAAAACACTCGATGGCGTAGCGGGTCAGGAGCCGGTTGAAGTCTTCGCCCTTCCGTTTGGCGTGAAGCAGCAGGCGGTCGTGGATCGATTGCGCCAAGGCGTTGGTCATGGCAGGGCCTCCAGATAGGGGCGCATGACGTTGGCGACGCGGTCGACCTTGGCGGCGCGCCACAGGTCGTCGGCCTGGACCTTGTTGGCGCGGCGGGCGTCGCGCAGGGCTTCGAGGGCCGTGTCGAGGCCGATCTTGTTCCGGAACTTGAAGCAATCGGCGATGGTCTTGGCGATGCCGGTGATCCGGACGGGGGTTTTCTGCACGCGGTGGATCTCCACGCCGGGCTGCCGGGAGGATTCCGAGAAGCGCACGGTGCGCAGGGGCGGATAGTCCAGGCGGGGCGGGTGGTCCTTGTTGCCGATGGCGATCCAGACTTCGGCGGGATTCTGCGTGGTCAGGCCGTGGAAGCGCAGGGCCGTCAGCAGGCAGAAGAGCGTGTCCGGGGCGCGGCGGGCGACCAACGCCAGCGCCTGGTGCTCGCCCCCGGAGTGGCCGGGGAGGGCGTAGAGCCCGCGGGCGACGCGCTTGAGCCTGCCGCTGGAGACCCGGCGGGCGAGCCCCATGCGGGAGGCTCCGGCGGCCACCAGGTCGCGCGTGCGGACGAGTCCGTTCTTGCGGAGCAGGGCCGCGATTTTCTTTTCCGGGTATTTCATGCCCTACTGTTACAACAGTTCGGTAGATAGTTGCAAGTACAGAAAGGATGGAACAGGTTGTTTTTGCATGGCGGGGATGGGGTGGGGACAAGGAGGGAAGAAGGAGGGGGGATCAGGAGAGGATGCGGCGGAGGCGGGCAAGGAACTTCCAGGCAAAAAAATCCGGGGCCGAACCGCTCCCCCCATGCGGGGGCTCGCTTGTCCACTGTAGCCTTGGCGAAGGTGGGCGGCTCATGTCCGCAGGCGCGACTAACAGGCGGGAAGGGGATTCACCGCCGAGGGCACCGAGCTTCACGGAGTGAGAGTGTTTGCCGCAAAGAACACAAAGATCTCATCGGGGGTTGAAAACCAGGGAAAGACGGCCGGAGAAAAGCACGGGCGGCCGGTTCGTTTCTCCGGCCAGCTTGGATTCCCCCCTGAATCTATCTCTGCGCGCTTTCGTTCCCTGCGGTGAAAGGATTTTCCGGAGGCGGGCACGGACGCGGCTGCAAAAAGGATTTAGACAGGATTTACAGGATTCACAGGATTGGGAAACACACAGGTTAGCGTTAATGTGAATAAATTCGACGGGACAAAGGGGGAAGTCAGCGGGAGCTGAGAAGCGTATTACGCCGGGAAAAGACCTGCTCCGGGCGGCGGAGCTGGCATTCCCAGACGATCCACACGCGCAAATTATCACGCTTCCCTTCACGCATAGATTTCTCATACCATACTTAGTAAAAACGCACTATTACACCATCAAAACAGCATTGCGTGTTACGTAAGACAAAGCTATCTTCAGACATGGCCATAAGTGCCTCAACAGCCTCTGAAATAGAAGCAAGATGGAAAGCTTTCCGCCTGCTTGCTCCATATTTCGGCAAGATTGTAAGCGCGCGCTTCATTCAGAAGACTCAACAGGTAATACCAGAGATCACTCAAGCCCATAACCTCATTGAGGGGATTTACAAGCCAAAGGGAGCAACTTACACCTTCTCAATCGCCAGTATGCTTTCCAATCCCTATGCGGATCGTATCTCCTATAACCCAGACAGGAGCTGGTCTTTCTACTACTCTCCCAAAAAGGGCGCGCTTGATTCAAAGGTCAACCAATCAATATTTAATTGCATGCGAGATAACGAGCCGGTTCTTGTCTTGAAGCAACTCAGCGACAAGGCGACTGAGCAGGGGACAACATATAAACTGCTCGGGCTCGGACTACTAGATGAGTATGATGAAACTAGTCGGCTGTTTCATATTAGAGAAGTCACAATAGACGGCTTCTATGGGCGTATTGCTCCGGGTGAATCACTTAGTGATGATCTTATCGAGACGGCGTTACAGCTTGAGACGCTTGAGAAATGGACTCCATTTGTTGCTGAAGATCGGGCCGTCTACCATGTAGACAGGCAGAAGAGAGACGCGGCTTTTCGTAAAATTGTCAGAAGTAACTATGACAACACCTGCGCTGTCACAGAAAGTCGATTTGTATATGATCAAACGATTGAAGTAGAGGCTGCTCACATAATCGATCATTCGGAATTGGGAACAGATGACCCAAGGAATGGGATAGCCCTCAGTCGCACGGCTCATTGGGCATTCGGAGAAGGTTTATTTACGATCTCGGATCAATATGAGGTTGTTGTTCATCCCAAAGCATTGGAGTCCAATGTGCTTTCTTTCCCGCTATTAGCCTCAAATGGCAGAAAGATACTTTTACCAAAAGACGCCGACTCAAAACCTCATCCTGAGGCGTTAGAATGGCACCGCAAGGAGCGGTATGGACTATTTTGCAGGAACTAATTCGCCTTCATGACTTGGCGGGAGGGGGTGGGACAAGGCGAATGTAGAGGAGGGGGGCTCGGGGCGGGAAGGCTCAAAATGGGCGTTTCAGCGGTTTTTTGCCGCAGATGTAAATGAGCCGCGAGCAAGCGTGATTTCGCCGCGAGGGGGCCGCGGGGCGGCGGAAACGGGAAACATTCGTCGCAACTCCGGAAAATGGCGAAAAACCGGGTCGGAAATGGCGAAAAACCGGGAATTTTATGAAAATCGGGCCCAAAATCCGAAAAATCGGCCTAAAAATGCGAAAAACGGCCTAAAAATGCGAAAAACGGCCTGAAAACCGGCAAAATGGCCAAAATTTGGCTTGAGCCGCGAGCCCGCGGAAACCGGGGGGTGGTTCGGGACGGAAATGAGGGGGAGCGCCTGATGGAGTGGAGGCAGATTTATGGCGCGAGGCGGACGCCGGTTTTATACCAGGCTTGGCGTGGAGGGGAGGGGAGATTCGTGAAGGTCATATTTGTCCCTTGTCCGGGCTGGTCCGAGCATTCGCCCAGGTTGGTCCAGGAGGTGCCCCAGTTGGTCGTGATATAGAGCGTATAAAGATGATTCAGGGCTCCGGGCCAGTTCAAGATGGGGGCTCCGGTGTCTGGATCGGTGGCCATGCTTTCCAATTGGAAGACGCTGTTCGAGTTGAACGGATCCGTGCCGGCGATGTATTCCTCCTGGTCGGGCAGGGAATCTCCGTCGCAGTCCAGATTCACCAGCAGATAGACTTCGTTTGATCCGGGCGCCTTGGTTTGGATGGTGGCAATCGCACCGTATTTCATGCACAGATCTGCACTCACAGCTTGCGTATAGACCGGAATCCCGGCCCCAAATACTCCGCCGCTGCGAAGGTATAGAAGGGGCGGGGCGAAGAAATCATGGACAAGCATGCCGACCACGCCGTTGGGCGCGGCATCGACGGCTTGAATGCCGGTCGTATACGTAAACAGATGTTCCTGGGTCCATGGATTCAATGGCCCACAGAAGAATTCCGTGCCGGCTATTTCAAAAGCGAACTGCGGTTGATCACTCCCCTTCAGATCGAAACACGATTCCGATGGAGAGACCAAATGATGATAATGGTCCGACCAATCTGAAAACGTGCTGGTCTGGTTGGTCAAGTCAAACCGCCAATACACCATTCGCGGATCGGCAACTCCATTGCAAAAGACCTCTTGCGGAATGTAGAAGGACGCACGGGTCCGCACTTGTTTCCCAACAATGTGGAAGACTCCGTTGGAGCAGCGCAGCCGGGGCTCCTTAAAATCGTGCTGCTCGCCAGCTGAATGCCCGCCGCAGGAATAGGTGCTGTCATAACTGGTGGCGACGGTATGGAAGGGCACCAGCGTGTTTGTTTCGATCCGTCCCAGCAGGATTGATGCCCCGCCGTTGCCGTTGGACGGAACCATTGAATAGGCCACATAGGGCTGCCCGTCCTCCATGATGGCAAGGCTGGCACTGTCGGCGGCACCCACGGTTGCGGAGGTCCAGGCGCCATTCGTGCGCGAGGCGTAATACACCGTGCCCGAGGAAACGGACAGGACATGCGGATTTCCGGCGGGATCCAAAGCAAGAGCGGGGGAATCGCCATCCGTTACTTGTTCTTCGGGGACCAGGCTGGGCCCCGAGGAATGACGGCATTGGTAATAGATGCGGCCTTCCCGTACATAGACGATATGCAGGCGGTTGGAAGAATCGCCCTCGACCAGAATGTTCGATTCGTCCGCGGCATTGGTGGTGAGCTGGAATTCCTGAAAGGTCGTTCCAACACACGGCGTGCTGGCTCCATAGCTCGCCAATCCGATGAGCAGGACTCCGCACCGGCATTTCATCTGAAAGGCTCTCGCCAGGGAGCCGGAACAGCTTGGTTGCGTTGAGCTCAATGTTTTATACCCGATGGATAAACTATAGCCAAAATCCGGAGAATGGGGAGAATTATCCGCGACACTGTATTCAGCGGGAATTTCGGGGAAGAAAATGCGAAAAATCGAACCG
>CAZMOR010000315.1:0-3307 GCA_964567795.1 uncultured Verrucomicrobiota bacterium
GGCCATCGGCACCGGCAAGACCGCCACGAGCCAGCAGGCGCAGGACGTCCACGCCCTGATCCGCAAGGTCCTCACGGGCATGTTCGACGCCACGGTCGCCCAAGGCGTCCGCATCCAGTACGGCGGCAGCGTCAAGGCCAACAACGCCAAGGAACTCTTCGGCATGCCGGACATCGACGGCGGCCTGATCGGCGGCGCGGCCCTCGACGCCAAGTCGTTCATTGACATTGTGCGCGCCGCGGTCTAAAAGAGTGACCTTTTAGATCGTTAGGAGCCAAAACATGTCCATTGTCATCAGTCTGCTTTTGATTGTCGAAGTCGTCGCCGCGTTCCTGCTGGTCGTGGTGATCCTGGCGCAGAAATCCAAGGACCAGGGCCTGGGCATGGCCTTCGGCAGCGGCATGGGCGAGAGCCTGTTCGGCAGCCGGGCCGGCAACGTCCTGACCCGCATGACGGTGACGCTGACCGTGGTGTTCTTGCTGACCACCATCGTTCTGGGCGTCCTGTTTTCCAAGGGCAAGGGCGTGCGCAGCACCGGATCGGTGATGGACAAGGCCGGCACGGAAGCTCCGCTGGCCCCGGCCGCGCCGGTGGCTCCGGCCTCCCCGCTGGCCGCTCCGGCTTCCCCGACCGCCCTGCCGGAAACTCCGGCCGCCCTGCCGGCTGAAGCGCCGTCCGCTCCCGTCGCCCTCCAGATGGGCGAAGGTGGCGGCCTGCAGCCGGTGGAAGCCGCTCCGGCGGCGGCCGAAGCCCCCGCGGCCCCGGCGGAAGAAGTGCCGGCCGCGCCCGCGACGGAAGGGGAACCGGTTCCGCAGAACTGATGAAGCCCGGCCGTTCGCATACATCCCCGCGCAGGTGCTGCGCGGGGATTTTATTTTCCGTCCTGCTGCTCCTGCTGCCCGGATGCGGGCCCGCGCCGGACGAGGCGGCGGACGGCATTCCGACCCTGCGCCTGACGACGGCGCGCATCCGCGGTTTTGATCCGGCGAATGCCGCGGACGAAGCGACGATCCGGGCCACGGGGCTGGTGTACGAAGGGCTGCTGCAATACGCCTACTGGCCGCGGCCGTACCGCGTGGAGCCGCTGCTGGCCGCCGCCCTGCCGGAGGTTTCGGCCGATGGCAAAACCTGGCGCATCACCTTGCGCAAGGGCATATTCTTTTCCGATGATCCCTGTTTCGCCGCCACGGGCGGGCAGGGGCGGGAGCTGTCGGCCCGGGATGTGGTCTATTCCATCCTGCGCATCGCCGACACCAAAGTCGGTTCCAGCGGATATTGGGTGTTCCGCGGGAAAATCGCGGGGCTGGACGAATTCCGCGAAGCCAGCCGCGGCGAGGCTCCGACCGATTACGACCGGCCGGTCGCAGGACTGCGCGCCACCGGGGACTACGAACTGGAAATCCGCCTGACCGAGCCGTATCCCCAGCTGCCGTGGGTGCTGGCGATGCCCTACGCCTTCATCGTGCCGCGCGAAGCCGTGGAATTCTACGGCACGGGATTCGTGAACCATCCGGTCGGCACGGGGCCCTACGTGCTCGCGGCGTACCGCCAGAACTATCGCTACGAATACCGCGCGAACCCCAAGTGGGCCGAAACGGGGCGCGTGGAAACCATGCCCGCCGCGGCCCCGGTGCCGGATGCGGGCCAGCCCCTGCCGCGGATTCCGCGCATCGTCTGTTCGGTGGTGGGCGATCCGTCGACGGCGTGGCTGATGTTCATGGCCGGCCAACTGGACCTGACGGATGTGAGCCGCGACCAGTGGGACAGCATCATTACGCCCGAGAAGGAACTGCGGCCCGAACTTGCGGCCCAAGGCATCTGCCTGAGCAAGTCGCCGCAGATGTCCGTGACGTACTATGCCTTCAACATGGACGATCCCGTCGTGGGCGCGAACAAAAAGCTGCGGCAGGCCATGGCTTGCGCGTTCGATTTCGACACGTGGTTGACGTTCCAGAACGGACGGATCGAAAAGGCCAACGGGCCGGTGCCGCCCGGCGTGGCCGGGCATGCGGACGCCCCGCCGCCCTACGGTTTTGACCTGGTCCGCGCCCGGCGCCTGCTGGCCGAGGCCGGCTATCCCGGCGGCAAGGATCCCGCCACGGGGCGGCGGCTGAAACTCACGCTGGAGCTGGGGCAGGCGGACAATCCGGAGGCGCGGCAGTCCGCGGAACTGTTCGCGAGCTTCATGGAGCGCATCGGCGTGGTGGTGGAGCCCAGCTACAACAACTGGCCGGCGTTTTTGCAAAAAATCGAGCGGCGCCAGGCGCAGATGTTCACCATGACGTGGCTGGGGGATTATCCCGACCCGCAGAATTTCCTGCAGCTTTTCGCCAGCGAAAACGCGTCGCCGGGGCCGAACCGCGCCAACTACCACAACGCGGAATTCGACCACCTGTACCAGCAGATGGTGGCGCGGCCCGAATCGCCCGACCGCGAAGCGTTCTGCCGCGCGGCGCAAATGGTCGTCATGGAAGACTGCCCGTGGATCATCACTGGTCACCCGATGGCCTTCAGCGTGCGGCACGCGCGCCTGGGCAACTACCAGCGCCACGATTTCAACTGGGGCATGGAGAAATACTGGAGCCTGGCGGACTGAGGCCTGGCCTCCGGGATGCGGGGGCTCGCGGCTCATGGGCCGGAGGGGGGGGCTCAAGGCCGAAAACCGCGAAAAAGGCCTAAAAACGGCACTTTCGCGGTGTTTTTCCGGCGATGGCAGCCATGAGCCGCGCTTCCCCGCATGGGGGGACGCGGGCCTTACGCGAAGCGGGCGATGAGCTGGGGATAGAACTCCGCGAAAGCGTGCTGGAGGGGCGCAGCTTGGGTGGCGACTTCTTCCTCCGCGCCGCGGAGCGGGGCGGCGGCCGGCGAGCGGCTGGCGATGCGGTTGAAGGTGAGGCGCAGGCCGGGGGCGGTGCCGTAGGCCAGCAACCATTCCTCGCGCCGGGCGCGCTCGACGACGGGGCCCAGCGGCGAATCGTGCGGCGCGAGATAGCGTCCGATGGCCGCGAGGCGCGCGGCGGCATAGTCGGGCAGGGGCTGGGGCGAATACTGCGCCCAGTTGCGGGCAAGAAAGTGGTCGAAGGCCACGTCGACGATGATGCCCGCGAGGCGCCGGCGCGCGGGCGAAATGCAGGCGCGGGCGCACCGCGCGACCGGATGCGCCTCGGTGTAGGCGTCGATAGACCGGTGCAGGCGCACGCCGGCGTGGAAATCGGGATCGAGGTCCCGCGCGCCGAACCGGCGCATGAAATCGGCGAGGAGATTGCCGGCGGCGACGGCGACCGGGCGGCCTTCGGACAAGTGCAGA
>CAZMOR010000316.1:0-3721 GCA_964567795.1 uncultured Verrucomicrobiota bacterium
AAATCGCGGACCATCATCGGGAAGGGGTGCGGGCCGACGACGGAGCCGATACAATAGAGCTGCGTGACGGGATCCTGCATGTAGGCGCCGAAGCAGGAGTCGACGGCTTCCTTGAGGGTCTTGAGGCCGAAGGAGACGGGAATGACCTTGGCGCCGAGGAGCTTCATGCGGGCGACGTTGGGGGCCTGCTTGGCGATGTCGACCTCGCCCATGTGGATGTCGCACTCGAGGCCGAAGTAGGCGGCGGCGGTGGCGAGGGCCACGCCGTGCTGGCCGGCGCCGGTTTCGGCGATGAGCTTCTTCTTGCCGAGGTAGGTGGCGAGGAGGCCTTCGCCCATGCAGTGATTGAGCTTGTGGGCGCCGGTGTGGTTGAGGTCTTCGCGCTTGAGGTAGATCTGGGCGGACCCGAGCTTCTTGGAAAGGCGTTCGGCGTGGTAGACCGGCGTGGGGCGGCCCTGGAAATGCTTGCGGATGGAGCGCAGCTCGGCAATGAACCGGGCGGAGCGGGAGATGGTGTCGTAGGCGTCACGGATCTCGGCCATGATGGATTCAAGCTGGGGCGGGAGGTAGGCGCCGCCGTACTTGCCGAAGCGGCCTTCCTTGTCGGGGTGGAGGTTGAAATAGTTGGAATAATCCGGAACGTTCATGGCATCTCCTGTGGGTTGGACAATGTTTCTGTGCGTAGATACACAAAGGCGCGGCGGGTGTCAAGCGCGGAGGGCACGAGCCGCGAGCCCCCGCATGGGGGCCGCGCGGAAGCCGCCTCAAGGGGTCACGACGTAGAGCGGCACGCCCAGCTCGTCGGCGGAGAGGCCGCCGTGGTTGCCAAACTTGGGCGGTTTTTCGCCGGACTGGGCGGAAGGATAGATGAAGGCGTGGCCGGGAGCGGCGAAGAGGGTGTAGTCGCCGAGGCGGTTTTGCAGGGCGGGGTGGGGCTTGCCGGGGCCGAGGATGCCGGAGCGGAGGATTTCCGAAAGCGGCACGCAGGCCGCCGCGCCGAGCAGCGGCGCGGTGCGGGTCAGGCGCAGGAAATCCGGCACGCGCGCGGGCCGGACGAAGCACTGCACCATGCGGGCATCGCCGGAGGGCAGGATGGACAGGGTGTCGTAGAAACCGGGGATTTTGGACAGATCGACGCGGGTGTGCGTTTGCATGTGGCCGTGATCGGCCGTGACCAGCAGCAGGGTGTCCGTGCCGGCCAGGGCCTTTTGCGTACGGGCGAGAAAGTCGTCGATCTCGGCCAGATGCCGGGCCGGCACGCGGCCTTCGGGGCCGTGCTTGTGGCAGTGGGAATCGTAGTGGGGCCAGTAGGCATAGGCATAGGCGCGGCCGGGGGAGCGGGCGAAGGCCCGGAGCTGGCGCAGCAAGCCATGCAAGTCTTCGAAGGCGCGGCGTTCCGTCCACCATGGCATGGCCATGGAGGTGCGACTGGTGGGGATGTGTCCTTGCGAGATGAGCACGCGACGGCCGCGGATGGTGGCGAGCGGGGCCGGGAGGGCCAGATAATTTTCCAGATCGAATTCATCAGAGGCGAGGGGGGTGTCCGTGCGGGTGACGAAGGGGAGGATGGTGCCGACGAGACCGAGATCGGGCAGGTGCAGATGCCAGCCTAGGATGGCATGCTCGGCGGGGGATGAGCCGGTGGCCAGGGTGGTGACAACCGCGGCGGTGGTGGCCGGGCAGGCGGTGGTGATTTTCTGCCAGGGGTGAAGGGCGAGGAATTTGCGGCCCTTGCCGGACAGGATGAAGCGGTGCAATTGATTGGAGCCCAGGCCATCCAGAAGCAGGAGGACGACCTTTTTATAGGGCCGGATGGCGGTCGGGGGCAAGCCGGCCAAGGGGCGATGGGGGGAACGTCCGCCGCGGCCCCGGATGATGGAAGACATCAAATTAACGGTATTGGAGCCATGGTAATCGGGCCGGGGGAGATCGCGGAAGAGGAGGGGTTTGGTCATATGGGAAGAAGGATAGCGGAGGGGGGCGGGAAAGGCAAACCGGGTGGCGGAAAATCGAATGTTAAAAAAACGTTTTAATTTCTCTTGCCAGAAGAGGGCGGATTGAGTATAGCGTTTTACATAGTGCGGGTGCCGGTCCCGCCAAAATCCCCGAGGAGAGTCGCGATGAAATCCATGATGCGGTGTGTGTGGTTGACGAGCGCCTTGGCGGCGCTCTTTATTTTGCCCGTTTCCAGCCGGGCGGAAGAAGACGGAATCAGCGACTGGGGCGTGAACGATGCCACCTATGGCTTGAAGACGCGCGAGGCGGAATTCAGCCAGACGAATTACACCGCGAGCCCGGCGGACTGGCGCGACATCAACATCTACCAGCTCTTCACCGACCGCTTCGCGGATTCCGGCACGGACCAGCTGGCGAGCTACAAGTCGTCGTGGAAATGCGACAGCAAGTCGTATCCCTACAACCGCAACTTCCACCACGGCGGCGACTGGAACGGCCTGAAGAACAACATCCCGTACCTGACCGGCATGGGCGTGAAGGCGGTCTGGATTTCCGGCGTCCAGCTGAACGACCAGGGCAAGGACACGAACTACACGCCGTACCACCAGTACCATCCCGACAATTACTTCAAGTGCGATCCCGCGATGGGCACCTTCGCGGAACTGAAATCGCTGATCGATGCGCTGCACGCCGCCGGCATCTACGTGATCCTCGACGTGGCGCCCAACCACATGTGCGACAAGAACGGGTTGACCTCGGGTGACAGCAGCTACAACTCCGGCGGCGGCACGCTGCAGTGGTGGAATGATTCGAACAAGCATCCGGCGCCGTTCGATAACCTGAACTATTTCCACAATAACGGCACCATCCAGTGCTGGGACTGCGATCCGGAGAACAAGAAGGGCCAGTTCAAGGGCACCGACGACCTGAACACGGACAACGGCGACAGCAGCGCCAACGCGGCCGTGCAGGCGATCCTGGCGAAGGCGTTCAAGAACCTGATCGACGCGACGGACTGCGACGGCTTCCGCGTGGACGCGATCAAGCACGTCGACTACAACTGGATCCGCAGCTGGGCGCAATCCGTCCGCGACCACGCCGCCTACCGCGGCAAGAAGGATTTCATCATGTTCGGCGAGTTGTTCTCCTACAGCAGCTCGGCCCTGGCCTCGTACTGCTCGGACGGCTACGGCTTCAATTCGGCCCTGTTCTTCCCGATCAGCCAGACGATCAAGGGCGTGTTCGGCGACGGCAACTGGACGGGCTACCTGGGCCAGACGATGAACGAAGTCAGCCAGTACGGCGTGGGCGCCAATCGGCTGGTGGCCTTCATCGACAACCACGACCTGAACCGCATTTCCCTGCAGATCAGCGGCACGGACACGGGCAACGCGGAATGGAAGCTGAAGCCTGCGCTGTCGTTCCTGTATTTGGCCACGCCGGTGCCCTGCCTCTACTACGGCACGGAGCATGCGTTCAACCAGGGTGGCCACTACAACGGCAGCAACAAGACCTCGGACAATCCCGATGACGGCGATTGGCAGCGCGAGTGCATGTTCGACAAGGGCTTCCAGCCCGGCGCGGCGACCGGAAACAAGCTGGTTGCGACGAACGCGCCGCTGTACCTGCACATCGCCTGGCTGAACCAGATGCGCAACAACTACATCAGCCTCCGCCGCGGCACATTTAGTCAGCTGTGCTACTCGGGCGGTCAGGGGCAATACGTTTTCAAGAAGACCTACGGCGAACAGACCGCCGTGGTCTA
>CAZMOR010000317.1:0-2969 GCA_964567795.1 uncultured Verrucomicrobiota bacterium
CGTCGCCGGCTTGCCAGTCGACGAAGATATCGACGGGGGCGCCGTGTGGGGGGCCTTCGCCGATGACGGGCATGGGTTCGCCGGCTTTGAGGCCGGTGAGGAGGAGGGCGGCCTGCAGGTCGAGGGGATTGAGGGCGAGGACGAAGACGGATTCGTGGACCTTGCCCTGGACGCCGCAGGCGAGGACTTCGATGGCGCCGGAGGTCTGGTTGACCCAGCCGGTGGCGCTGACGGTCTTGGTGGCGGCGTTGAGCTTGACGGAACCGAGGGTGGCGGTCTGGCCTTCCCAGCGGACGGGGGAGGGTTCGGGCTGGGGTTCGTGGCCGACGGGATAGATGACCGGGGTTCCCTCGTCGGCGGGGGCGGGGGCGACGTGCGGCACCGGGGCGGCGTTGGGGACGATGTCTTGTGCGGCGGCCGCGGCGGCGAGGGCGAGGGCGGGGATCAGTCCAAGGGCGAGAAGACGGATAAAGCGTCGATGCATGCGATCTCCTGTTGTTGGTAGAGGGCCGTGGTTTCAGGGTCGGAAGGGTTCTGGGCGTCGAGGGCGACGGCCTGGCGGGCGGCATCGAGCGCGGCGACGTAGTCGCCGTCGAGGTGGCGGAGGACGGAGAGGACGTGCCAGGCTTCGGCGGAATCGGGGCGCATGTCCGTGGCGCGGGCGGCGAAGGCGAGCCCTTCGGTGATGTGGGCGCGGCGGGGATCGGGGAGGCGGGCGAGGGCGGTGGCGAGGGCTTCGAGGGTGGCGGGGTCGTTGGGGAAGAGGGCGTCGAGGCGGCGGAAGACCTTGAGGCTATCGGCGGGGCGGTCGAGTTCGAGGAGGGCGCGGCCGAGGCCGTAGAGGGCGGGGCCGTTGGAGGGGAAAAGCTGGAGGGATTGGGAGTAGAGGCGGATGGCGGTTTCGGCGGAGGCGGCGTTGTCGGCGGTGCGGTTGAGCTGGGCCGCGTCGGGGGGGATCTCGGGCCAGGCGGAAGCGGGGGCGGCGGGGAGCGCGGCAAGGACGAAGAGGCCGGCGGCGAGGAGACGGCGCATGGTCAGTCCTTCAGGCTGGCGTCGACGGTGGCGGGCTCGGTGCGCACGAGGGTGACGCCGTTGGGGAGGACGGCCCGGATGGGCAGGGCAGTGGCGTGGGAGCCGGAGAGGGTGGTGATGTCCACGAAGAGGCGTAGATCCTCGGCGGTGAGGGAGTTGATGAGTTCGGGGCGGCCCTTGACGGTGAGGGTGGCGGTGTCGGGTTCAAGCTCGATGCGCAGGGCGCGGCCGGGGGAGAGCATGGGGAGGACGGGGAGGTCGGGGTAGCGGGCGCTGACGGAGCGTTCGACGATGCCGAGGTCGAGGGTGACGGCGGGGGGATCGACCTTGACGTCGGCGAGGTTGTCGGCGAGCACGAGAGGCAGGCGGCGCTTGTTGATGGAGCGGATGCGGCCGTCGAGGTCGACGGGGGTGGTGCTGACGGATTCAACGCCGTCGAGGAGCTGGGCGGGGCCGGAGAGGGCGACGGTGGCGGGGGTGACGACGGTTTTGTCGATTTCGTAGCCGTCGGGGAGGAGGTTCTGGGTTTCAACCTTGACGGGGACCTGCTTGGTGAGGGAGCGGTCGAGGCGGACGGTGAGGGCGGCCGGGCGGATGAAATCGATGCGGGCATTGCCGGGGGCGTTGATGTTGGCGGGGCCGAGGGTGACGGTGAAGGACTGGTTGTTTTCATGGCCGCGGGCGTCGACGGTGGCCTTGATCAGTTCGCGGTTGAGGTAGCGCAGGTCGTCGCGGGTGCCGAGGAAGGCGACATCGACGGTGCGGGCGGAGCAGTCGACGACGCTCCAGTCGGGCGGGGGCTGGACGACGAGCGGGATGTCGGCGACGATGGTGGAATTGCTGGTGGCGGCGCGGATGGCGTACCAGACGGCGACGGCGGCCACGACGGAGATGACGCGGATGCCGTGGCGGGTGCCGAGGAACTCACGGATTCTTCGAAGATTCTTCAAATTCACGCTCCATCAGTTCTTCGGTGCGGGCGAGGCCCTCGGTGGACAGGTCGAGGTTGCGGCGGAGGCGCTGCCAGCGGCTCTGGGCATGGGGGGCGCGGGCGAGGACGCTGGTCAGGATGCGGCGGAGGCGCTCTTCGTCGAGGCCGCGGATGAGGCGGCCCTTGTAGGCGAGGGAAATGGCGCCGGTTTCCTCGGAGACGGCGATGACGACGGCATCGGTTTCCTCGGAGAGGCCGACGGCGGCGCGGTGGCGGGTGCCGGTCTTGCCGATGTCGCGCGAGGAGAGGGGGAAGACGCAGCCGGCGGCGCGGACGCGGTCGCCTTCGATGATGACGCCGCCGTCGTGGAGGGCGGTGCGGGGATAGAAGAGGGTGGCGAGGAGGTCGGCGGAGACGAGGGAGTCGAGGCGGGTGCCGGTTTCCTGGACGGCGAGGGTGCCGATTTCGCGTTCGATGGCGATGAGGGCGCCGATCTTGCCTTCGGCCAGGCGCGAGACGGCGCGGACGATTTCGTCGAGCATGCCGCGTTCGCGCTGGGAGGAGAAGACGTGCTGCTTGCCGAGTTCGGCGAGGGCGCGGCGGATTTCGGGCTGGAAGATGACGACGAAGGCGATGACGAAGTAGACGGAGACCTGCTGGAGCAGCCAGTTGAGGGTGTCGAGGTTGAAGATCCGGGTCAGGACGAGCATGGCGACCAGGGCGGTGATGAACCCGAGCAGCACCTGGGCGCCGCGGGTGCCGCGGAAGAAGAGGATGGTGTAGAAGAAGACGACGGACAGCACGAGGATTTCCAGCAGCCCGACCATGCCGGGCAGCGGGATGTGCCGGAGCCAGTCTGTCCACGCGCTGTTCACGGTGTCAATCTGCCACGCGGGTGGCCGAGGCGCAAGCGCCAAAGCTTTCGCGGAAGCGGCGGACATGGTGTAGGTTGGGAGGTCATGAAAGCAGCGTTTCAAACCTGGCGGCGGACGGGGGTGCTGGCCCT
>CAZMOR010000318.1:0-3947 GCA_964567795.1 uncultured Verrucomicrobiota bacterium
GTGGTCCACAATGGTGAAGACCGCGCAGTAGGTGATCAGCATGTTCCGGAATTCGGCATAGGTGGAGGTCCGGTTGGTCGCCGAGATGTGCAGCGTGGTGTTGGAGGGGAAGAACGGCGCCGCGTACTTCTTGAGCTCGGAATCGCTGGCGGCGAGGGTGGCGCGCGCCCAGGCCACGTGGCGGGCGGCCAGGAGGCTGCGGGTCTGCGCCTGCGAAAGGATGGCGTGGTGCCAGAGGCCGAGAAACAGCGCCAGCAGGACGGGGATCAGGATGCAGGCCTCGAGCATGGCCTGGCCCGAATCGCCGAAGCGGCGGCGGAGGAACTCCCGAATGGAGCGAATGGGGTTCATGGGCCTCAATGGAAGATGAGTTTATCGGTGCCCTGGGTGACGTGTTCCCCGTAGCCGTCCTGGAAGGTGACCGGGGTCTGGGACACCTCGAACTCGCCGCCATAGCCATAGAAGAGCCGGACGAGAGGGAGGGGCCAGAAGGAGAACGCAAACACGGGGGTGGAGAAATACCAGCGCGCCTTGTCGGTGGTGCCGGCATCGGTCAGGCGGCCGCCGCTGAAGTCCACGCTGGCGACGGCAATGTTGTCGTAATCCGTATCAAACCAGTCGGCGACGAGAGGCAGCTTGGAGTAGTAATTGGTTGAACTCTCACGGACGGCCAGGGTGTAGGTGGTGGAATCGTGCTTTTCTTCGCCCCCTTCGAGTTCGGAGGACAGGCGGACGAATTCGGCATTCCAATCGACGAACTGCAGGAACAGCACGGAGCACACAAAGGGCCAGTAGAAGTGCGACCGCATGGGACTGAACAACCCCTCGGGCTGGGCGCCCCACTCCTCGAATTCGGTGGTTTCAGTGTAGCTGAAGGCGGCTTCCGGCTCGAACGCGGGCGAGAGCGGCCAGGCATAGAAGTCGAACTCCTTTTTGCTGTCGACTTCGACGAGTTCCTCGATGGCGTCGGCGATGAAGGAGCCGATCACGGGGATGGCCTCGACCACCGCCACCAGGGTTTCCCACCAGCGCTGGCCGGCGGTGGATTCGCCCATCCAACTCTTGATTTCCTCTTGGGCCTCATCGTATTCGGGGGCCTCGAAGCCGAAGGTCTCGAAGATCTTGTCGAGGTCTTCCTGCGAGGCGATGGGGGACGCCCCGTTGAGCTTGGCGGTGGTATTGGCCTCGGCCAGGGCGAGCTGGGCATAGCCCGGATGCATGGTTTGCCGGGGGAACTGGCTGATCATGCGGCAATAGCCGCTATACCGATTGACTTTCAGGATATTATCGATGCCTTCAAACCAGTGGAGAATGATCTCCACGACGGCGAAGATGTTGCCCTCGAGGAGTTCGGCGACGTCTTTGGTGATTTTGGCCATGTAGACATAGGTGGTGATTTCGACGGCGAGGACGGCGCAGGTGTGGATGTCGTACTGGAAGCCGTTTCCGGCCTGGAGCATGTTGGCGCCGCGGGCGAACCAGGTGCCGGCCGAGAGCGCGGCGAAATCGGCGGCGTTCTGGGCTTTGATCCGGCGCTGGACAGCCGCGCCGATGGGCATGATGGACGTGGCGAACATCAGGAGCGCGAGGGACAGGATGCCCGTGGCGAGCAGCGCCTGGCCGGATTCGTCGCGGCGCAGGCCGGCGTGCCGGAGGCGAAGCCGGTTCAGCCAGTCTGTGGTGCGGCGGATCATGACTTACCGTTTTCCAAGGAGGCAGCCCTTGATGACCGGTACCACGTACAGGCCGGACTGGTTGCGGATGTTGTCGGCACGGGTCCAATAGTTCTTGGAGGAAGGCGGGGCGAGGGGGTCGGCCTTGCCGCCGAAGAGAGAGGAGGGCGAGGCATCCGTAGCCGTGCGGTCCTTGACCCGGATGATGAAGGAGGTTAATGCAGCAAGCGATTGCACGCGAAGTGGATATGTGAAGCACACTCCACTTTTGACATAGGTAAAATCCTTGTCCGTGGCGGATTGGTCGCTTCCTTTATATAGCTTGCACCAGGTATCCGTCTGCCAGGAGAAGGAGTTATTGATGCGGTTTTCGGGATTATTAAGTGCGGGCGAGCGTTTGTAGCCCTTGCCGGAGAGGGATTGCCATTTGGACGTGACATCGGCGCGCTTGGCCGCGGCGGCGGCGTCGGCCGGGACAGAGGAGATCACGCCGGCATCGGCGTAGGGGATCATGGCGAGGGCGGCGGCCTGCGCCGCGGCGGAATCGTCGGCCACGAGCCGGGCGCGGGCGGCAGTGAAAGCCGCATATTGTGCGAACTGGTTGACGTTGGAATAATTAGCGAATTCGATGATCATCAGCATCAAAACAAGCACGATCGGGAAAGCGAGAATGAATTCCAGCATGGCCTGGCCGGACTCGGGATCGGCCTGGCGGCGGATACGGAAAAGCGCGAGCCTCATTGGGGCAGTCCCCCGGCAGGCATGGTGAACACAGCCAGGTAAATGCCGGCGACTATGGCCGTGCCATAGGGGATGTTGGCCCCGCGGGGGGAGCGGGACCGGAAAAGGAGCCAGAGGGCGATGCCCAGGGCGATGAGGCCGCCGACAACGGCGGAGCACAGCATCACTTCGACCAGGAAGCCCTTGCCGCCGAGAAGTCCGACCATGGCCATCAGTTTGACATCCCCGCCACCGAGCCAGCCGAACATGTAGCAAAGGTAATAGACGCCGAAACCGATCAGGAAGGCGACCGGATAATCAGCCACCTGGTTGCGGCGGAACAGCAGGAAAATGAGCAGTCCGGCCAGCATGCCGGAATAGGTCAGGAAATTGGGAATGCGGTGGCGCGTCAGGTCGTAATAGACGACCGGAATCCCCCAGAGCAGGAGGATGGTGGTGGCCAAGATGGAATCGATGCCTTCCGGCATGGGATGGAAAAAGCGGCGGGCGGATGGCCGCCCGCCGCATCGCAAGATGCTGCAGACGGTTATTTGTCCTCGAAACTGTTGATCCGGACATCGCCGCCGCCCTGGCTGTCCATGGTGGCGCTCTGGGCCTGGCCCTGGGTCAGGGAGTCATTGGCGCCCTTGAACAGGTTGCGGATGTTGGTGCCGAAAATACCGGCGACCAGCAGCGCGGCGATGGCCACGACGCAAATGATGATGACGTATTCCGTCATGGCCTGGCCGGATTTGCGATTCAGGTTCTTCATTGGGGATCTCCTTGTTTGTTGATTTTATTACAGGGGTCAGGGGCAGGGGAGGGAGATGAACTGCACGGCGCTCTTGCATTGCTGGGTATAACCTTCGATCAAGGATCCAGTGGAGTCGGTCCCCGAACCGGTCCAGTCGACATAGGGCGCGAGGGCGACCAGGACCACGATACAGGAGACCAGGCTGTATTCCAGCATGGCCGCCCCAAAATCGTCCCGATGCAGTTTCATGTCATCCCCGGACCGGGGCGGACTATTTCTTCTTGAGTTGCAGCCAGATCAGGACCAGCAGGATGCAGGTGAAGGCCTGGGCGGTCAGAGAGAAGAACATGAATTCCCGGGCACGCATGAGAAAGAATTCCGTCATTTGCGATCCTTTCGGTTGTCAGTATACGTCCGGTTGCGTGCCGCGCCATGCAACATGCTCCGACTTGGGTCGAGACCGTAACATAAAGATTTTGAGAGAACAACAGGAAACGGCTGAGTTGCACGTTACGGATTCCGGCTTTGACCTATTGGGCGATTATATATAAGGTTAAACGCCATAACGTTCCAGAAGGGTGTCCACATGCGCATTCCGATTCTGCCTGGTGTTCTCTTGGGTGTTTCCGTCCTGGCGGCTGGCTGCCGCGAGCAGGCCGCGCCGGCGCCGGCCCCGGTGCCGGTGGTGGCGGCGGAGGTGATCGTCCGCGACCAGCCGGTCTATTTCGAGAGCGTTGGCCAGACGCTGGGCTCCCAGGATGTCGAAATCCGGGCGCGGGTGGAGGGGATTCTGGAAACGG
>CAZMOR010000319.1:0-1527 GCA_964567795.1 uncultured Verrucomicrobiota bacterium
AGCGCGCCCATATCCAGCAGCATCTGCGGCACCTGGGTGGACTTGCCCGAGCCGGTCGGCGCGGTCAGGATGATCCGCCGCGAGCGCTTCAGCGCGGCGGCGAGGTCGTTGCGGATGGCATGGATGGGCAACATGAAGGCCCCACGATACGGCATCCCGTCCCCGCTGCAAAGCCCGGAAACCGCCCGGATGCGGGGGCTCGCGGCTCATATCTGGAACCCGTTTTTCCACACAATGGAAAAAGTTTCGGGGATTTTTCCATACAATGGAAAAACTTTGAGGAATTTTTCCACACTGTGGAAAAAAGTTTTCCACAGTGTGGAAAAATCCATGAGCCGCGCTTCCCCGCATCCGCGGGGGCGGGTTTTAGGGCTTGTGGCGCATTGACTTTGAGGCGGCGAGGCGGTAGGTTTCGGCGTTTTAGGAAGGATTCTGTCCAGTTTCATGAAGCCTGAGCAAATTGGTTTGGAGACGATGCGCCACAGTGCGGCGCACGTGATGGCGGCCGCGGTGCGCCGCTTGTGGCCGGATGCGTTGTTCGACATCGGTCCGGACACGGCCGAGGGATTTTACTACGATTTCGACCTGAAACACCGCCTGACGGTGGAGGATTTTCCCGCGATCGAAGCCGAAATGGCCAAGATCGTGGCGGAGAACGTGCCCTTCGTGCGCGCGGAAAAGACCCGCGCCGAGGTGCTGGACCTGATGTCCAAGCGCGGCCAGAAGTACAAGCTGGAACGCCTGGCGGACATTCCCGAGGGCGAGACGATCAGCCTGTACACCTGCGGCGATTTCACCGACCTGTGCCGCGGCCCGCACGTGCCGAGCACGGGCGCGGTCAAGGCGTTCAAGCTGCTGAGCGTTGCCGGCGCGTATTTCCGCGGCGACGAGAAAAACCAGATGATGCAGCGCCTCTACGGCACGGCGTTCACCACGCCGGCCGAGCTGGAGGCCCACCTGAAGATGCTGGAGGAGGCCAAGCTGCGCGACCACCGCACGCTGGGGCGCGACCTCGACCTGTTCAGCATCCAGGAAAGCGTGGGGCCGGGGCTGGTGCACTGGCACCCGAAGGGCGCGCGCATCCGCGCGACGATCGAGGAATTCTGGCGCCGCGAGCACTACCGCGCCGGCTACGAAATGCTCTACACCCCGCACATCGGCCGCGCGAATCTCTGGGAGACCTCGGGTCACTTGGGCTTCTACAGCGAAAACATGTACGCGCCGATGGAAATCGACGAGCAGCGCTACTACATCAAGCCGATGAACTGCCCGTTCCACATCCAGATCTACACGAGCCACAAGCGCTCGTACCGCGAGCTGCCGCTGCGCTGGGCGGAACTGGGCACGGTCTACCGCTACGAGCGCGCCGGCGTCCTGCACGGCCTCATGCGCGTGCGCGGGTTCACCCAGGACGACGCCCACATCTACTGCACCGAAGAACAGGTCGAGAGCGAAGTGCGCGAATGCGTCCGCTTTGCCATCGCCATGTGGAAGGCGTTCGGCTTCGAGAACATCACGGCCTATCTC
>CAZMOR010000320.1:0-2423 GCA_964567795.1 uncultured Verrucomicrobiota bacterium
GGCCGAACAGTAAACGTCGCCGGCCGAACTGTCATCGTTCACATAGAAATTGAACACCGTGTTGGTCGTGGTGCGCACGCTGAACGGCCGGGCATTGGTGGAAACGGCCGCCGGATTCGTCGCGCTGACCACCCGCCAATAGACGGACGGATGATCGATCGCCGGCACCCAGGTATACGACTCGTTTGTCGCCGCGACACCGGTCGCAATGTTGCTCCAGGAGGTGCCATTGTTGGTGGAAAACTGCAGATTCACGGTTGCCCCGGCCCCGAGGTTGCCCCCCACCCACTCCAGGCGCCCCGTCCGGATCAAATTGCCGCCGTCGTTGAACGACATGGCGAACAGCCAATCGTTCGTATGGCCCTTGCTGGCTTCCGCCGTGCCGCCATACAGCCCGATATCCACCCGGCCGCCGTTGGGATCCAGTTCGTTGGTATAGGCCGTGCTGGCCAAAGCGCCAAAGTCGACGACGGGGCTGAAACTCAAGGCCGCATTGGTGGCCCAGACGCCGTTGGAGAGATACCCCATCGGGCTGTACACATGGAAATCCAAGCTCGTGGAATTGACAAACAGCGGATCGGCCACCGTATTCGCGCTCCACAATGGACGAATGCGCATAATATCAGCGAGATTCTGATAACTCACAGAAAGAGACGTTGTCCCAAACAGAATGTTTTGGGTCATGTTGGAAGGGATATAAACATCCACATTGAAAACCTGACTGCCAACAATGATACATGCGTTGATATTAGTTGTGGTTTGCTGGTACAAAGAAATCGCCGTGCCGCTAGAGAACAGAATGGAATTTTCAATGTAATTATCCCGGGCAGAAGTTGCGCCCGCCCGGAGTGCATTGCCCGAACTATATGCAACGCACCTTCTGAATTGATTGCTGGTGGCACTCGTCACCAAATTAATGCCATACAGGCTGTTTGTAATCGCATATACCCGGTCGAAATTACAATATTGAGCACTGGTCAAATTAAGGCCTTCTGTTCCGCCAACAAGCTGTATGTCTGAAAGGTTCAAGTAGCTACCTCGAACCGTCAGGATTACTCCGCTGCCCATGAATGTGGATCCACCAGCAACCCGGTTAGTACTTCCTATGAAGCGAATTGGATTAACCAGCGTACCAGCTATGTTATTGCTGATCGTAGTTCCCGATCCATAGGTTCCGGTATCGATGTAAACCGCGTCGCCGGGTTGCAGGTTGCAGGTGCCAATGACATTGGCCAGCGTCAGCTTGGGAGCATTGGTTGTGCCGGGATTCGCGTCGTTACCAGTTGCGCTGGTGTAGATATCCCCCGATGAAGAGGAATCGTTGATGTAATAATTTGCGGCGGTTCCACTCCTTGCGCCACCCAGCACAAAGCACACCGCCACACCTGCCAGCCACAGCCGCGATTTCATATGCACAACCTCGCATCAAGGTGCAACCCGTGAAACGGATTTTCACGCAGTTCGCCTTAATTTGAATATAATACGGATCGACTTAGACTGGCAAGCGATTCCAATGCGTTTTTCGCCTCACGATTCCCCTCCGATTTGCAATCGGAATATGGGAGAATCGGCCCCGGATTTCGCCCCCACCCCGGATGATCAGGTTTGCCGGGTTCCTGTGCCCCGGACAATCCCGGAATACCCGCGACAAGATAGAGCATAATACGCTGTTCCAGCAGTAGATACAGCTACAGCATGTCGCTTAGAAGCTGATCCCAGGCGGACAACGTCGCGCTCATGGGAAATTGCCGGGCTTTCATCCTGGCGGCCTGCCCCATCTGTTCCCTCAATCGCGCATCGCCCGACATCCGCTCCATGGCACTCGCCAGTGCGGCGGGATCCGACTTGGAAACCAGCAAACCTTCCTGCTGGTCCGTGACCAGTTCCGGCATGGAACTGCAGTCCGCGGCAATCACGGGCAGCCCCATCTGCATGGCTTCCAGCAGCGAGTTGGACAAACCTTCGGCATGCGATGGATGCACATAGACATCGGCCACGGACAGATAGCTCCGAACATCGGATTTGGCACCCGCAATCAGAACCGCCGACTCCGCTTTCTGTGATCGAATCCATTCCGTCAAATGTTCACGGTCGGGGCCATCCCCCAGCAGTACGCACATGGCTTCCGGGTGGGCGCGCCACGCACGAACCGCCGCATCGACCAGTTCCCGGCAGCCTTTGATCGGTGTCAACCGCCCGCAAAACAGGAAAATCAGCCGGTCCTCCGGCAGTCCCAGGCGGCGGCGTTCCGCGCAACGAGCCTCGCCGGCCAGGCGGCCGGTGCCGTCCAGCGGCGGCAGCCCGTTGTAGATCAGGCGAATCGCGTCGGGTTCCAAATGCATGTCCTCGCACAGCAGGCGCCGGTTGTGTCCGGAAACCGCCACCCACGTCTGGTTGCGGCGTTTCTCCCAGTTCAGCAGGCG
>CAZMOR010000321.1:0-6793 GCA_964567795.1 uncultured Verrucomicrobiota bacterium
GTTCCATTTCCATCCCAAAATCTGGCATCTGTATTGCCTCTCGCCATCCCGCGAGGGTTACCCCGGGATCATCATCACATCTACCCGAACGTCTAATAGACCGAGGTTTACATTTCCCGGGAAAACGGGGGAAATACCCGATTTCCGGGTTCGAGGATAGCGGATTGGGGGCGGGTGTGGCAAGTGGAGAGGGGCATTGGGGGCGGGATATGTTTGTCGAAGGGTTGAGCACAAGAAAGGCGCAAGTGCTTGAGCGGCGATTCCCTGCATGGGGGGCCCCGGAGGGGCTTGGGGGGTGCGGGGAAAGAAAAGTGAACGGGCGTTCATTTTGTGATTGACGCCGGGGAGGGGATAGGCCAAGGTTGGGCTATCAAGGGAGAGATTTTCGTAAGACGGGGTGAATTGAAGCGGTTCGAGTTTGGCAATTGGCCGGGAATTACCTGGATGGGCCAAGGTTGGTCTATCAGGGGCGCCGGGGAAGGGAGGCGGATATGGACGTGCGGGAGAATGAGATGGGGCTGGAGGAGTTTGGGGAGTTCCTGCTGCGGCGGCGATTGGTGCCGGAGGCGAATGCGAAATTCTATGTGGCGTGGGTGCGGAAGTTTTTGAAGGAGGGGGCGGATCCGCGGTTGACGCTGGAGGAGCGGGTGGCGGGGTTTACGGAGGGGTTGCGGCAGGCGGGCGGACGCGAGGATTGGCAGGTCGAGCAGGCGGAACGGGCGGTGAAGATGTATTTCCACGCGTTCCGGGACGGGCAGGACTTGGCCGAGAAGCCGGTGTCGCGGGTGGGGGGGGATGCGGCGGGGCGGGTGAATGCGGGGGAGGTGCTGGAGGCGGCGCGGAATGTGCTGCGAGTGAAGCATTATTCGTACCGGACGGAGCAGACGTACCTGGGCTGGATCGGGCAGTTTCTGGAATACCAGGGAAGTATTCGGGATTCAGCAGTCAGAATTCAGAAGGGGGAACAGCCGAAGAATGTCACCACGAAATACGCGAAAGACGCGAACGGGGAGGCGGCGGGGCGGGTGGTGGTGGACGGGCAGGGGGTGAAGAGTTTCCTGACGTATCTGGCGACGCGGCGGCGGGTGGCGGCGGGGACGCAGAATCAGGCGTTCAGTGCGCTGCTGTTTCTGTGCCGGGACGTGCTGCGGCTGGAGAATGAGGATCTGGAGGCGGGGGTGCGGGCGAAGGCGAAGAGCCGGCTGCCGGTGGTGCTGACGGTGGCGGAAACGGGCCGTCTGTTGCAGGCGATGAAGGGGACGTCGCGGTTGATGGCGGAGGTGCTGTACGGGGGCGGGCTGCGGGTGATGGAGTGCTGCCGGCTGCGGGTGAAGGATGTGGATTTCCACAACGACTTGATTTTCGTGCGGGAGGGGAAGGGCGTGAAGGACCGGTCGACGCTGCTGGCGAAGTCGGTGAAGGAGCGGTTGCAGGCGCACCTGGAGCGGGTGAAGAAATTGCACGAGCAGGATTTGGCGGCGGGGGCGGGGGAGGCGCGGCTGCCGGATGCGCTGGAGCGGAAGTATCCGGGGGCGGGGAAGGAGTGGGGCTGGCAGTTCGTGTTTCCGGCGCAGACGCTGGGGGTGGATCCGCGGGGCGGGCGGGTGCGGCGGCACCATGTGAGTGATGCGGCGGTGCAGGTGGCGGTGAAGGAGGCGGTGGCGCGGGCGGGGATCGACAAGCCGGTTTCGGTGCATACGCTGCGGCACAGTTTTGCGACGCATCTGCTGCTGGCGGGGGTGGATTTGCGACAGATCCAGGATTACCTGGGGCATGCGAGCGTGGAGACGACGATGATCTACACGCATGTGGTGAAGGATCTGCGGGCGCCGGCGACGAGTCCCTTGGATCTGTTGCGGAGGGCGGAATAGGCGAGGGGGGGGCTCAAGGGAAAAACGGGCGAAAAAGGCCTAAAAAAGGCTCTTTCGCGGTGTTTATGCTGGTAAGGAGGGGCGAGGATTAAGAATTCAGGGGTCAGGATTCAGAAGGGGGGGAGTGGGAGATAAGATTGGGAGAGGGATTAGGATTAAGATTAGGATTAAGATTAGGATTACGATTAAGATTAGGAATAAGATTAGGATTAGGGGTGGGAGTACGAGGGGAGAGGGGAAAAAGCATGAGTTCCCCTTCGCCAAGGCTTCGGGGGACAAGCCGCGAGCAAGCGCATGGGAGCGGCATGGCCCCCCTCTGCTGAAGCTATGGGGGATGAGTCCGGGGCGGACTCAGGGGCCGCGGTGCGGCTGGGTTAGAGGGCAGCGGGGGGCGGGGGCGGAACGGCGGGGGCGGCGGGGGCTTCGGGGTAGGCGACGGGGGCCGGGGTTTCCGGCTCGCGCGGGACGAAGCGGTTCCAGAGATAGACGGCGTAGAAACAGAAGCCGGCCAGGGCGATCAGGGAAATGATGTGGAAGATGACGCGCTTGGCGATGGAGGGCTCGTAGCGGGTCTTGCGGTGGGCGATGGGGACGAGGGCGATGAGCACGCCGGCGCCAAGGGCAAGTCCGATGCGGAGGAGCATGGCTTCAAGCTGGAAGGCGGGCATCACGGTTGAGCAATGTAGACCGGGGGGGCGGTTCTTGGCAAGGGGTTAGTATTCGAAATCGGAGCCGCCGACGAATTCGCGGATGATGGAGACGGGCGGGGGGACGTCGGTGGAGAGGGGGATGAAGTGGGAAAGGAATTCGAGCATGCGGCGGGCTTCGGCATAAATGGGCTGGTTGGGCTTGATCTCGGAGAGGAGGGGGCGGGCGAGGACGGAGAGGATGGCGAGTTCGTAGTCGAGGGCGGAGTTGAAGACGGCGTCGGCTTCCTCCTGGAAGGGGAAGATCCAGGTGCGTTCGCCACGGCCGACGTTGGGCCACATTTCGAGGGTCTTGGTGGCGGAATGGCCGCGGTAGCGGTGGTCGCGGACGAGGCGGCGCAGGAGGCGGTTGTCGGTGGTGGGAATGCGGTTGTTGTTGTCGAGGTTGAGCTGGGTGAGGGCGGAGATATAGATGTGGAACTTGCGGTTGTCGGGGATCGCCGGCGTGAGGGCCGGGTTGAGGGAGTGGATGCCTTCGAGGACAACGACCTGGTCCTCGGCGAGGCGCATCTTGCGGCCCTTGTAGGAGCGGGAGCCGGAGTGGAAATCGAAAGTGGGCAGCTGGATCTCGCGGCCGGCGTCGAGGTCGGCTAGATCGCGGTTGAGGGTGGGGACGTCGACGGCCTGGAGGTGCTCGAAATCGTAGTCGCCGGTGGCGGTGCGGGGGGTGTGCGGGCGGTCGACGAAGTAGTCGTCGGTGCCGAGGGTGACGGGGCGGAGGCCGTTGACGCGCAGCTGGATGGCGAGGCGCTTGGCGAAGGTGGTCTTGCCGGAGGAGGACGGGCCGGCGATGAGCACCCACTTGACGGAGGGGGTGGAGGCGATCTGGTCGGCGATGGCGGCGATCTTCTTTTCGTGGAGGGCTTCGGCGACCTTGACGAAGTCCTTGATTTCGTTGGCGGCGATGATTTCGTTGAGGCGGCCGACGGTGTTGACGCCGAGAATGCGGCCCCAGCGGTTGTATTCCTTGAAGGTTTCGGTGAGGACGTGGATGGGCTTGAAGTCGGGCAGGCGCGGGGCGGAATCGCAGGTGGGCATCTGGAGGACGAAACCGGTCTGGTAGGGGATGATCTTGAAGAACTGGAGGGGGCCGCAGGAGCGGGTCATGGGGCCGGTGGCGAGGTCGCAAAAGTTCTCGCAGACGTACGTGACGATCTTGGGGGTGTTGGTGAAGCGGAGGAGGGAGACCTTGTCGTCCTGGCCGTTCCGGGTGAATTGCTCGATGGCGGCGGTGTAGGAGATGCGCTGGCGGAGGATGGGGCGGTCGGTGGCGACGAGGTCGCGCATGTGGGCTTCGAGGGCTTCGGCCTGCGCGGGGGTCATGCCGCGGATGCCGTCCACTTCGAATTCGCAGTAGAGGCCGGGGCCTAGGGCGTGCTCGACGGAAAAGTGCGCAGCGGGATGGAGATCCTTGACGGCCTTGGCGAGGAGGAAGGAGAGGGAGCGGACATAGATCTGCATGCCGCCGGAGGAGGCCATGGTGACGAAGCGGACGGAGGAGTCGATGTCGAGGGTGTAGGCGAAGGTGACGAGTTCGTTGTTCACCAGGGCGCCAAGATAGGGCAGGCCGGTGACGGGGTCGTTCGGCTCGTGAAGCAGTTCGCCCACCAGGGTCTGGGAGGGGCAAGTGATTTTCTGGCCGGACTCGAGGGTGATGCTGATCGTCTTTTTCATAGAGGGTTTAAAGATGCCACGGCGGCGGGACGGGTGGGAAGCAAAAAGAGGCGTTCGGGCAGGATCACGTGCCGGCCAGGAGGCCGTGGACCTGGATTTTGCGGGAGAGGGGGATGATCCAGCGGGCGTAGAGTCCGGAGATTCGCTGCACGGTGTCGGCCGCAACGCCGGCCTTTTGGGCGCGGGCTTCGACGCGGGCGAGGACGCCGGCCTCGACGGCGAGGTTGGTGATGGCGTCCTCGACGCGGGCCGGGTCGCGGGTGGCGATGGCGGCCTGGAGGGCGTCGGGCAGGGCCTCGCGCTTGCGGGTGGCGACATGAATGGAAAGCGCGAGGCGGCGGGCCAGCGAATTGAGGCAGGCGGTGTCGGCGGCCAGGCAGGCGGCGCGCTGGGAGTCGGCGGTGCCCGGGGCGCAAATATCAGGCAGCAGGACGGCCAGATAGGCGGGGCGCAGGAGCAGGACGCGCCCGGGCAGGGTGGTGGAACCGGCGTACTGGCCGGCCAGCGCTTCCAGGGCGGGAGCCGCGAGCCCGCCGACGGAATAAAACGCATCGTTGCGGAGCAGGCGGGAGCGCGCGCACAGGTCGTCGACCAGCGGGACATCAAGCGATGCGATCATGTCGCGCAGATGGAAGAGGGCGTCCATGGCGGTCAGGCGACGGGGTAGGTGCCGATTTTGCGGCCGGATTCCGAGAGGGCGCAGACCAGCTGCCACGCGGCCTGGGCGGAGGGCGTGCTCCAATCGGTGGCGGCTTCGATGAAGAAGCCGTATTCCCACGGCCGGCCGGGAAGCGGCCGGCTCTGGATGAAGGTGAGGTTGATCTCGGAGGCGTCGAAGGGCGCCAGCACATGGAGCAGCGCGCCGGGGCGGTTGCCGATGACGAGATAGATCAGCGACCGGAGCCGGGCCGGGCGGGTGGGCGGGCGGGCGGCGGCTTTCGCGGTGGTGAGGGTGAAGAAGCGGGTGGTGTTTTCGCGGCTGTCCTGCAGGTTGCGGCGCAGGATGGCGAGGTGATGGATGCGGGCGGCGGCAGCGGAGGCGATGGCGGCGGTTTCCGGATCCTGGGCGGCGCGGCCGGCGGCGACGGCGGTGCTGGAATCGGGGATCAACTCCGCGCGGGGCAGGAGGCGCGCGAGGGATTCCCGACACTGGCCCAGCACCTGCGGATGGCTGCAGACGCGCCGGATGCCGGCGAGGCGCGTGCCCCGCCGGGCCATCAGATGCTGCGGCACCGGCAGCGAAAAGCTGTCGAGGATGCCGACGGAAGGATGGTTGGCGAGCTGGTCGAGGGTCTGGGTGACGGGGCCTTCGGTGGAATTCTCCACGGGCACGATGGCGATGGGCCGCGGGTTGCCGCGGGCCCCGGCCAGGCGCGAGAAAATTTCATAATGCGAGAGGCAGGGAATCAAGCGGGCCTGCGGGCCGCAGTGCCGGAGAGCGGCTTCGTGCGAGTGGGTGCCTTCGGGGCCGAGATAGAGCACGGGGTTGTTCATGGGTGGATTTCCTTCAGGTGGGGCTGGGGGCGCTGCGTTCCTTGCGGGCCAGTTCGATCCAGGGGGCCAGATCATCCAGGAATTTCTGGAATTTCGAGGTTTCGAGCTGCTGGGGGGCGTCGCTGAAGGCGTTGAGCGGGTCGGGATGCGCTTCGACGATCAGGCCGTCGGCGCCGACGGCGATGCCGGCGCGGGCGAGCGCGGGGACGAGGCGGCGGGCGCCGGCGGCGTGGCTGGGATCGACGATCACGGGCAGGTGCGACAACTGCTTGGCGACGGCGACGGCGCCGAGGTCGAGGAGGTTGCGCGTGCTGGGGTCGAAGGAGCGCAAGCCGCGTTCGCACAAGACGACCTGGGTGCAGTTGTTGACGATGAGATATTCGGCGGCGGTCAGCCATTCCTCGACCGTGCTGGCGAGGCCGCGCTTGAGCAGGACGGGGCGTCCGGCCTTGGCGATCTGCTCGAGGAGGTCGTAGTTCTGGGCGTTGCGGGCGCCGATCTGGAACATGTCGGCGACGTCGAGCAGGGGCTCGATCTTGTCGGGGCCGGGGACCTCGGAAATCATGGCCACGTTGAATTCCTTTTTCACGGCGCGCATGATTTCGAGGCCGTCCTGCTTGAGGCCCTGGAAGTCATAGGGGGAGGTGCGGGGCTTGAAGGGCATGGCGCGGACGATGCGGATGCCGCAGGCGACGAGGTCCTGCACGGCGGTGCGGAACTGGTCGTAGGATTCGATGGCGCAGGGGCCGGCCAGGATTTCGATGCTGCCGCCGCCGATCCGGACGCCGCGGACGTCCACCACGGAGTCGGCGGGATGGTATTCGCGGGAGACCAGCTTGAACTTCTTCTGGACGGGGAAGACGGATTCGACGGCCGGGAGGTTGCGAAGGACTTCGAGGGACTGGTGGGAGAGTTCGTCGCCGATGCAGGCCACGACGGTTTGTTCAACACCGCGGATGACGCGCGGCTGGTAGCGCAGGGAGCAGACCATGTCGCTGACGGTGGCGATGTCGGTTTCACTGCTGTTTCGTTTCAAGACGATGATCA
>CAZMOR010000322.1:0-11014 GCA_964567795.1 uncultured Verrucomicrobiota bacterium
CCTCAAGCGCATCCACCGCGCCCTCGGCTACGACGTCCTCGGCGACAACCACCTCGGCGACTGGGGCACCCAGTTCGGCATCCTCATCATGGGCTACCGGAATTTCCTCGATCCCGCAGCGCTCGAGGCCTCGCCCGTCGACGAACTCCAGCGCGTCTACGTCCTCTCGCACCAGAAGTGCGAGGAAGACCCCGCCTGGAAGGACCAGGCCCGCGCGGAGCTGGTCAAGCTGCAGGCCGGCGATCCCGGAAACCGCGCCCTGTGGCAGAAATTCATCGATCTCTCGCTGACGGAATTCAACCGGATCTACAGCCGCCTGGGCGTCTCCTTCGAGCTCGTCCGCGGCGAGTCGTACTACAACGATGCCCTGCCCGGCGTCGTGCAGAAGCTGCAGGACCTCGGTCTCGTGCGCGAAAGCGAAGGCGCGCTGGTCGCGTTCCTCGAAGACGAGAAACTCCCGCCCTGCATCGTGCGCAAGTCCGACGGCGGCTTCAACTACGCCACGACGGACCTCGCCACGGTGTTCTCCCGCGAGGCGGAATTCCATCCCGACGGAATCATCTACGTCACCGACGAGCGCCAGCAGCTCCATTTCCGCCAGTTCTTCGCGCTGGCGAAGAAAGCCGGCGCCCGGACGCCCCTGCGCCACATCTGGTTCGGCCTGATGCGCCTGCCGGAAGGGCTGCTCTCCACCCGCAAGGGCACCGCCATCAAGCTCGACCTGCTCCTCGACGAAGCCGAAAAACGCGCGCTGGATCTCGTCCGGCAGGCCTCCCCCGAGATGCCCGCGGACCAGCAGCAAGCCGTCGCCCGCGCCGTCGGCATCGGCGCCGTCAAGTACGCCGACCTGTCGCAGAATCCGCAATCCGCCGTCACCTTCACGTGGGAGAAGGCGCTGGCCATGGACGGCAACTCGGCGCCCTACCTCCAGTACGCCTACGCGCGCATCGCCTCGGTCATCGACAAGCACGCGGAGCGCTTCCCGGAATGCGACTGGCGGCGCGAACCCATCGTGCTGGACGTGCCGGCCGCGCGGCGACTGGCGGTGCGCCTCGCGCGCTACGCCGACGCCGTCCGCGACGCCGCCGCGCAGGAGAAACCTTCACTGCTGGCCGACGCCCTCTACGACCTGTCCCAGGCCTATTCCTCCTTCTACCAGAACGTGCCCTTCCTGAAGGCCGACGCCGGCCTCCGTGAAAGCCGCGTGCGCCTGTGCGACCTTGCCGCCAAGGTCCTGCGGCACGGACTCGGCCTCCTCGGCATCGACACCCCCGACCGCATCTGACAAGGAAACCCGCCATGAAAATCCTCCCGGCCGCTACGCTGCTCGCCCTGCTGTTCGCCATCTGGAGCGGTTCCGCCTGTTCCGCCCGCGCGCAGGTCGCCGCGACCAATCCCCCGAATTTCTACGTGGCCAACTGGAACGTCGAAAACCTGTACGACGCCGTGGACGACCCCGATAACGAGGGCGATGACGAGTTCCTGCCTAACAACCCCACCACCCAGTGGACCCAGGTGCGCTACGAAACCAAGCTCGACAACCTCGCCCAGGTCATTTCCCAGATGAACAACGGCAACGGCCCGGACGTGCTCGGCCTCGAGGAAGTTGAAAACGAAAACGTGATCCAGGACCTGGTGGACCGGATCCATGTCAAACCCTACGGCATCGTGCACGTGGATTCGCCCGATCCGCGCGGCATCGACACTGCCCTGATCTTTAACCGCAACCATTTCAACCTGCAGGAATTCCACGCCTACAAGGTCAACTTGAAATGGGACCACACCACGCGCGACATTCTCCATGCCGTCCTTGAAGACCACGAGGGAACCCGGCTCCATGTCTTCGTCAACCACTGGCCGTCGCGCGGCGGCGGGGTCAAGATGTCCGAGCCCAACCGCTTCGAGGCGGCCCGGACCCTGGCCCTGGCCCTGGACCGCGTCTTCCTGCGCGATCCAGCTGCCCGCGTGGTTATCCTGGGCGATTTCAATGACGAGCCCACGAGCCGTTCCATCCGCGATGTGCTCGATGTGGAATTCTATCCTTCCCGCTCCGGCACTTACGTGGCGACCAACCTCTACAACCTCGCCCTCCCGAAATCGACCCGCGGCCAGGGGTCCTTCTCCCAGTCGTTCGAAGGCGAAACGGAGTGGCGCATGTACGACCAGATCATCGTCTCCGGAGCGCTGCTCCAGGATACCAGCATGGAGCAGGATCCGGACTTCTTCCGGGTCGACAAGCCGGTGTTCATGGTGGAGGAGCACGGCGAGGACCGGGGCGCGCCCGTCCCCACGTTCGAGAACATGGAGGATTACCAGGGCGGGTACAGCGATCACTTCCCCGTTGGCGCGCGCTTCGTCCACCTGGTTCCGGCGGAACCGGCCGCGGCGGAGGCCCCGGCAGAGCTGGCCGCCCCGGCGGAACCCGCACCCGCCCCGGCCGTGACAACCCCCGTCCCTCCGGCGACCCAACCGGTACCCCGGGTGGCCCCCTCTCTCCCGGCCGCGGAGGATTCGCAACAGGAAACGGCGGCTCCGGCCCGGACGCAGCCCGAACACAAACGGCCCGAGCACAAGGATTGGGTGATTTGGTGAGCCCGGCCGGCCCGTCGGCCGGCTTCCGCTAAAAATTGACGACCAGGGCCGTGGTGGTCAGCAGGTCGTTGCTTTCCTTGTCATCGGCCGGCTGGCTGTCGTAGCGGTCCTCGACGCTGAACTTCAAGCTCAGGTTGCCGACCAGCACGGTTTCCAATCCGACTTCGGAATTCACGAAATACACCGCGGAATCCTCGAGATCCTGCACGAATTCCACGCTCTCCCAGATCTGCAGGCTGTCCGTCACGAGGAACTCCAGGTACTGGGCTGCCCGGCCGGCCGCGAATCCTTCCTGATCTCCGCCCTTTTTCTGCGCCACGTAACCGGGCCCGGCCTCCGCGCTCAGCACCGTCCGCTCCGTCCAGATGAAATGGCGGCCCAGCGACAAGCTGCCCCGCGCGCGATAGGACAGGTCGGCGATCTGGTCGTGCTGCACGTTGCCGTCCAGCGCGGCATACACCCGTTCCGTCAGGCGGCGCTGGAATTTCGCCTCGCCGGTGGCGTTCTCGGCATCCTTCTCATGGTCGCTTTCGCCGTACCGGCCGGCGGCCTTCAGAAACAGGTAATTCACATCCGTCTCGCGGGCGGCACTGGCGGCGCCGTTGCCGCGGACCGTGTCGCTGTTGCCGCTGGCGGTGGTCAGGCCCAGTTCCAGGCTGCGCTTCCAGGCTCCGTCCGTTTTTTTCAGCGATTTCTTCGCCGGCAGCTTGTTCACCCGGCCGGACATCCCGAACCGCGAACTGCCCGCGCTTTGGAAGGCGTCCTGCATGTCGGCCCCGTGATAGGCCGGCGCGGGTTTGGAGACCGGCACCGGCGCGGTCACATCCGGCAGGGCTTCGTTCGTGGCCGTGGATACAGCGTTGGAAACCGCTTCGTTCGTGGAGCTTTCCGGGCCGGCGACATCCGGAACAAGCGTGCCGGATGCGGCGTTGGTGGCCAGATCATTCGCCCCGGCGTTGGTGGTCACGCCGGATTCTGCAGCGACCGCAGCCCGGGGTTCTCCGGCTGTCGCGGCCAGGCCCGCCAGCCCCAGCCCAACGGCCAGCGCCAGCCCGAGGCCGGTGTTTTTCTTCTGGATTGCGTTCATGGGTCCCGCACCCTACGCAAGCGGGCGGGGACCGTCAACCCCGGTTGTCAGGGGTGGATGGCTTCGTCGTAGGGGTTCTTGTCCGACAGGAATTCGTTCGTGTTGGAAAAACCGTCGCCGTCCAGGTCGTCCAGCGCCCCGGTGCCCGGATCCCCCGGCGTCACGTTGTATTTCAGCAGGAAGGCATCATAGGCCGATACGGGTTGCACCGAGTAGGGCACGATGGTGATATTGTCGAAGTTGGCGCTCTTTTCATTGGCGCCGCTGACGGCCCGGATGCGCACATACACCGGAGTGTTGAGATACACGTCAACGGAATAGTACGTCAGAACCGTCACCGCCCCGGCATCCACCAGCCCGAGCTGGGTCCAGCCGGAGGCCAGATTGTCGCTCACTTCGAGGGCCAGCGCGGGCGCATTCGTGCCATGCGTGCCGTATGGCCCGTACCAGAAGGAAATCGTCGAAATTCCGTTGGACATCAGCGGAGTCTGAACCGTCATGGTTTCGTCTCCGTCGCTGGTGTCGTGTTTCAAACGCGCGGATTTGGTGCCGATCTTCAGGTCCGACGGATCCGACCCGATCAGGATTCCGGTCAAATTCCAGGTAACATTGCTCAACAAGACGTCGCCGGAGGCATAGCCCGTCTTGCTCCCGTCTTCAAACGTGCAGATATACGCGCCAACCGGCGGCGGCGGCACATACGTCGAAACCGCTATGTCCACGGCAGCAGTCGTGGTCCCGTAGACATTCGTGGCCAGGATGGTGAGCGTATAGTTGCTGGGCCCGTCCGTTTGCGCCGTGGTGAAGGTGAAATTGGTGCCGGAAAGCGTCGCCGACCCGGCATAGTTGCTCGGCAGCAGCGTCCAGCTGGAGATACCGCTGCCCGCCGGCGAAACACCAATGCCGACCCGCTGCGTATACGTAGCCATTAGGCTGTAGGTTCCGGTCGGACTGAAGGTAATGACCGGCACCGGCGGAGTGTACGGTGTCACCGCGATGGTGGTCGACCCGGTAATGGTCCCCACGGAATTGCTGGCCACAACGGCCACGGTGAAGGTTTTACCATTGTCGGCGGCCGCCGGCGTGAAGGAAAACGCGCCGCCGGACAGGCTCGCCGGCCCGGAATAGGCCGGCGTCATGCCCCAGCTCTTCATGCCCGCCCCGGAAGGTGTAATCGAAACCGCCATGGCAAACGCATTGCTAACCGGCGCATTCGTGGTTCCGTCCGGATTGAACGAAACCGAAGGCACGCCCGGTCCGGACACGCGCACGCCGTCCAGTCCGACGTTGCCTACGGCTTTGGTCACATAGATAAACTTTACCCAGCGCGTGGAAGCCTGCAGGTTGTTCGTGTGTCCCACGACGGAATTGGCCATGGTGTTGGTGCTGTCGTAGGTCACCACATCGGTCAGGCTATTGGAGGCCGCCCCCTCCTGAACCTTGAAAACATAGGCACCGGACAAACCGTTGCCCATTAAAAAGTAGGAAACCGTAGCCGGCGCGCTGGCGAGGTTGATCAGGATGAAATCCCCCGAGCCGTCGAACTTGGCCGCATTGCCATCCACCCCGTCGTAGTTGGAACCATAATCGCCCCCCAGACTGTATTTTGTCCAGCCGGCCGGCAGATTGGTCGTGGACCACGGACCGGAATAAAACGCGGGCAGGGAAGCTTGGCCCAAGGCCATAGCTGCCAGCCCGAACAGGCTTACCACGCTTAAAAAAGTCATTTTTCTCATGGTCACGCTCCCGGTGCAAAATCCACCTCCTTTAATTTACCGTTCTCCCGGGGATTCGGCCAGTCCAATTCAGCGGTCTTTCCCCTTCGCCCATAGGCGGGTATCGCCTTCCGGGCGGGGTTTTGCCCCCTTGCCAGCCCCCGTGGAAAGCAGTATGTTTCGGTTGGGCAGGAGTCGGTTAACCCGCCCTGAGTTGAGGTGGCCATGAGGATTAAAGCCGGAATCATCGGAACGGCGATGTTTGGGTTGGCGTTGTCGGCCCAGGCCTCGTCTTCGCCGTATTCCTCCATGGCCGTCGCTGGATCGGCTTTTTCAAATGTATGGAGCACTACGCCGAACATGGCGCTGGTCGCGGACAACACCTGGATCTGTACCCAGCAGGTCACCTCGGCCAATGGCGATTTCAAGTTTGCGGCGAACGGCAGCTGGACCACCAACTGGGGCGGTGACGCTTCCCTGTTCCGCGTTCCCGCCACCGCCTCCGCCCCGTCTGTCGGCGGCAACAACCTCAAGTTTTCCAGCCTCACCACCGGCTTGTATCGGTTTACATTCAATGATTCCACCAAGCAGTTCTTGATGGAATGGGCCGGACCTGCCCCCCTCCCCCTTGCCACCTATATCAACATGGCCCTGGTCGGCGATTTCAACAGTTGGACGCCCAACGCCAACAGCCTGCTGACCAACAGCCCTGCCAACACCAATTTATGGTGCGGGACCATCACGCTGGAAAGCACGACCACCTTCCAATTCCGGCCCAATACCAATGCAGACGACCAGTGGGGCGCGCCCCAGAATGCCACGCTTGCCATCCCCGCCAGCAATGCCACCGCCTGCGGTAAATCCCCCTATGTGCTCACCGGCTTCCTGCCCGGCTCCTTCCTTTTCGAATTGAATACGTCCAACGCCACTTTTGCGGTCACGCAGGTGACCACCCAGTCCTACACGATCAGCTCCATGACCGTGCAGGGTAATTTCATCGGCAATGCCAACCCGCCGGGCAACATGACGCAGGTGGGCGACACCGCCACTTGGGAATCCGACCACCAGATCACCACCAACCTGATCGCGGCCGGCGGCACGGCCACCTGGCGTTTCTCCGCCAACATCGGCACCAACCTGCCCTTGCAATGGGGCGCCACCAACGGCACACCGGCCGCCCCCCTCCCCGTCGCGGGCACGCTGAGCGCCGCCTTCACCAATTTCGCCAGCGGTTCCGGTATCACCCCCGGTCGCTACAAAATCACCTTCAACCACCTCACCGGCGCCTTCTCCTTCCGCCAAAGTTACTCTGATGCGTCCGGAATCAATCTGTTCCAAAACCCAGGATTTGAGCAAACCACATATCCCGATGGCGGCGATGCCGTCGGCTGGACCACCTGGCAGGCCTGGCCCAAGAACGTCTCCAACAACGGTTTCGCCCCCCATTCTGGCAATTGGTGCGGCAGCATCGAAGGCAAATGGTACCCCGAACGCACAGATTACGGCTCGTTCTCCCAGAATGTACCGGTAACTTCGGGCAAAACCTACAACGCCTCCGCCTGGTTCAAGGCCACGACCAACTGGTCAGCCAGCAGCATGCAGCTCAAGATCGAATGGTACGACTCCACCAACGGCCCCGCCGGCAGCGATGTGGTCGCCGATATCGCCGCCCTGACCACCAACTGGGTCAAGTATTCCGTGGAAGGCACCGCGCCCACCGCGGCCGCCATCGCCCATGTCGTCTTCCTCTGTTCGGGTGCCACCACCAATTTCGGTTCTTCCATGCACATCGACGATGCCGAAATGCGCACCGTCGCCTCCCGGTCTCAGAATTTCGATACCTGGGGTTCCCTGTCTTCGTTCGGCGCCTTCGCCCCCGACTGGTCCATCACCAGCGGCAAGACCATCTGGAACGTGGCTCCGGGCCGCCCGCCCGCGGATGTCTTCATCTCCCAATATGTCGAGGGCACCGGCAATAACAAGGCCATCGAAATCTACAACGGCACCCTTTCCAATCTCGATCTCGCCGCCGACAACTATGTCCTGCAGCAGTTTGACAACGGCTCGACCTCGGCCACGGTCACCTTGGCTCTCTCGGGCGTGCTGACTCCCGGCGCGGCGCTGGTCGTGGGCCGGCCGGTCTCCAACTTCCCGCCGGACACGGCCATCAGCGGGCTGGCCAACCTCCTCACCAACAAATATCTCACCTTCAACGGCGATGACGTGGTGGTTCTGAAAAAGGGTGGCGCCACCGGCACCGTGAAGGACCGCGTCGGCCAGGTCGGCACCAACGCCACCGGCTCCACCTGGAGCCGCAACACCAAGAACCACACGCTCACGCGCAACTCCACCATCTTCACCGGCACGGTCAATGCCGTCACCTCCGCTTTCCCGCTGCTGGACGAGTGGACCATTTCCAGCAACGACACCTTTAACGGCCTGGGCATTCACGACATTTCCTATCTCGACCCCAATCAGCCCTATACCCCCGCCGGCTACAGTCTCCTCATGAATACCAACGCCATTCTCATGAGTGGCGAACTCTCCGGCGGAATCGGCGACATCAGCTTCTGGTACCGCACCGAATCCATGTCCCCAGCCGTCACCATGGTGATTGAAACCGCCGCCGCGGAAGAGGGCCCCTGGACCACCAATGCCACGCTCGCCGGCCTGGCCGCCAGCAACTTCGCCTATTACGTCGTCGCCATCAACCGGTCCGACGCCACCTATCTCCGCCTGCGCCAGACCGACGGCGGCACCAACCGCTTCCGCGTCGACGAAATCGTCATCAGCGAGCTTTCCTCCACCCGTCGCACCGAAGACTTCTCCGGCTGGACCGATCCCTCCTACGACATCCCCGGCAACTACTCCCGCTACGGGTGGAGCATTCAAAGCGCCAGCATCACCACCAACGGCGCCATCAGCACCCGGGCCGCGCTGCTCGGCGCCACCAACAGTTACGTCCTTTCGCCGGCGTTCGAGGGCGGCCTTGGGGAAACCCGTTTCTGGGCCAAGGCCGCGGATTCCGGCACCACCGCCTACCTGCTCTTGCAGACCAGCACCAATGCCGGCTCCAACTGGACCACGCAGGCCTCGTTCACCGTCACGACCGGCCAGACCTTCTCCGCCTGGCTGTACCAGATCGACCCCAACGCCCAGGCCCGGATCACCAGCGATTCCAGCCAGCCCTTCTCGGATGTCATCGTGGACAGCATTGAAATCCGCCTGCCCGCCCTCTACCGCAACCAGAATTTCGACGGCTGGCCGCCCCGCTCCACGTATACCAACGATTCGTACCAGGGCTGGAGCATTCTCAACTCCATCGTGGATTCCCAGAACGCCTACGACGGCCAGGTCGCCCGTCTCAACACCCCTGTCGGCAATTACATCCAAAGCCCCTACCTGCCGGATGGCCTGGGTACCATCAGCTTCCAAACCCGCAGATGGGCGGCCAGCGACGCCGCCTTCACCCTGCAGGTGCAGGTGTCCAGCAACGGTACCACTTGGACCACCCTCGCCAATGTTTCCGCCAGCGCCACCAACTACGAGACCTTCACCTACTTCCTCTGGGACACCACCAACCATTATGTGCGCCTCTATCACAGCGCCGGCGTCGTCCGCGTCCTAGTCGATGACATCCGCATCGGCCTGCCGCAACCCCGGCCCGAAGTGCTGGCCGTTCCCGGCCTGGACCCCGCACCGGTCATCAACGAAGCCGCAACGCTGACGGCCGATGTCGTTACCCGTTACGGCGCCTCCATCCTCTCCGTCACAGGCTATTACCGCATCAACAACGGGTCCACCAACCTGCTGGCCATGACCATGCCCAGCCTGGGCGCCTGGGAATCCACCACCGACATCGCCGGCCAGACCGGCGGAACCGTCATCCGCTACTTCGTGAAGATCTGGTACGCCGGCGTCGGCGCCGACACCAACTCCACCGCCTACTCGACCAATGTGTACACCTCGGCCGTCTACACCAACTACGTCTCCACCGTCGAGAAGGGCGATGTCTGGATCAACGAAATCTCCTATACTTCCTATGGGCCCTACGAACCCTGGATCCTCCTCGACGAAGATCCGTGGTTCATGTGGACCGGTCAGAACCACGAATTCGTGGAAATCTGCGGCCGGGCCGGGGCCGATGTCAGCGGCTGGACACTCCAGCTGGCGCTGGGCGCCGACATGGATATCGCCACCAACGGCAATCAGGCCGTTTATGCCACGTACCGGTTCCCGACCAATACGGTTTTCACCAACCAGACCAACGGGTTCAGCTTCTACGTCGTGGGCGATGCCGATCTGGCCACCAACCGGCCGGTCAACCAGATCCTGACCACGCTCGTACCCCTTGCGGTCAATCCCTATGCGGTTGAATACAAGGACAACATCTATGACGGCGTGGGGGTCATCCGCCTCGTGGATCAGTACAGCAACCTGGTTTATGCCCTTTCCTATGTCGGTTACGCCACGGGCGCCGATCACATCCCGCAAACGCAGACTCCGGGCGGCACCAACAGCATCGGTCTGGCCGGCACTGGCGGAAATTTCGGGGATTTCAGCTGGGATCTGGCGGATCTCACGGTCGGCACGATCAATGGCGGCCAAATCCTGTCAGGTGACATAGTAACCAATGTCTACGCCTCCGCCTGGCATCTGCAACTCACGCACGTGGTTCCGGTCAACACCAACTTCGTACCCCCCTTCTACATGCTGGATCCACTGCATGCGGCCAACTGGGACACCCTCGGCATCTATTACGGCTATACCAATTCCGCCTATACCAGTCCGACCGGCACGCTCTACCACCGGCGCAGCGGCATCGGCGCTTCCTGGACGCTGGCCAGCATGGGAATCCGCGAAGGCTCCCTGGACGCGAGCGGCTATGGCTATGTCTACGCCCAGATCGCCCCCCGCACCTATCATCGCCTGCAAACGATGGAATACGTCATTGCGGTCTATCCCAACCAATCCGGCGTGCTGCCGGTCTTCCTCGGCTCCGGCCCCGGCAGCAACAACGTCAACACCATCTACACCAACTTCTCCGAAGCGGCCGCCAGTCCGTTCTCCTATCAATTCCCCATCTCCGACGTCATCGTCATCACCAACTTCATCCTCGGCACCACCAACGCCATCATCCAAACCGAAGGCAACGACTTCTACGAGCCGGTCACCAACTACTACGTCCGGTTCACCACGAATCTCCTGGTTTCCACCAACGACTGGCTCACCACCAACTTCGTGCACACCCTCAACAGCCAGAGCCAGAGCATGTTCAACGTCCGCCGGAGCACTTCCGTCTGGCCCAAGGCGTTCTACCGCGTGGATCCCCGCGGCCCCTAGCCCATTCCCGGATTCTTCATTTGTAACCTCCCCCGCTTGGGCGCAGGGCTGTTCTCTTCGTCCCCTGTAGCTGCGCCCGCTGGGCGCGGAGCTCCCGGTTCATTCTTCCCCCGTAACCGCGCCTGCGAAACGCGGCCGGTAAATATTCACCCGACACGATATTCTGCCGGCCCTGGCCGTGTCGAACGACTGTTTCGAATCTTCTCCGCCTGCCGGCTCATCTGGCCGTAGCAACTGCCCCCCCAGACACGGGCCTGTTTGCTTCGTCCCCTGTAGC
>CAZMOR010000323.1:0-46830 GCA_964567795.1 uncultured Verrucomicrobiota bacterium
TCAAGCCCGACGACGATTTGTGGCTGAATTACAGCATCTGGGCTACGGCCATGTCCGGGGCTACGCCGCTGGAAGCGGATGAAACGCGGACCGTGACCATGCGCAATGAGATCTCGGCGATGGCCAACAAGATCTTCCCGAACGGCGCGAACAAGGTGCCGCAGGAATACCTGGACGCCCTGGCGATGTACGAGCCTTCGTGGACAAACACGGCGGATGATGGATCGCCTGGCACCGTCATTGCGACGGAAGGCGTTTGGTACGACCTGGGCAACGTGGGGGCGGGCTTCGACAACAACGGGGACCTGGTGCCGGACCGCAACGCCTGGCTGCAACCTGTGGGCGACCCCGGCCTGTTTGACTCCTCCTGTTTCCGGCTGGTGCACACCTATGCACTGGTGATCGTGAAACTCACCGACGGCACCGAGCAGATCTATAACGTCGAGGACCAACTCTACTTCGAGAACATCCCCGAGGATAACAACGGCGCCGTCGGTTACGTGCGCTATGAGTTCATGGCCATGCGTCCCGGCTGCTCCAGCACGCTGACGCCGTACCAGGAGGTGGCGTCCGGCTACGACAACGAGAAGTTCAACGGCGACTATGGGGCCTTCCTCGGCCAGGGGCTGACCAGCCTGGACGCCCACTTGGAAGTCAACAAGACCGTGGACAAGCCGTTTGCCCAGCCCGGGGAGACCCTTTCCTTCACCATTGCCTACACCAACCCCGGACCGGTGACGGTCGGCGATCCGGAAGGCGGGGCGCCGCTGGTCATGCGCGAGCATATTCCCCACGGCACACTGTATGTCGGCCTGAGTTCCGGCGCCAGCAATTCACTGCCAAGCGGCGTCAGTTCCTACACGATTTTGTATTCAACCAACAACGGCACGACCTGGCAGGCCGCGGAGCCGGCCGATCCGACAAAGATCACCGACGTCCAGTGGTGGCTGAGCGATCCGCTGGCGACGAATGTAGCGGGCTCGGTCAAGCTTCAGGTGACGGTCACGACCAATGCCGGCCCGTTCATCACGAACCAGGCCTGCGCCACGATCGCCGGCGGCGCCGACATGGCCTGTGACGAAACCACCACGTATGTGTCGGGCACCAACCGGCTGGGCGACCTGGTGTGGGCGGACAACGGCGCCGGCGGCGGCGTGCTGGGCAACCAGATGCAGGATGGCACGGAAACGGGCATCTCGAACATCACGGTCTGGCTGTACTACGACGCCAACACCAACGGATTCTACGACGCCAGCGATTTGTACTACGCCTCCAACACCACCAGCACTACCGGCTACTACATGTTCACCAACCTACCGGACGGCAAGTTCGTCGCGGTGGTGGATATGCGGGATCCCGACCTGCCGGTGGGCTACACTCCGACCACGTTTACCAACCTCGCCGCGGATCTCGATTCCGCACGCACCAATTCCGCCGCGGTTTCGTTCCTCACCGCAGATTTCGGCTTTGCCCCGGCCTTGACGCTGGTCAAGACGCTCACCAGCACCAATGCCATTCGCGAAGGGCAGAACATCACCTTCAACCTGGCGGTTTCCAACAACCTGCCCGGCAACGGGGCCGGTGGGACCTATGCCACCACTTATGCGTGGCCGACGAACGGGTATGCCAAAAACACGGAATTTATCGGTTGGACGAATACGCTAGGCGCGCCGGACGGACTTTATTGTTCCAACTATATTACAGGTTCGACGACCTTCATGTACCTTTCCAATTTTGTCGCAGCTAGCACTCAAACCGGTACCATCACCAAAGTGGAACTGGTCCGGCAGCGGCTTGTGGTTCCATCTATTGATAGCGACGACACCGCCGTGCTCCTGGTGCAGCAGCTTTCCCCAGCAACGGTGCTCTTTTCAAACAACCTGCTCATCGCCTCCATGACCAACGGGTTCATCGTGGATGTCATCACCAATTCGATTACGTCGTGGGCGAATTTTGCCACCAACATTTCAATTTCCTTGAACGCCAAGAAGAACTCAGGCGGGGCCGGCAGTGGATATTTAGGATACGACGCGATCGGCTTCCGGATCACCAGCGTCTCGACCGGCGGCACGGGCACGGCCAGCACCACGCTCAACCCGGTGCCGTTGACGGACCAGTACGACGCGGATAAATTCCAGTTTGTTTCGGCGGTTCCGCCGCAGTCCACCTCCACGACCAACGGCAGCACACCCAACAGCACGGGTACGCTGTATTGGGCCAACCTAGGGCCAATTTATCCCGGCGGCACGTCGACCGTCGCGGTGACCTTCCGGTTGCTGAAGCCCGAGAGCTATACCAACATGCTGGCGACGAACATCACCTGGGTGACCAACGCCACGTTCCAGAACGGCGTGCCGGCCAACACGGCCACCAGCAGCGTGGTGGTGACCCAGGCGCCCGCGGCAAAGGTGGGCGACTACATTTGGCGGGACCTGAACGCGGACGGCATCCAGAACGAGACGAACATGGGCATTGCCTACGTGGCGGTGTCGATCACACCGCCGGCCGGCATCGATCTTGGCAACGGCGCCGGCGCGGCGATCACCAATTTCACGGATGCCTCCGGCTACTACTCCTTCGAGTCGATTCCGGCGACGGGGGTCTACACGGTGCGGGTGGTGACGGCGACGCTGCCCGGCGGCTCCGGCACGAACACCTTCGACGAAGACGGCGTGCGGGACCACACGCACGCGGTTTATCTCGACATCTATTCCACGCCTTCCAGCACAAATAACGTGCACCTGACGACGGACTTCGGGTACCAGACCGGCACGACGATCGAGGGTACGATCTGGCACGACTACGATCACGGCATGGAAACCAACCGCGAAGCCGGCGAAGACTGGCTGACGAACGTGACGGTCTACCTGTGCGCCAGTCCGTCGCCCTGCGGCCCGGGCGCCTCCATCGCCACGAACACCACGACGACCAACGGCTATTTCCGGTTTACGGGCGCCTACACGGGCAGCTACACCGTGCTGGTGGCCACCAACACAGGGATGATGACCAACAGCACGTGGAACCTGTCGTGGGACACGAACGGAACCAACACTCCCAATTACGTCGGCGTCACCGTGGTCACCGGTGGGGTGGCGCGGGCGGACTTCAGCTACTGGCGCTACGGCAGCTATGCGATCGGCGACACGCTGTATGTCGACTGGGACGGCAACGGCGTGCAGAGCAACGCATGGGAGGAGGGGATCTCCAATATCACGGTGTATCTCTATGAAGACGCCAACAGCAACGGCGTGGTGGACCTTGCCACCGATGCGTTCGTCGCCTCCACGGTTACGGCCAGCAACGGATATTACGTCTTCACCAATCTGTTCGCAACCAACACATACCTCGTCTACGTGGATCTCGCCGACCCGGACCTGCCGGCAAACTATCTCATCACGGGGGATCCGTACGGCGCCAAGGACGCGCGCAGCGTGGTGACCCTCACCAACGCCAGCAATTACGCCCAGGACTTTGGATTCCAGCCTTACGGGAGCGGCGCGATTGGCGACACGGTCTGGCGGGACCTCAACGCCGACGGGACGCAGTCCGGCGCACAGGAGACCGGAATTTCCAACATTCTCGTCAGCCTGTACGTGGACATGAACAAAGACAACAACTATGTGCTGCTGCGCACCACAAACACGAGTTCGAGCGGCACCTATCTGTTCAGTTCGCTGCCGGACGGGAACTACCGCGTGGTGGTGGATTCCGCCGATACTGACCTCCCGCAAGACGCCTTCGGCAACGTGTATTATCCCAGCACGGCCACGACCAACCAGGTGACCATCAGCGGCGGCAGCACCTATCTGGACGCCGATTTCGGCTTTGCTCCCTACGGCGCCATCGGCGACACGGTGTTCTGGGACGCCAACCGCAACGGCACGCAGGATTACAGCGAGAGCGACGTATCCGGCGCGGTGGTGCGGCTCTACTACGACGGGAACGGCAACGGCATTTATGATCCGGGCGAGACGCTGGCGGCCAGCGCCACCACCGACGTGGACGGCCTTTATCTCTTTGAAGGCCTGCTGCCGAGCAACTACGTGGTGCTGGTGGTGACCACGAACGGCCCGCTGTTCGGAACGGCCCAGACCGCCGACCCGAACTCGGACGGCTATGCCTGCGCCGACACCAACAACCTGGTGCCGTGCGACGACCAGTACGGGTTGTATCTGAACAACGGCCAGAACTTCATGGGCGCGGACTTTGGCTACGATCCGCCCGGCGTGATCGGCGACTACCTGTGGGTCGACACCGACAACGACGGTGTGCAGGATGCCGGCGAGAGCGGCATTCCCTACATTTCAGTGGTGCTGTATTCCAACGGCGTGGCCATCGCCACCAACGAGACGGATGCGGACGGCTACTACTATTTCTCCGGCCTGGCCGACGGCACCTACGGCGTGTGGGTGGTGACCAACGACACGGACTTTCCGGCCGGGCTCACGAACACCTGGGCCGCGGACGGCACGTTCGACAATTACGCAACCAACATCGTGATTTCCGGCGGTTCCGTGGCCTCCGTGGGCGGATATCCCTGTACCGGCTGCGACCTGTCGATCGACTTCGGGTATCGCTATTCGGGCAACAACAGCCTGAGCGGGACCATCGGATTCGACGCGGCACCCTTCGACGGCGTGATGAACGGCACGAACACCAGCGGCGTCGCGGCCGGCGAGGCGGCCTATGCCGGGGTCTCCGTTTATCTGTACCTGTGGAACGACGACGGGGACGGCACCGTCGAGGCCGGGGAGTATGTCTCGATTGCGTCGACGGCCACCGCCACCAACGGCGACTATTCCTTCACGGGCCTGCCCAGCGGCGACGGCAACGACAAGTACATCGTCGCCAGCTCCGCGCCGGAGGATTACCTGAAGCTCACGACCACCAACGGCTCGATCGCCGGGGTGGGCGTGGTCGAGACAACCAACACGGCGGGCAACACGGTTTCGGCCTACCTGACCGTCAACATCGCTCCGGTCATCACCGGCATGGACTTCGCCTACCGTTCCACGAAGAACTATGACTATGGCGATCTGCCGGAACGCTACCAGACCCTGCTGCCGGACGGGGCACGGCACATCGTCAAGACCTCGAACCTGTTCCTGGGGGCCACGGTGGACGTGGAGAACAATGGCCAGCCTTCCGCGGGTGCCAACGGCGACGACCTCGCCGGCACGGCCGACGAGGACGGGGTCGCCATGGTCACCAGCACGATGTGGCACGACGGCACCACCGGCGGCACCGTGCGCGTGACCGTGGGCGCGGGCTCCGGCTGGCTGGTCGGCTACGTTGATTTCAACAACGACGGTGATTTGCTGGATCCGGGCGAAATGGTTTGCAGCCTGGCGGTGTCGAACACCGGCGGCAACGGGGCGGGCGTCTATACGAACACGTTCGATGTTCCGTACGGCACCTTCTCGACCGCCAACTCCACGTCGCTCTATGCACGGTTCCGACTGTTTCCGGCGGAACCGTTCAGCCCCGAGCTGGCGTTTTCGGGCACGGCCGACAATGGCGAAGTCGAGGATTATCTCTGGCACCTGTCCGTAGTCGGCGACTACGTCTGGATCGATTCCGACGGCGATGGTGCGCAGGATGCGGGCGAGCCAGCGCTGGCGGGCGTACGGGTGTTCATTGACCTCAACGCCGATGGCCTCTACCAGACCAATGAACCGGCCGCGACCACCGGCGAGGACGGTCTTTACGGCATCGGCGGGCTGGTTCCGGGAACCTACACGGTGGCGGTAGACACCAACACGCTCCCGATCGGAGTTTCGCAGACCTACGATTTCGACGGCATCGGCACTGCGAACAAGGCTTCCATCACCATCGCCACCCTCGGCGAATTCGTGACGGTGGCCGACTTCGGCTACCGGGGCGACGCCACTGTCGGCGACCGGGCGTGGTTCGACGCCGACCGCGACGGCATTCAGGACGCCGGCGAAACCAACGGCATCGCCGGACTGCCCGTCGCGCTGCTGGACGCAGCATCCAACGTGGTTGTCACGACCACCACCGATGCCTCCGGCAACTATCTGTTTGCCAACATTCCGGCCGGAACCTATCTGGTCCGGTTCGACCTGCGGACCGTGACGACCAATGCGAGCGTCACGCTGCCTGATCAGGGTGGCGACGATGCCCTCGACAGCGATGCGACATCGGGCGGAACCGGCGGCTTTGCCTACACGGCTGCGTTTGCCGCCGGGGCGGGCTCGACCAATTTGACCATAGATCTGGGATTGCGCACAACCTCCACCACGCGCGCGGAAATCGCCGAAGTCTGGGGCGAAGCCGCGGGGAATGGCGGGCGCATTGTCTGGCGTACCGTTTCGGAATGGAATACGGCCGGATTTGTGGTCTACCGTATCGATCCGGCCTCAGGCGTGGAAGTGCGCTTGAACGACGTCCTGGTGCCGTCAGCTTTCAATGCGGACGGCGCCACCTATGAACTGGCTGATCCAGAAGCCGTGGCGGGCGGAACCGGCAATTACCGCTTGGAAGAAATGGAGCTGACTGGTGGCACGCGGGACCTGGGCGCGCAGGCCATCACCTTCGCCCCTGCGCGACCGCGGGCGAAGGCTTTGAAAACTCTGTTGTCCCGCGAGCAACTATCCACGCCCCGGTTGGCTGGACCTTCGCCGGTTCTGAAAGTTCTGGTGCGGAATGAAGGCCTATATGGCGTTTCTCTGCAGGCCATCGCCGCGGGCATGGGTCTCGCCCGGGCGGACGTGCAGGCACTAGCGGAGGCCGGCTCCCTGGAGATTTCGGAACAGGGGAAGGCGGTGCCGGTGATCTACGATGCCGCCCGCTCGCGGCTGGTGTTCTATGGCCAGGCGACGGACAACTGGTACACGCGGGACAATGCCTATCTGATCAAGCAAGGTGCCGCCGTTGTGATGACGCGGCGGGACCCCGGCGCCGCGGCCGGTGCATCCGTGCTGCCGGCCGTCATGGACTTTGAGGTCGACAAGTATCCGTTTGATAGCGCGGCCATTCGGCCCGCCGACTTCTACTACTGGGAGTACATTCTCAGCGGGACCAATGCGGCGGCAACCAAAACCTTCCCGCTGGATTTGACGGGATGCGCTGGCGATGTAATCCTGACTGTACGGCTGCAGGGGTGGTCCAGCACGACAAACGACCCCGACCATCTAGCGGAGTTCAAATTCAACGGCGCCGGAACGGGCGCAGTCACCTTCGACGGTCAGGCCGCGGCGACGGCGGAACTGGTGATTCCCGCCGCTTCGGTGTCCAACGGCGTGAACACGCTCTCCGTGAAAGGCACGCTGCTGCCGGGCCGCGCATTCAGCTATTTCGTAGTGGACGGGATGGAAGCCGCCTTTACCCGCATGGTGGTGCCGGGGGCCGGGACGGCGCATTTCCTGGCGAACGGCGCAGCGGTGTCGGCGGCAGCGTTTGCGGAACCCCTGGCGGTAGCGTTGGACGCCAACGGCGTTCCGACCTGGCTCGCGGACGCCAACGGCAACTTGCCCGCCAAGGCTTGGGCAGCAGCAGCGGGCGACGCGCGCTATGCGGTGGCGGAAGCCGATGGCATCCCGTCGCTGACCCCCGAAGCGGTTGCGCCGGCGCCGTGGTTCCTGGCCGCTACCAACCGCATCGATTATCTGGTTCTGACCTCGCGCGCGCTGGCGAACGAGGCGCAAAAACTGGCGGATTACCGGGCCGGACAGGGGTTGCGCACCGGCGTGGTGACGTTCGAAGATGCCTGTGACTGGATGGCGGACGGCTTGCGCACACCGGAAGCGATTCCGGCCCTGCTGGCCTATGCGTCTTCCGTCTGGGCCGAAGCGCCGTGGATGGTGGTGCTGGCGGGCAACGGCCATTACGACTATCTCCAAGCCTTGAGCAACGAAGTGAACCATCTGCCGCCGTTGATGATCCAGACCGCGGACGGCATATTCTCCTCGGACAACCTGCTGGCCGATGCGGATGGCGATGGCCTGCCCGACGCCGCCATTGGCCGCTTGCCGGCCCGGACGACCAACGAGTTGGCTACGATGATCGCGAAGATCAAGGCATACGAGACGGATTTTGGTTCGGCATGGCAGAACAAGCTGATGTGGGCGGCGGATACGAACGATGCCGCGGCCGGGGATTTTGCAGCGGCCAATGCGCGGCTGGCTGCGCTGGCAGATCCCGGGCGCACGAGCGTGTCCGTTGATTTGAATCTGCAATCCACCAATGCGGCCAAGACCGCGCTTTTAAACGGCTTTAAGGAAGGTGCCGGATTCATCCACTACACCGGCCACGGTGGAGTGAACTTCTGGAGCCCGAAGAAGCTGCTGACCGCGACGGATGTCAATGCCATGACCAATACGCGGCAGCCGGTGGTTGCGGCGTTGAGCTGCCTGGTGGGGCGGTACGAAGCACCGGCCGTGGACAGCCTGGGGGAATTGCTGCTGCGTCGGGCCAACGGCGGTGCTGTCGCTGTTTGGGGGCCTTCCGGTCTGTCGCGCAACAATCCGGCGACGGAATTGGGTGCGGCGTTCTATCGGGCAATTCTCGAGAATGGCGCCGGGACGCTGGGGCTGGCCGTCCTGCAAGCCCGCCGCAGCCTCTTGGGTAATGTGTTCTCGAGGGACACGTTAGCGGTATACAATTTGCTGGGCGATCCGGCCTTGCGCATTGCCGGCAACCTCGGCGGACAAGCGGCCGATGCCAGTTTTGCACAATGGCGCTGGCAGCGCTTCAGCCCCGCCGAGCTCGCCGATGCCGGCATCAGCGGTGCAACCGACGGCAATTTCTTCGAATATGCGATGGCGGGCGGCTACGAGGTTACAGCCGAATTGCCGGAATTCGGATACCCGCTGGCCATGTCCCGGTCGGCGGATGAACCGGGATTCATTTTGCGTTGGAAACGGCGGATCCAGCGGGATGACATTGATTACCGTTTGTTTATCTCGGAGGATTTGGCACAATGGACCACTGAGCCGGCGGATGCCCGGACCGTGGGTGTGGAGCCGGACCTGGATGGTGTGATGGAAACCGTGCGCACGCGGGTGGACCGCCCGCAAGCGACGCGTATTTTCATTGGGGTCCAAGCCGTTCGTAAATAGGAAAGATGAACACGTCCAGCACATACCGGATAAAAGGCCGGGTCGTCCTGCGCCGGATTGGCGAAGACCGCCTGCTGGTGCCGGTGTCGGGCGATGCCGCACGCGAAAATTGCGTGTTTCCGATCAATGAAACCGGCGAGTTCATCTGGGAACACTTGACGCAAGGCCTGCCCCTCGACCAAGTCGCGCAAGCTTTGGCGGCTGCGTTTGAGGTGTCACCTGCGGAAGCGCTATCCGATTGTCGCCAATTCGCGGGCGACCTGCTGGCCCAGCACCTGCTGGAAGAGGTTGGGCCATGATCTGTCCCATGAGCGATGCCGCAACATTGGAATGGACCGCCGGTTTCCGTGCCCGGGCGGCAAAAGCCCGCATGCCGATTGCCGCCACGTTGGAATTGACCCGACGCTGCAACTTGCGCTGCACGCACTGTTATCTGGGCAACCAGGCGGAGCAGCATCTGCGGCGTGGCGCTGAACTCGGAACCGAGGCTGTGAAGTCGGCCTTGTCCGAGTGGGCCGAGGCCGGCTGCCTATACCTCACCCTGACGGGTGGCGATCCGATGCTGCGCCCGGATTTTGCCGAGATCTACCGGCACGCGCGGGAACTGGGGCTGGTGGTCTCTGTTTTCTGCAACGGGACGTTGGTGACGGACGAAGTGGTTGCCTTGTTTCGCGAGTGGCCGCCACGCAAGGTGGAGGTCAGCCTTTATGGTGCGACGCCGGCAGTTCATGAGGCCATCACCGGGGTTCAGGGTTCGCACGCGCAGGCCTGGGCGGGGATTCGCCGCCTGCAAGCGGAGGGAATCCGGGTCGAGTTGAAGACCATGTTGATGACAACGAACCGGCATGAGACCGAAAAAATGAGACGCCAGGCCGAGGCCGCCGGCTTGAACTTCCGCCATGATGCGGCCCTTTTCCCTTGCCTGGATGACGGCTCCGTCCGGCCGCTGGAATTCCGGGTTGCGCCGGCCGAAGCGGTTTGCGAGGACCTGGCGACACCTGAACGGCGCCGGAACTGGCAGGAAAGAATTGCTCGGACCGCTGGCCATGCCGAGGATGAGCGCCTGTACACCTGTGCCGCCGGCCTGACGGCTTTCCATGCCGATCCCTTTGGGGGGCTGTCGCCTTGCCTGATGGCGGTTGATTACATGTGCCGGCCGAATGAGCGGTCCTTCCGCGAGATTTGGAACGGCGAATTGAAAGCCATCCGGGAGCGCCGGCGAACGCATTCGGGGGGAAGTTTCAGTGGCCCCTTGCGCGGCGCCTGCACCCATTGCCCGGCCTTCAACCGCCTGGAAACCGGCGACGAAGAACGGGATTCCGACTACATGCAGCAAACCACTTTGTTGAGATACGAGGCGGCCATGCGCGCCGAAGATAGTGAGAAGACATGAACCCAACGACCCGATATTCAACCAACAGCGATGAACAACCGGTCCGGCGGCCTTACGAGAAGCCGGAGATCAAGCGTGTCGACCTGGCCATGGCCGAAACCCTGTCGCAGGGATGCAAGCTGGAGTCGGACAACGCCTGTGTCGGGCCGCCGATCACGGCCTATGAGGGAGGTTCGTGAGACCGGCCGGTCATTTGAGCATCGGTCCGGTACGCTTTGAGCTACGAACGCCAGACCAGGCTGAAGTGCGGTATTCCGCTCCGGCCTATGCGGGATTTTTCTCCACTTCCGGGGCGGTTGCGGGGTTGGCGCCGCTGCTGGAAATGCAGGTGGAAATCTCAGCGCGAGCGGAGGCCATTCCGACCAAGCCACCGCTGTGGAGTGGGGGAAAAAACTGGGCGATTTGGGAGGACGGTTCAGAATTGATCTGTTGCGCGGGATTCCACGGCCGGGAAAAGGCCCGTTATCGATGCCGGCTGGCTCGCGACCTCCGGTCTGCCGCATTAGCTGTTGATCCGCAGTTCTACCCCGCCGATTATTTGGAATCGCCTTTAACATATCCGCTCGATCAGATTTTGTCGTGGGGGCTGCTTTCACGCCTGGGCGGAACCGTGATGCATGCCGCGGTAGCCGTGCGCGCGGGAGTTGGCCTGGTGTTTACCGGCCGGAGCGGAGCCGGTAAATCCACGATCTCGGCGCTATGCCATGCGGCCGGCTGGCGGATCCTGAATGATGACCGGGTCATGGTATATCGGCGAAACGATGCCTGGAGAGTGGCGGGAACGCCGTGGCACGGGTCCGGGCGTTTCGCCGAGGCTGATGATCTTCCGCTGGGGGGGATATATTTTCTGCAGCAAGCGCCCGAAGACCGCATGGAAACGATGACCGCATCCGAATCCCGCCTGGCCCTGTTGGACGTGGCCGGGGTCCCGTGGTTCGAAAACAGCTGGTCACAGGGGGTGCTGGAAGGCTTGGCCAAGCTCGTTCGGGATGTCGAAATGCGCCGCTTTTCATTCACCAAATCAGAAACAGCCGTCAAGGTTGTTGCGGACGATCAAGAATCCGTCCGGGCAGGTAAATGTGCATGAACAATTTGGCGAAGAGAGAGAAGCGTCAAACGAAACGGCCGCATGACGAATCTCAACTGCCCCATCCAGCGGCTGCGAGGGGTATCGAGGCGGCAAATTTTTCCATCGCGGCAAACCCATTCTGCAAGCCCCAAAATATTCTCCAAGTCAACCCACTCGCCACCTGTACAGGCCGCATCACCGGCCATAAAAAGCCGGTTTGTTCGTTTCTTGTTAATTGCGATTCTATGCAGTGCAAATCTTCCACAAGTTTTATACAATACGATGCTTCCAAGGTGGAGTGTGCAATTCGCCAAAGGTTTAATCGATACGGTTTCTCCATTTTGGATGGTTGGATTCATGCTCGGGCCCAAAGCTTGAAAGCGTACAGGGGTATCGGAGCGCAGAAGCGTTTCGACGATATCACGAGCGACTGGTGCAGGCGGTGACATGTTCCAAGCGAAGAAGGTATAGCAGGCCATGAACAAGACAAGCATCGTTTTCCAGGCGGGCTGCGCCGCCATGATGTGGCTGGCTGGTTCCGCGCCGGTCTTGGCGGCCTTGCCGACCGGTGAAGCTGTCGTGGCCGCAATGACCGGGCAGGCTCAGGTGCGGGTTTTCACCGGTCCCGTGCATGAGGGCCGGACGGAAGTGAAGGACCTTTTCGAAGGCGCATCGGTGGGGGAGACCAGTCGGATCATGACCGGTCGGGATGGGCGTTTGTGCATGGTGTGTTCACCCGGGGCCATCCTGTGCGTGGCGCCGAACACCGAATTTACGATTCAGCAATTGCGCCACACGGCGGAAGGCTTGCCCCGGAACGGAGAGGATTTGATCCGGCGCATTCATTTGGATTTGCACAAAGGCCGGCTTCGCGTACATGCCGGGGTGCCCACCGCCACCCTGGATATTCAGGTGGAAACCCCGGCCGGTAGTGTTGTCGCCCAAGGCGGCTCATTTATCGTGGCGCAGGATGAGCGTGGAGTATGGCATGTGTCGAGCGAGGCCTATGATCAGGAAGTCATTCCGCGCGGAAACGCACGCACGGCATTGAAGGCGGGCACTTCCATCCACTTTGCCGGCGGCGAGGCCGGGGGCGACATGGTGGTGCCAGAAGCCGTCGGCGAGCAGGCCGGCCTCTACCAATTCGAACTATGCAGCTCCTTTTTCCAGGATCTCGAACCTTTTGTGCTCTCGGATCGGCCGTTTGACCGGCAGGGGCTTGATGAATACCTGGGGTCCGGGCGTTCCCTGTCGGTTGCGGATGATGGCGCCCTGGTGACCGATGTGAGCCCGTCGATCCGGCCCTCCGTGGCGGCAACCCTGCCGGGAAAGCTCCCGCCATTCCCGGAAACCGGGGCCGGCATGCGTTGGGCGGAGCCGCGCATCTGGAAGTGGTTCGACGAAATCGGTCCCGTGAAGGGCGTCAATTACATTCCGCGCACGGCCGTGAATTCAGTAGAGATGTGGATGAAAGACACATTTGATCCCCAGACGATTGATCAAGAGCTGGGGTGGGCGCATGACGCTGGCTATACCGCCATCCGCGTCCAGCTGCAGTATGCCGTTTGGCAGCATGATCCAGATGGATTCCGCGACCGGGTGGAACAATTGCTGCGGCTGGCGGCGAAGCACGGCCTGCGGGTTGTCCCGGTTCTTTTCGACGACATGAATTTGGCGGGCCAGGCGCCGGCGTTCGGAACACAACCGGAACCTGTGCCGGGCGTATATAATTCGCGGTGGGTGCCGAGTCCCGCTCCGGAAGAAGTCAAGAGCCGGACAAGCTGGCCGGAATTGGAAGAATACGTCAAGGACATGGTCGGCAAGTTCCGCCGGGATCAACGCGTGTTGTATTGGGATCTGTATAACACCGCGGGCAACAGCGGGCTCGGCGAGGAGTCCTTGCCGCTCATGGACCAGGCTTTCGGTTGGGCCCGGGAACAGGAACCGTCCCAGCCCCTGGCCGTGCCGGCTTGGAATGAGTTCGGCAGTGCCATGACGGCGCACCAATTGGAACGCTCCGATTTGGTTACCTTCCACAGTTTCGATACCGCGGAGGGCATGGAGGCCCGGATTCAGCTTTTACAGCGCTATCACCGGCCGATCATCTGCTCCGACTGGCTGATGCGTCAAACCGGTTGCGATTTCAAGTCCGTGCTGCCGATCTTTGCCGCCAACGGGGTGGGCTGGTTCAACCAGGGGTTGGTCAACGGCAAAACCCAGCTGGGGGTTCAACAGGAGCAATATCGTTCGGAAGCAGATCCGGATCTCTGGCAGCAGGATGTTTTGAAGGCGGATGGAACTCCCTATAACGCCCGGGAAGTGGAGCTGATCCAGGGCTTCCGGTATCTGGATGTGCCCAACCGATGAGAAGGACCCGGCTCATCTCAGGCCTCTTCGCCGCGATGGCGGTGGCGGATTCTGTCACCGTTTGGGCTGCCAGCGACAGCTATGCCTCTGGATTCTATACGCGGGGAGTGGCGGCGGCGGCCAACATTGACCAGGGCAGCGCGGTGATGGAACCCTTCTATATTCCGGCCCCGACCGGGGCGCTGCTGCCGCGCATCAGCCTGGCGGTGGAACAGGATGACAATGTTTTCCTCGACCCGACCAATGCAACCGCCAATACCACGATCTCGCTGGTCCCCGGACTTTTGGGGATCTACGGCCGGCCCACGGCCAACCATCTATATGCCGACTACGGCATGATCATTCCTGTATATGAAAGTGAAGACGGGCTAAGCGACCGCCCCAGCTATCTTCTGCGTCTGGGCGGTGTCTATCAAACGGGCAAAAGCCAGATCGCTGCCCAGGGCGGATATCGGCGCATCGAGGATGTGGACACGGTGGTGGGTGCGCGTATAGCCAAGCAGGACTGGCTTGGTGAATTCGGGGTGGAAAGCCGGATCACGGGCAAATCCAGCCTCGGCCTGCAAGGCCGGGCCGAGGCCCATGTGTTTGATGATGCCTTGTATATTGATTACAACCGCTACTATGGCGCCGGGCGGTTGTATCACCGGGTTTCCGCCAAGAGCCAGGCGTTCATCCAGGGTGGCGTGGGTCGCGATGACCCGCAGGACTCCACCGGCACCGCTGCGGCCGCCGATTTCTACGACCTGTCCCTGGGGGTGCGGGGTAAACAATCCCCCAAATTCAATTCTACCGGCCGCGTGGGATATATGTGGCGGAATTATGACGAAGAGGACCGCGGGGATTATTCCCATTGGATTGCCTCCCTGCAGGCGGAAAGCACGCCTTTCGGCCTGACCACTTTTTCCGGCGAGGTCCTGGCCGATATCCGGCCAGCCATTGATTCCGCGGACACGGATGTGATTGACCAGGGCCTTGTGCTGGGTGCCGCCCGGCGGCTGTTTATCGAGCGGCTGCGGGGCAATCTCTCGGCGACGCTCGGGCAAATTGATTATTCCGGCGCACGAGATTCGGAATCCGAAAACGGCCGTACCGATCGCTACTGGGGATTCTCCGCCGGGGTGGATTGGTGGACCAAACAGCGCTTTTCGCTGGGACTGGCTTATTCCTACATGCGGCGAGAGGGCAGTGTGGATGCGGATCAGGCGACACAAGATGCCACTTCCTACGAAGTGGGCCGCTGGACCGTGCGCGCGAGCTGGAACTATTGACCGCCTGTATTCCGGCATTCCCATGCAGCCGCGTTTTTGCTAGAAATACAACATGGAACGGCATTGGTTCAGGACAATCATCGGCGCAAGTGTTTTGGGTTTATGGGCGGCCTGTGCGCCGGGATGCGCCCATGCGCCGGTGCCGCTGCCGCCGGAGGCCTCCCTGACCCGCGCGGAGGCGGCGCCCGGTGCGCAGGTGATGACAAATACCGCCCCCCGGGAATATGCCCTGCAGGCCGGGGACGAGATTGATTTGCAGGTTTATCGCGAACCGGACATGTCGGGGACTTTCAAGATCAGCCCTTCCGGCGAGATCCGCCATTCCCTGATCGGTACCGTGCCGCTGGTCGGGAAAACCCTGGAAGAGGCGGAAGCCTATATCACCAAGAAGCTGGGGAAGGACTATTTAGTCAATCCCCGGGTGGTCATCAAGCTGCTCTCCACCCAGAGCTCCCAGATTGTCGTCATGGGGGAAGTGGAAAAGCCTGGAGTTTATCCCTTGCCTCCGGGGGAGCCCATGACCCTTTTGCAGGCGATTGCGGTTGCCGGCGGGTTCACCGAACTGGCAAGTCCAGACCGGGTTCGGATCGTCCGCCGCCTGGAGGGCGGCCGCCAGACCACCCTCAAAGTTCGTGTTTCGGATCTTTTGGGCGGCAAGGGCCGGCAACAAGACCTGTCCTTGGAACCGAATGATGTAATCATGGTTCCGGAAGTGGTTTTTTAAGGAGGCCGGACAGCCGTGACGAATAACACACCGTATATTGCCGGTGAAAGCAGCGGACCGGCCGCAGCGGGGGCTTCCAAATTTCCTGATTGGCGCGAGGGGCTGGTCATCCTGATTGAGCGGGCCTGGCTGGGCCTGGCCGTGGCCAGTGCGGTTTTCCTGCTATTCACCTTCCAGGCCCATCGCCAGATTCCCTGCTATCGTAGCACGGCGGTTTTGCTGGTGGAGGCCCAGATCCCCAAAATCCTGAACTATCAGGACATCCTGTCCTACAACACCCGCAATCTGGAGTATTTCAACACGCACATCAATGCGCTGTACAGCCGCAGCATGATGGCGCAGGCGCTGGAAAACGGCAAATTCTTCGAGCGCCCGGCGTTTTTCCCGGGACTGAAATCGAAAGATGAAAAAATCGATGCCGCCCACGGTCTGGTATCGGTCACGCCGGTGGAAAAAAGCCGGATGATTAACATTGCGGTCGAGTATTCCGATCCGCAGATTGCCAGTGATTTGGCCAATTCCTTGGCGCAATCCTATATCCAGCAGGACCTGGAAATGCGCATGGGCGTTTCCATGGAGGCGATCGAGTGGCTGCGGGCACGCTCCGAGGAATACCGGGAAAAGCTGGAAAAGGGGCTGCTGGAATTGCAGGAATATCGCGAGCAGACCGGTTCGGTTTCCCTGGAGGAAGATCAGAATATCGTCATTGAAAAACTCAAGGCCTTGAATGCCGCGCTGACGGCCGTTCAGACGGAGCGGATCCAGGCGGAAACGCTTTGGAATTCGGTCAAAGCCCAACTGCAGGGCAAGGTGCCTTCGACCAAAATTGCCGCGGTATTGAACGATGCCGGAGTGCAGACCGCACTCCAGAAATTGCAGGACCAGCAGCGGGAGGTGGCGGGACTGCAGCAGCGTTATCGTGAGCAACATCCGGATCTTCAACAAGCGTTGGAGTTGGAAGTGAAACTGCAAAAGCAATTCGAGCAGAACTGCGCGGACGCTGTTTATGCCTTGAAGAACCGCTACGAAATGCTGGTGCAGCGGGAGCAAAGCCTGCAGGCCGCGTTGGCGGAACAGGAAAAAGCTTCGTTCGAGCTGGATCGCAAGCTCGTGCGCTACAACGAACTGAAGCGGAACATCGAGGCCGATCAGGAAATTCACGAGGCCGTTGTTGCCCGCATGAAAGAGGCCAGCATGTCGGAAAGCATGCCGAGCGACATCATCCGGTTGGTGGAAGAAGCCCGGCCCGCCAAGGTTCCCTTCCGGCCGCGGCCCGGCCAGGCCATGGTGCGCGGGGGTGCGCTGGGTTTGATTCTGGGCCTGGCGGCCATCTTCCTTTCCTACTACGCGGATCATCGCTTCCGCCGCAATGAGGAGGTGGAGCGCTTGCTGGGCCTGCCGGTATTGGCTACGGTGCCCTTGATTGGCGACAAAACCATTTCGGCCCGGGGCATGGTGGCGCATCTGAAGCGTTCCAGTGACGTCGCGGAATCGTTCCGGACTTTGCGTGCAAGTTTGTTGCTGCGCGAGGATATCCGCAATGCCCCGGTGCTGATGGCGACCAGCGCCGGTCCTGGCGAGGGAAAGTCGCTCATTTCCACGAATCTGGCGATCACTTTGGCCCAGGACAGCCGGCCCACCTTGCTGGTGGGCGCCGATCTGCGGCGGCCGGTGCTGTCAAAGATTTTCAACGTGCAACCGGAACATGCCGGCCTGGCGGAAGTGCTGAAAGGTGGCCAGTCCTGGACGGAGGTTTTGTTGCGGCAGGCGGTTCCAAATCTGGATGTGATGTTGTCGGGGCGTGTGCCGTCGCATCCCGCTGAACTGTTGGGCCATAAATTCCTGGTTGAATTTCTGCGCGAGGCCCGGAAATCCTATCAACACATCATTTTGGATGCCCCTCCGGTTTTGGGTGTGAGTGACGCCTTGGTCTTGCTGCCCAATGCGGACGGGGTTCTGTTCGTGGTTCGTTATGGCAACACCCACAGCATGGGTGCAAGTCATGCGTTGCTCAAGCTGCGGGAAAGCGGAACGCCGTGCTTGGGATGCATCATGAACGGAGTCAATTTGAACTCGGTGGCAAACTACTACTACTATCGGCGCTACGGAGGCTATGCCTACCGGAACTACAGCACGCCAACCGGGGATGTCGCACCCCGTGCCGAAGGATGAAGGCGTTGCGCCATTTCTATTTTCTCCCGGCCTTGCTGGTTATGTTGGTTGTTGCCGCCGGGCATACTTGGTGGTCCGGAGAGGAGATTGGCTGGCTTCTGCCCGGAGTGGCGTTCATTTCGCTGGCGGTCTGCTGGTCGCTGCCCGGCCGTATTTGGGTGGCGGGAACGGTGATTTTACTGCTGATTGCAGTCTATGCCTGCAATCCGTCCCACCGCTGGGTGGACCGTCTGGGACTCGAGGCGATCCGCTACGTGGCCGGGCTGCCGGCTTCCGCATATCCGGCGGGCAGTTGGCAGGCGGGCGGCATGGCGCTGGCGATGCTGGCGGCGTATGGCCTGGCCTTCCAGCTTTCGGAAAACCAAGTCTGCTGGCTGCAGGGATTCGTGACGTTGGCCGCCGCCGCCATGGCCTTGCTGGTCTTGTCGCAGCGCTTGGAGCCCAAGTTGTTCCCGGTGTTTCCGCACACCGGCCTCTTTGTGAATGAAAACCATTTTGCGGTTTTTGCGAACCTGGTGCTGCCGGTCGCGTTGGCGCAGGCCGCGCGTTCGCATTTCCGCGCAGTACAAGACGGCCGGCCTGCAAGTCCGGCAGGAATTCAACTGCTGATCGCCGCCCTGCTGGGTGGCGCCGTGGTTCTGAGCCATTCGCGGGCCGGCATCCTGGTCATGCTGCTGGTGGTGGTGGCCGGCGCCGTTTGCTACGGCGGACTCGTGCATTTGCATCCTTTTGCGGGCGCTGCCCGCCATTACGGCTGGCGTTGGATGGCGGCGGGCACCATCCTGGCGGTGTTGTCTTTGGCCGTGATGTCGTTTGCGCGGGAATGGCATCAGGCGGGGGATATCCGGCGGGAGTTGGATTTCCGCTGGGGCATAGTGAAGGACACCGCCGCCATGTGCAAGGTCCGGCCGGTTTGGGGGATGGGGCCGGGAACATTCCCAGTCGTATATCCATATTATCAATCTCCGGCCGATGCGACCCGTATGATCCGGCATGCACATTGCGAGCCGGTTGAATTCGTGGCGGAATACGGCTGGGTCGGCGGCGGCACGGTACTCCTGGCCGTCGGTTGGGCGCTTTCGGCCCGGAAGCAAAAATCGCGCCACCGTGAAATCGTGCCGGCATTTGCCGATTTAGAACGGCGTTTTTGGGGCATGGGATTGATCGCCGGCGGCTTCCACTGTTTGGTCGATTTTCCGCTGCGGGATCCGTTGATTGCCTTAATGGCTGCGACGTGGGCCGGAGTTTGGGCTGGGCAGCGGCCCGCGCCTGCCGGGGCCGGCTGCGCCAACCCGGGGCTGGCAGAGGAAGCGCATGACTAGGGGCGGCCCAGAATACATCCGGCAGCCGGATCGCGGTTGGTTTGATCTGGCCCTGGGTGAACTGTGGACCTATCGCGATCTCTTGTGGACCCTGGTCTGGAGAAATCTGACGGTGCGCTATAAGCAAAGCGCGGTCGGCATCGCTTGGGCGGTGATCAAGCCGGTTCTGCAAATGCTGGTTTTCAGCGTGGTGTTCGGCCGTTTGGCTGGGTTGCCATCCGAAGGTATGCCGTATCCCGTTTTCCTGTATGCCGGGTTGCTGCCCTGGACCTATTTTTCATCGACCATCACCAGTGCGTCCGGCAGTTTGCTTGCCGGCGGCAACATGATCAACAAGGTGTACTTTCCCCGGATGATCCTGCCGTTTTCATACCTGTTTACGAGTCTCATCGATCTTTTCCTGGCCATGCTGGTGCTGCTGGCCATGATGTTCTGGTACCGGGCGGACATGACGTTTGGCCCGCAGATGCTGCTGTTTCCGGTGTTTCTCGTGCCGGCCGTTGTGTTCGCCGGCGGCCTATCCTTGTGGCTGTGTGCCTTGGCGGTGAAATATCGCGACATCCACCATCTGGTTCCCTACCTGCTCCAGATCGGCATGTTCATCACGCCGGTGGTTTATGCCGTGAAATTGCTGCCCGCGCGTTATCAGTGGCTTTTGGAACTGAATCCCATGACCGGCGTCATTGAAGGTTTTCGCTGGTCCTTGCTGGGCAAACCGGTGACCGACTGGGGCCTGCTGTGCCTGGGTTTTGCCCTGGCTTTGCTGCTGCTGTTGACGGGCATGGTGTATTTCCGGCGCGTGGACCGGACCTTGGCGGATGTTGTATGAGCCGCGCGCATCAACCCGTCATTGTTGCCGAAAAGCTGGGCAAGACTTTCCGGCTCGGGGAGATTCATCGCGGCTGGATGAAACGGCTGCTGCGGCCGCGTGAAGCGGCCGCGCCGGCCGTCTTCCTGCCGGCTCTGACCGATGTGAATTTTGCGGTGGAGCAAGGCGAAGTGTTTGGCATCATCGGCGCCAATGGCGCCGGGAAAAGCACCCTGCTGAAAATCCTGGCCGGGATCACCGAACCGACCACGGGCCGGGCTGTTTTGCGCGGCCGCATCGCCTCGCTGCTGGAGGTGGGGACCGGGTTCCATCCTGAATTGACCGGCCGCGAAAACGTCTTTTTGAACGGGACCCTGCTGGGCTTGCGCCAGGGTGAAATCCGCGAGGAATACAACCGCATTGTCGAGTTTGCCGGTCTCGACAAATTCATGGACACTCCGGTCAAGCGCTATAGTTCGGGCATGCAGGTGCGGCTTGCTTTTGCCGTGGCGGCCCATTTGCGCCCGGAGATTCTGCTGATCGATGAAGTGCTGGCCGTGGGTGACATCGCTTTTCAACGGAAATGCCTTGGTGCCATGAAGGACGTGGCGGGCGGGGGCCGGACCGTGTTGTTTGTCAGTCACAACATGGCTGCGGTCAGCAGTCTGTGCCACCGGGCCCTGATGTTGCGTCAGGGCCGGGTTGTGGCGATTGGTCCGGCGGATGAGATCATCCAGGCTTACATCCACAGCACCGCGGATCTGCCATCGCTGGATGCCGGCGGTTATGCCTCTTTCGGAATCCGCAAGCCCGTCTTGGCGCAGGCCCCGCTTCTGCTGCGGGCGGCGCGGCTTGTGGATCACCAGGAGCGGCCATTATCTTCCGTGCGCACGGGTGAAACATTGCGGTTGGACGTGCGGGTGGCGGGGCTGACCCAATATCCGTCCGCCGTGGTGGGGCTGACGGTCCGCTCCGTTTACGAACAGAAGATCTTCCACTTCAACACTGCGATGGCGGGGGGATTCGGTTCCACACCGCGGCATGAGCATGAGCGGGTGCGGCTCGAGATCCCGGAACTGCCGCTGATGGCCGGGGCGTATTCCCTGGATTTGCTGGTGTTCGAGCCCGGAGTGCGGTTGCTTGATCGCATCGACGGGGCGCTGAGTTTCGACGTTGTCGAATCCGATCTGTACGGCAACGGCTATCGCGGCGAAGCCCGGGAAGGCTTGATTGCCGTGAACGGCAAATGCACGATTGCGGGCGAGGAGCCGGCGCCATGAAACCGGGAGCCGCCCTGCAGGTTGTAATCACCACCATCCAGGCGCCAACTCCGGCGGTCATGGCCTGGCAGCGCCGGCTGGCCGAAGTTGGCGGCCGCCTGGTTGTCGCGGGCGACCAAAAGGGGCCGGCCGCCTTTGATTTGCCGGTGTGCGATTTCCTCAGCCTGGCCGGGCAGCGGGCCAGCGGTTTTTCCCTGGCGGAGCTTTTGCCCACGGGACACTATTCCCGCAAGAACATCGGATATTTGCACGCGATCCACGCCGGGGCGGAATGCATTTATGAGACGGACGACGACAACGCGCCGTTGGCAAATTGGCGGCCCCGCCAATCCCTGGTGGGGGCGGCGCGCGTCATTCCGCCGGCAGCATCCGCCGGTCTCCGCTGGATAAATGTATATCGATATTTTAGCGCCGACCGGCAGATTTGGCCGCGCGGTTTTCCGTTGGAGCGGTTGGCCGATCTGGTGCCGGCCTGTGAATGTTCAAACGGCGACCTATTCGCGCCGGTTCAGCAGGGACTCGTCAATGGTTCGCCGGATGTGGATGCGGTTTGGCGGCTGACCCAGGACCGCCCTTTTGAATTCCATGCGGCCGCGCCGGTGGTGCTGGGGCCGGGGCAATGGTGTCCCTTCAACACGCAAAGCACCTGGTGGTGGCCGGTGGCGTTTCCGTTGCTGTACATCCCCAGTTACTGTTCATTCCGCATGTGCGACATTTGGAAAAGTTTTGTGACGCAGCGCTGCCTGTGGGCCCTGGGGGCGGGGATTGCCTTTCATGCTCCGGAGGTCGTTCAAGACCGGAATCCACACGATTATCTGCGGGATTTCAAGGATGAGGTTCCCGGCTATCTTCAGAATGCCAACATCGCGGAACATCTGTCGCGACTGGCGCTCGCGCCGGGTCCCGGGCAAGTGGCGGAAAACTTGCGCACTTGTTATGCCGAGCTGGTGGAGCGGCAAGTCTTTCCGGCCGCCGAAATGATTCTCCTGGAGGCCTGGCTGGCCGATTTGCGCGGTATGGCGAAGGCATGAAAATCATCCCCGCATTGCCGGATTCGACTGATCATCCCCTGGTATCCATCGTGGTGCCCAGTTACAATCAAGCGGCATTCATCCGCCAAACGCTGGAGTCCTGCCTCGCGCAGGATTATCGGCCGATCGAAATTGTCGTTGTAGACGGAGCCTCCACGGATGGGACCGTCGACATTTTGCGGACATTCGATGCCTATCCCGAGGTGTCCTGGACTTCCGAGCCGGATGCGGGTGTGGTGGAAGCTGTGAACAAGGGCTTGCGGCGGGCCCGCGGCGAAATCTGCGGCATCCAAAGTTCCGACGACTCGTATTTGCCCGGTGCCTTTACCCGGGCGGTGAATGTGTTAATGCAACATCCCGAAGTGGCGCTGGTCTATGCCGACGCCGTCAAGATCGATGCCGCCGGGCATGAGCTGGCGCGCGCGCCGACCGGACCGTTTTCCATCGAGAACTTCCTGTCCAAGCAAACCATTGTGCTGCAACCTGCCGCATTTTTCCGCCGGGAAGCGTTTGAAGAGGTCGGTGGCTGGTCGGACAGTTATTTCAATGCCGACACGGAATGCTGGCTGCGCATGATCCTGCGCCATCCGGCGCTGAAAGTTGACGAGTTTTGGGCGCAGCGCCGGATGCACGAAGCGCAACGGGACCGGCAACGGGGGAAAATCATTGAGAGTTATTGCCGCATGACCCAGGAGAATCCCGAAATCTGCAACGGACCCTGGCGGTGGCGCCGGGCGGCCCGGTGCGGGCGGATTCTACACACGTTGCGATATTCACCACAGCTGTCCAGCGGACGGAAGAAATGGATGCGGCTCCAGGCGGCGGCGGCCTGGCCGCCGGTCTGGCGCTCGGTAGATCTTCCGGGACTGCTGTTGCCGGGTTACGATTTCATGCGCCGGATACGCGCGGCCGTGCAACGCCGGATGCGGAGCGGGCCGGCATGAACACCGCCGGGACCCAGCCCCGTGTCTCGATCATCATTCCGTGCCGGAATGATGCCACCAGCCTGTCCCGGGTGCTGGAGGCCCTGGGCCGGCAGACCTATGACCCAAACCAGATGGAAATCATCGTGGTGGACAATGGTTCGACGGATCAAAGCGCCTCAATCGCCCGGACTTTTCCCGTGCGCCTGTTGACGGAGCCGGTGCCGTCGGCCTATCTGGCCCGCAACCGGGGCATTGCGGCGGCAACCGGTGATTATCTGCTTTTTCTGGATGCGGATACTGTTCCGTCGCCGGATTGGATTGCCCAGTTGGTTGCCGCGGCCATGAAATCCGGTTCCTGGCTGGCGGGCGGGCGGATCGAAAGCGTTGTGACGCGGCCGACCTTGGGCAGTGCCTTGCTGGCGGCGACCCGTTCGGCGGATAAACGCCGGGAAATGCTTGAAAAAACCGGCCGGTTGTCCGGCGGCAACATGCTGGTTGCCCGGGCCGCCTTTGATAAATACGGGGTATTCCGTCCGCTTCAATCCGGCGGAGATGGGGAATTTTCGGAAAGAGCAAATCCTGGACGCGCGCCGGTTCCTTATGCGGGATCTGCCGTTGTGGTGCATGAGTGCGACATCGGCAATTGGGAATATCTGCGGCGCGCTTGCCGGATCGGCAGGGGACAGGCGCAAACCCGGGGGCCGGATTCCGGAGTATCTCTTTCGATGCCCTGGCGTCCGGGTGTGGGCCGGGTGCGCGAAATACACCAGGCAGTGCGCGCCCGGGTTGCGGTGTCCTGGCTGACCGTTTGGGCGATGCTCTGGTTGGAACGGTGGTTTTTCTACTTTGGTTATCGCGCGGGTTTGCGGGCGGGAAGGGCGACATGAATACCGCACCGGTGCCCGATTTGGTCAGCGTCATCATTCCCGTGCGCAACCGGGCAAAATGGCTGCCGGAGGCTGTGCAAAGCGCCTTGAACCAAACCCATGCCGGGGTGGAAGTGATCGTGTGCGATGACGGTTCCACGGACGGCACGGAACGATTGGCGGAACAACTGGCGGATGCGCATCCGGATAAAATCCGGGTTCTGCATTTGCCGCCGCGAGGACCGGGGCCGGCGCGGGAAGCGGGGCGGGTGGCAGCCCGCGGAGAATTCATCCAGTACCTCGACAGCGACGACTTGCTGCTGCCAACGAAGTTTTCCCTGCAGATCGCGGCCCTGCGGGCCAAGCCGGATTGTGGCATTGCCTATGGCATCACCCGGCTGGTGGACGAACAGCAGAAAGTCCTGGCCGACCCTTTCAAGTGGACCGGCCGGGATATGGACCGCCTGTATCCGGGGCTTTTGGTGGACCGCTGGTGGTGTACGCACACGCCGCTCTATCGCCGGGAACTGTGTGACCGCATCGGGTCCTGGTCCGATCTGCGCTATTCGCAGGATTGGGAATACGATGCCCGCGCCGGCGCCCTGAATGTCCGGTTGGCATTTGTGAATCAGCCGGTCAGCCTGCATCGCCACCATGCCGGGACACGCCAGACCGGGGGGTGCTGGCTCGAACCCGCTGACCAGATCCAGTTTTTCAGGTCCCTGCTGGATGGCGCGCGCCAGTCGGGGATTCAGGAATCCGCACCGGAAATGCGGCACTTTGTCCGCTGGGTATTTGCAGCTGCCCGGGCCGCTGCGCGGCGAAGGGATGTGGCGGCCCGCGATCTGCTGGCGTTGGCGGAGAAGGCGGCCGCCCCGGCCGGCCGTTCCTTGCGGCTCTATCGCCAGTGCAGCGACTGGCTGGGCTGGCATCTTGTGGCGACCGGATCCGAATGGTTGCGCATCCGGATGCGGCATTCGGTCGGCCCCGATTCCTTGCAGCAGTCATGGATGGATCAACGGGAGAATCGCGATGGGTGATGCCCTCGACATTTCCGTTGTGATGGGTGTGTACAACAACGCACCCACGCTGGGCGGCGCACTGAAAAGCATTCTGTCGCAGGAAGGAGTGGCGTTGGAATTCATTGTGGTGGACGACGGCTCCACAGACGGTTCCGGCGCAATCCTGGATGACGCGGCACGGATGGATCCGCGCCTGAAAATCGTGCACAACAAGTCAAATGAAGGCCTGACCCGCGCCCTGATCGACGGCTGTGCGCGGTCGGCGGCACCGTGGATCGCCCGGCAGGACGCCGACGACCTGTCGCTGCCGGGGCGGTTGCAGGCGCAACTGGCCCGTGCCCGGCAAGCGGACGCACCCGTGCTGGTGGGCTGCGGCGCGCGCACCCTGGCGCCGGCGGGTGAAGTGATCATGGAACACCATCCGCCCGCATCGGTGTCCGAGGCAGCGCGGCATGTGCTGGAAAACGGCCAGGCCATTTCTCCGCACGGTTCCATTTTATTCAGCCGGGCTGCGTATATAAAAGCCGGGGGATATCGCGAGGCGTTCTACTATGCCCAGGACATCGACCTGACCACCCGCTTGGCCGAAATCGGTCCTTTGGCTGCGGTCCCGGAAATTCTCTTTGAATATCGGCTGGCGCCCGGCGCGATATCCGGCCGGCACGGACGGTATCAGCGGAAATATTATCGTCTCATCCGCAAAGGGCACGAATTCCGGATGACGGGAAAATCGGAGGAACCGTTGCTGGCCGAAGCCCGGCGATTGCGCCAGGAGTGCCTTCGCCGCCGGGATGCGGGCGCTTCCGCCTATGAATTGATGTATTTTGTCGGCACGCGCTTGCTGGCGGACCAGCCGCGTTCGGCCGGCATGTACTTCAGGAAAGCCATGGTTCTGCGCCCGTGGTCCTTGAAGGCATTCATTCGCTGGCGGCAGGCGCTTCGCCGCTGCCGGGCAGGAAGAGCACCATGAAGCGGCCGGTAGCAGATCCGAATTGGCCGGATTTGATCCAGTCGCTCCACCTCCACGATCTGCAAGAGGTGTGGGAGCCGGCGCTGGCCCCCCATGTCTTCCATCGCTATCAGGATGAGCTGAGCCGGTACTTCCGGCTGGCGGGCCAGTCTCCGCTGAAGATTCTGGATGTCGGCTGTGCCCAGGGCACCCTGGCATTGTTGCTTGCCGAAGCGGGGCACCATGTCGTGGCGGTGGACTTGCGGGCGGAGTTTCTGGAGTATGCCCGGAGCCGGTATGAAAAGGGCGATATCCGGTTTGTACAGGGTAATGTCATGGATTTAAACCTTCCGGAAACCTTCGACCTGATTTTTGCCAATCAGATTCTCGAGCATTTGGTTCATCCCGTGGAAATGGTCAGCGGTTTGACCCGGATGCTGGCGCCGGGCGGCCGATTCGTGGCAACCACTCCCAACGGCTTGTACTTTAAATCCAAGCTGCCCCTGTATCGGGAACTGGGTGATCCGGCCCAGTACGAACATCGCCAGTTTTTCCCGGACGGGGATGGCCATTTCTTTGCCTATGCCCCTGCGGAACTTCATGAAATCCTGGGCCGGGCCGGCCTGGCGGAAGTTTCGATCATTCCCTATGACACGCCCTGGATCACCGGCCATGTGAAGTTGCGCTATCTGCACGGGAGGGTGCCGGTTTCTGTATTGCGGAGCCTGGACCGGCTGACCCTGGCCATGCCCGTTCTCAACCGGCGGCTGGCGTTCCAACTGATGGCATGCGGGAGGAAACCGAAATGAGCGTGTATTTCAGTGTGCTGGCCGACCGGCTTCGGGCCGTATGGTGGCGTTGGCGGGGGGGCAAACTGGGATCAAAGGTCCGGATCGGTCCGCGCTGCCGCTGTTTCATTCCCGCCGGCATCGAGCTGGGGATGAGAGTCTGGCTGGAGGCGGATGTCTGGCTGAAACTGACCGCTCCTGATGCGCGGGTGATGGCCGGGGATTTCACCTTTTTCGGACGAAACTGCCACTTGAATGCCATCGACCGGATTGTGATCGGCTCCCACACCCTGTTTGGTCCCGGATGTGTCATCGTGGATCACAACCACGGCATTCAGCCCGACCGGCGCATCGACGAACAGCCCTGCGAAGCCAAGCCGATCTGCATTGGCAGCGATGTGTGGTGCGGGGCCGGGGTTGTCATTTTGCCGGGCGTGACGATCGGCGATGGCGCCGTGATCGGCGCGCACTCCGTTGTGACTCGCGATATTCCCCCGATGATGGTGGCGGCGGGCAGTCCGGCGCGGATATTGCACCGGAGAGGCGAGAAGCGACAGGCCGGCTGACAACCGGGGCCGGAGCCCGGGATGTCATTTTGTTCCAGCCCCTATGCCTGGCCGGCCGGTTGCAGCAATTCCGCGCGAACGGGAAGGTAATGGCGGCAGTCCACACACACATCGGGCAATTTGCCATCAAGAAAAGAGCACCGGATTTCGTGCAGGCGGCGCGAATGCCAGACATCCTGCAGGGAGTCCGTGGCGGCATTCCCCAGATACAAATCGCTCCGGCCGGTCATGTCGCGGCAGGGGCAGGCCACCATGGTGCCATCGGGTTTGACTCCGATTCCGGCATACAACAGGTGGCAAGGCAAGGTCTTGGGGATTTCCGGACGTATGAACATGTATCCCGGGAGCTGGTCGTTTGTAATGCGGCCCGACCAGGTGTCGTAGAAAACTGGTCGGGAGATTCTGTAGCCCATCCGGCGCAAGCGGAGATATTGCGGCCGGAGGAAGGGCAGGACCGTGTCGGTTCGCAGGCTGATCTCCAGCTTGATCTTTTTAAATCCGGGCGAGGCCGGCAGCGCCAGGAGGTTGGCGAGAACCCGCGAGTAGGTGTCTGTCCGGAAAATCCGCTGGTATTCGCCGCGCGAAAATCCGGACATACTGATCACCAGATGGCTGAGTCCGGCCTGCACCAGCCGCTCGAACCTGTCCCGGGTGAGAAGAATGCCGTTGGTGAAGAGATAAATGGCGATGATGCGTTTCTGGCTGCGGGCATAAGCGATTTTCTCTTCCAGTCCGGGATCGATCAGGGCTTCGCCGACGGTGGGCGTCAGCGACAGGTCGCGGCCGCCCATGGCAACATATTGATCTACCAGCGACCGGAACAACGGGGAACTCATCTCCATGCGCGGGCTGGTGAAGGAGTTGTAGCCGCAAAAGACGCAGTTGGCATTGCAACGATTTGTCACTTCCGTGGTGATGAGCTGCGGCGGGCCGGCATGGCGCGGCAGCTGGCTGGGGGCCATGTGGTTGCGGGGGGTCATTTGCCGCCGATGGCGATATTGATGAGCCCGGTTCAGGCAGGCGTAGACCGATTTTTGAAAAAGACTTTTCACGGGGACATCACCGGATTGCCGTTCCATGCGACTTCAGTCAATAGTATCGGGGACCCGGGGGGATACAACCTGGAAATACCGGGACTGGCACTCTGGCCGGAAAAACCCTATATATTCACCATGCAACAGGAAGCGGCCATAATTCCTGAGCCGGACGCTGCGGGGGTTACCGTGGCGATCCCCACCTACCGGCGGGGGGCGGTTTTGCTGCGCACGCTGAACCTGGTGTTTCGCCTCGTTCCCGCGCCCGGTGAAGTGATCGTCATGGACCAGACGGAACAGCATCCGCCCGAGGTCGAAAGCGAATTGCAAAGCCTGGCAGACGCCGGCCGCATTCGATGGCTGCGCTTTTCGCCGCCGTCCATCCCGCGAGCCATGAACATCGGTCTCCGGCAGGCGCGGAATGCCATCGTATTATTCCTCGATGATGATGTTGAGCCTGTTTCCGGACTGGTAGGTGCTCATGCCGCCCGCTATCGCGAGGGTTGCACCGCGGTGTGCGGCCAGGTCCTGCAGCCGGGAGAAAGTCCCGACCCGGCGGTGAATCAAAAGGCGCGCCGGCACGGCTTGCGCGCCGACCTGGATTTCCGCTTTTGCGGAACCCGCGAAGATCGTCTCGCCAGCGTGATTTCGTGCAATCTGTCTGTTGTGCGGGACCAAGCTCTGGCGATTGGCGGTTTTGATGAACAGTTCATCGGTTCCGCCTATCGGTATGAAACGGATTTTGCCCGGCGTCTGCTGGCGAGTGGAAATTGGATCCGGTTCGCCCCGGAAGCTGTGGTTCGACATTTGCGGTTGACCTCCGGTGGAACGCGGAGCCAAGGCGACCATCTGGCGCAGCCTTCGCCGCTGCACGCCGTGGGCGATTACTATTTTGCCCTGTGTCACGCGGGGGGCATGGAACGCTGGAGTTATATCCTTCGCCGGCCCATCCGGGAGGTCTGCAATCGTTTTCACGTCCGCCGGCCGTGGCGGATTCCCGGCCGGATCGCCATCGAGCTGCGGGCCTTGGGCATGGCGCTTCGGCTGCATCGGCAGGGACCCAAGCGGGAGGGTGCGCCATGAACCCGGTGCCGCGGCGGCTTTTTGCGGTGGAAACCCATCCGATCCAATACAAGGCGCCGTTGTTTCGCCGGCTGGCGGCGGATCCACGGATCGACCTGACGGTGCTGTATGCGATGCTTCCGGATGCGGCGCAGCAGGGAGCGGGATTCGGCGTTTCGTTTGCCTGGGATGTGCCGCTGCTGGATGGCTACCGCTATGAAGTCATGGAAAACCGTTCGGCCCGGCCGTCGGCAACGACGTTTTCCGGATGTGATACGCCAGGCCTGTTCCGGCGCTTGCAGCAGGAGCGGCCAGACGCGGTATTGGTGAATGGCTGGGTGGCCAAAACCTGCCTGCAAGCGTTGTGGGCCTGCCGGCGTCTGGGCATTTCCTGCCTCGTGCGAGGCGAGGCGAACCGGTTGCGTCCGCGCGCCGCCTGGAAAGAGATCCTGCACGGCTTGTTGCTGCGGCAGTACACCGCTTATCTTGCCATCGGCAGTGCCAACCGCGACTTTTATCGTCACCATCACTGCCGGGAAGACCGGATTTTCTGGTCGCCCTATGCCGTGGACAACGAGTATTTCGCCGGCCAGGCGGCCCGGCGGACGGACCGCCGGGCGGAAATCCGCGCGGCGGTCGGCATTCCGCATGGAGCTTGTGTATTCCTGTTTGTGGGCAAGCTGGAGTCGAAGAAACATCCCGGCGATTTGCTGGCGGCGGTGGCGCTGCTTCCGGAGGAGTTGCGTGCGCGCAGCCATGTATTGGTGGCGGGAGACGGCGAATTGCGGAATGCTTGCGAAACATTGGCGCGCGACCGCAACCTGGCCGTCACCTTTGCCGGGTTCCTGAACCAGACCCAGTTGCCGGATGCCTACGCCGCCGCCGACGTGCTGGTATTGCCCTCCGATGCGGGTGAAACGTGGGGACTGGTGGTGAACGAAGCCATGGCTTCCGGGCTCCCCGCCGTGGTTTCCCGCCTGGCCGGTTGCCGGGCCGATCTGATTGTGGAAGGACAAACGGGATATTCTTTCGCGGCCGGCGATGTATCCGGCCTGGCGCAGGTGTTGAGCGGCTATCTGCGGGAACCCGGCCGGGCGCGCTCGCAGGGGGAGGCGGCCCGGAAATTCATTCAGGAATTCAGCCACCAACGCGCGGCGGATGGCATCGTCGCGGCCGTTCAAGCCTGTACCCCGCAAGATCGGGAATGCGGGAGGATGTCCCGATGTTGATGCTGGCCGGCATTTTGATTGGCGTGGCATGCGTGGTGGCGCTGTTCAATTGGCGCTGGGGTATTGCGGCGGCCATCCTGGTGGGCTTGCTGCAGGATCCCCTGCGAAAAATGATCCCGGGCACTCCGGGTTTTCTCGCCATGGCCTCGGCCCCCGTATGGCTGGTGATCATGCTCTCCGCCCTGTATTCGCGTCAGCTGCTGATCCAGAAGTTCCTGGATTGTTTCCCCCGCATGGGCCGATGGACTCTGTGGGTATTGGCCTATATGGCGATTCCGGCCGTGTTGTCCGCCAGTTATGGGCAGAATACCTGGATGATCACCTTGCTCGGCGGATTTGTGTACATCACGATGTTTCTGGCTTTGGTGGCTGGGTTCCGGTATCCCGGCCCGCGCCGTCCAGCGGCCGGCATTCTGAGCTTTTACGCCGTGGCGGCAGCGGTGATGCTGATCGGAGGACCATTGGAAGCATGGGGCTGGAGCGACCGGTTTGCTGCCATCGGCACCGAGGCTCTCGGGCATGTTTGGGTGACGCACCGCACCGGCACGGCGGTCCACATGCTCGCCGGATTCTTCCGGGGGCCGGATGTGATGGGCTGGCATGCCACGCTGGTGCTGATGATCTGCGCCATCATGGCCTTCCGGTCCCGCGGCCCGGCCCGGGCCGCCTGGATCGTCCTGGCGGTGTGGGGCGCGCTGAATATCTGGCTGTGCGGCCGCCGCAAGATGCTCTCCATGATACCGGTATTTCTCGGCTGCTATCTATTCCTGCTTTTCCGTTTCAAGGACGCCCGCCGGCTTGTTTCCATCTTAGGTACCGTGCTGATGATCGGCGGTTTGGGCTGGTACCTGATTTCATCGCTGTTCCGCGATGCGGGGGTGGAGGCGTTCTACCTGACCGCCTTCACCCAGGCTGAGGCGCAGATCCAGCACCACGGGATCGATGCCGTCGCGAGCACCGTGAAACAGGCGGGATTCTGGGGGTATGGTCTGGGCATGTCGCAGCAGGGCATCCATCATATCGCGGCCGATAAACCGGAAGTGTGGCAGGAAAGTGGACCAGGAAAGCTGGTCGCGGAATTCGGCGTTCCCGGCTCCGTATTGATTCTGATCCTGGGGGTGGTATTTGCCAGAACGGCTTTTTGCGTGGTTCAACTCAGCCGGAAAGAGGATTCGTTCTATATCACAGCGGGCATCTTTTCCATGCTGGCGGCCAATTTGACCTCCGCCGTGGTTTCCGCGCAGATTTTCGGGGACCCGTTCATTTCTCTTTTCCTGGCTTTCATGGCCGGGTTGCTGTTGTCCGCGGTTCGTTTCACGGCAATGCCTGCCGGGGAGGGCGGATGAAACGGTTGGTTTGGGTGCGCACGGCGCCGCCGGATTGGCCCGGCAGCATGACGGCCTTTGCCGAACTGGTTAGCCGCGCGGCCGGGGTTTCCGCGGGCTGGGAATTCACGACCTGCGATCTGTTTGATCCGCGCGGGGGCGGCGCCATGTGGCGGCATCACGTGTGGCGCGGGTGCCATGGGCGCCGCGAATTGGCCCGGCATCCGGCCGATTTATACCACTGGCTGGACGGTTCCATGGCGGCCTTTATCCCGGATTCGCTGCTGGGCCGGAGTCTGGTCACGGTTCATGATTTGATCCCGCTGCTGCAGGGGCGCGGGCAATTGCCCGGCCGACCCAGCCTGCCCGCATCCGTGCTGATTCGCCGCGGCGTGCGGGCATTGCGCGGTTGCGCCGGCTTGAGTGTCGATTCCCGGGCGACTGGCCGGGACCTGGCGCGCTGGGCCGGGATCGCGGTTCCGCCGGTGGTCATTCCGGTTCCGGTACGGGAATTTCCGGAAGCCCGGCCGGTTCCGGGGATGAAGGATTGGGGGCGGTTCATCCTGCATGTCGGCAACAACGCAACCTACAAAAACAGGGCGGGAGTGCTGAGGGTGTTTGCGCATCTGCAGGATATCCCGGATCTGCATCTGGTCATGGCGGGACCGGAGCCTGTCCGCCCGTTGCGGGGCATCGCGGCCGGATTGCAGCGGGTCCACTTCATCGGCCCGGTTGCGGATGCGCAGTTGGGCGGTCTTTACCGGCGGGCGGCCGTGTTCCTGTTCCCCAGCCATTATGAAGGCTATGGCATGCCCGTGCTGGAAGCCATGGCGGCCGGCTGTCCCGTGGTGTGTTCGACGGCGGAAGCCTTGCTGGAAGTGGCGGGCGATGCCGCCCTCCCGGCACCGGCGGACGAACCGGCCGCTTTGGCGGCAGCGTGCCGCCGTCTTTTGACGGAGGAACCGTTGCGCCGCGAAATCATCGCCCGCGGCCAGGCGCGCGCCGCCACTTTTGACATTGCCTCCATGGGGCGATCCCTGTTGAATTGGTATGAACAAGCGCTGGAGCAGAAGGAGTCCCATGGCTGATCCGAACTCTTCCCGAATCCGGGTGGACCGCGCATCCTGTCCCAGTTCCCATTCGGCCGCCAACAAGCTGGCGCGGCTGCTTTGGCAGGTGGCCTGGCTGCTGCTGTTCAGGCCGGTTCCGTGGTTCTGGCATGCGCCCCGGCGTCTGGTGCTGCGGATGTTCGGGGCCACGGTGGGGCCGGGGGTGCAAATCATGCCGTCCGTCCGGATCTGGGCGCCCTGGAATCTGACGCTGGACTCATGCGCCACCGTCAGCCACGGCGTTGACCTGTACGATGTGGATACCATTGTGATCGGCGCGCATGCCACCATCAGCCAGCGCGCGTTTCTATGCACGGCCACGCACGACATCGACCATCCGAACATGCCGCTGCGCATCGCCCCCGTTCGCATCGGCGCCGGCGCCTGGATTTGTGCGGAAGCGTATGTGCATCCGGGCGTGACGGTCGGGACCGATGCCGTGGCCGGCGTGCGCTCGGTCGTGTTGCACGACGTGCCGGCCCGGCACGTCGTGGGGGGAAATCCGGCCCGCTTTCTCCGGGAGCGACAGGTGGAGGAGTCCTCCTAGGCATGTCGGAACGGCTGCCCATTTCCGTGGTCGTGCTGGCGCACAACGAAGCCGCCAATCTACCGCGCTGCCTGCGGGCCCTGCGCGATTTCGCGGAAGTGGTCGTGGTGGATGATGGCAGCACCGATGACAGCCGGCGGATCGCCGCCGGGTGCGGCGCCCGGGTGGCGGAGCATGCCTTCAGCTCGTTTGCCGACCAGCGCAACTGGGCGATGGATTCCGCCGGATTGAAACACGGTTGGGTGCTGCATCTGGATGCGGATGAGGTCATGACGCCTGCCGCCGTGGCGGAATTCCGCCGCCGGCTGCCGGCCCTGGCCACGGGCGCCGCCGGCTATCTGGCGCGTAAAGTGATGCTGGGGGAGAAATGGCTGCGTTTCAGCGCGGACTACCCGGTGTACGTGCCCCGCTTCATCCACTGCCAGGGGCCGCGCTACACCATGCGGGGGCATGGCGAAGTGTTGGCGGCCGCACCCGCGGATTCCGTGTATTTTCAAGAGCCGATGCTGCACTACAACTTTTCAAAAGGCTGGGAGGACTGGCAGGCGCGGCACCGGCGCTACGCCGCCGCCGAAGCGGCCCGCATTCGCGCCGGCGGGCACGTTCGGGTCGGGCGCCAGCTGCTGGCCCGGGATCCGGCGACGCGCCGGGCCGCCTGGCGGAGCTTGTCGTATCGCCTGCCGGGCCGGCCGGTCCTGCGTTTCCTTTACGCCTATGTGCTGCGGTTGGGAATGCTGGATGGCGTGGCGGGGCTGCGGTTTTCCCTGGCCATGGCGAGGTACGAACGCATGATCGACGAGGCCTTGCGGAAACCGCCGGAAGCCTGAAAGCCATGCGTTTTGTGCTGCTCAACCAGTTTTTCCCGCCCGCACAGGCGCCGACCGGGCGGTTGCTGGGCGATTTGGCCGGAATGCTGGCGGCGCGCGGCCATGCGGTGGTTGTCATTACCTCCGCGGCCGGCTATGGCGCGGAAAATGGCCCGGCGGAACGGCCGTTGGCCGGGGTCCAGGTGATCCGTACCGGTTGTCCCGATCGGCACGGGCACAACCTGGGCGGGAAATTCGGGGACTATCTTGCGTTTTTCAGGGGCGCCTGGCGGGAACTGCGCCGGCTTGAAAAACCGGATGCGCTGGTATGCATGACCACGCCGCCTTTCCTCGGGCTGCTTGGAGCGCATTTGCGGAAAACCTGCGGGCCGCCGTATTTTCTCTGGTGCATGGATCTGTATCCGGAAGCCATGGTTGCCCACGGCGTGCTGAATGCCTGGAATCCCCTGGCGGTGCTTCTGCGCCGGCTGGCGCGCACCGAGCGCGGCCGTGCCGCGGCCGTGATCGCCCTCGGGCCGGACATGGCGGCCCGGCTGCGGGATTCCGGAGCCGGCCGCATCGTGGAAGTGCCGGTGTGGAGCGGACTGCAGCCGCTGCCGGCACACAGCGGCAGGATCCGGGAGTATCGCCGCGCATGCGGCTGGGCGGATGAAGACCTCGTCTTTTTGTACAGCGGCAACATGGGGCGGGCCCATTGCGCGGCGGATTTCGCGGCTTTGGCGGAATCCTTGCGCGGGCGGCAGCCGCGCTGCCGGTTTGTTTTCGCCGGGGCGGGGCCGGCGCGTTCAGACTGGGAACGCCAATGGGGCGGTTTGTTTGAGTTCCGCCCGCCGGCGGCGGAGGAAACCTGCGCTGTGCACCTGCAAGCGGCGGATGTGCATCTGGTTTCCCAGCGGCCGGAATGGACCGGGGTGGTGGTGCCGAGCAAGTTCCAGGCCGCCTGCGCCCTGGGCCGGCCGGTGGTTTATGCCGGCGCGCCGCAAAGCGCGGTCGGGAACTGGTTGCAGCGCGCGGATTGCGGGTGGCTCCTGGCCCCCGGCGACCGGGGGGGCATTGAATCCGCGGCCCGGGATCTGCTCGATCCGCGCCAACGGGAAGAGAAAGGCCGGCGGGCGTTCCGGCTGTACGAGGAAATGTTCACGCCGGCCCGGAATTGTGATAAGGTTGCCAACTTGGCGGAAGAAGTCGCACAGGCCAATCCATGAGTCTTGAAGCCATCTTGAAATATCCCGCGGTGTTCCTGGCGGGGATGCTCGCGGCGTTGCTGTTGACTCCGCTGTGGCGCCGGCTGGCGGCGGCCTGGGGGTTCATGGACCGGCCCGATCCGCGCAAGATTCACCGTACACCGGTTCCGCGCGGCGGCGGCCTGACGGTTTTCATCGGGTTCCACATGGCCTGCGCCGTTGTTTTCCTGGTTCCGTGGAAGCCCTTTGCCGGCCAGCTTTCCATTGACTGGTGGTTCCGTTTCCTGCCCTTGAGTGCGGGCGTGGTGCTGCTGGGGCTGCTGGACGACCGGTTGAATCTCAAGCCGATGGTGAAACTGGCCGGGCAGGTGGTGCTGGGGGCCGCGGCCTTCCGTGCGGGAATCCACCTGCAGAACATCCTGGGTTTTGCCTTCCCGGAATGGGTGGATGCGCTGGCCACCGTGATCTGGTTCGTGGCCTTGATGAACGCCTTCAACCTCATCGACGGGGTGGACGGCCTGGCGACGGGAATTGCGCTGATTGCCGCCACCGGCATCGGCCTGTCGCTGGTCTTCCGCGGCGCGCCGGGCGATGTGCTGCTGTTCATGGGCCTGGCCGGAGCCTGCCTGGGATTCCTGCGGTACAATTTCTATCCCGCCAGCGTGTTCCTGGGCGATACCGGCAGCCTGTTTCTGGGCTTCACCCTCGCCGCGCTATCGATCTCCACGAATTCGAAAGCCTCGTTCATGGCGGGCATCGGCGTGCCGATGTTGGCGGCGGGCGTGCCTTTGTTCGACACGCTTTTGGCGGTGTGGCGGCGTTCCATGCGCCGGGTGCTGAGCCGGGCGTCCGGCCAGGGCCCCGGACCCGGACTGGATACCGCCGATGCCGACCACCTGCACCACCGCCTGCTGCGGCAGGGGCGGGGCCAGGGACAAGTGGCGGTGCTCTTGTACGGCGCCACGCTGGTGCTGGTGCTGATCGGCCTGCTGGCCAGCATCTTCCATGATCGGGCCCTGGGCATTCTAGTGCTGGCCTTCCTGCTGGCGGCCTTCACCGTTGTCCAGCATCTCGTGGACATTGAACTGCGTGAAAGCGGGCGGGTCGTGCTGCAAGGGCTTTCGCGACCGGTGCGCCGCAACCGCACGCTGCTGTTTTACATTGCCGGCGACCTTGTGATTTTGAATGCCGCCTTGCTGGTGGTCCAGATGCTGCTGGATGTGCAGGACGGCACGCTGGATCAGGCGTTGAAAGCGGCCTGGCTCCGTTGGGCGCCGACGGACGTGGTCATCCCGTTCCTGGCGCTGCTGGTGTTCAGGTCCTATTCGCGGGTCTGGTACCTTGCACGCATTTCGGAGTATTCGGCGACCGGCATGGCCGTGGTGCTGGGCTATGCCGTGGCGTGCGGCGTGCACCTGCTGGGCGTGGCCGGCCGGCCGCAGGAATTCGCGCTGGTCCTGCGGTACCTGCTGCTTTCCGGTTCGGCGGCGCCGGCCGTGGTGCTGACCCGCGCCGCCCTCCGGGTGGTGCAGGATTTCATGCAATGGCGGGTGCGCGAAACCAGTTCCGGGGCGGCGCCGGTGCGGGCGCTGGTTTGCGGGGCGGGCTATCGCACCACGCTGTTCCTGCGCCAGATCACCTATCGCTACCGGGACCAGACGCCGGTGGAAATCCTGGGCCTGGTCAGCGACGATGCTGCCATCATCGGGCATGAAGTCCACGGGATCCGGGTGGTCGGCACCTGCCGCGAACTGCCCGCGCTGGTCGCCCAACTGGGCGTCGATGTCCTCTATGCGGTGGAATCCACTTCCGCGGCCGAGCTCGCGCGCCTGCAGGATCTGCTGCGCGGCCTGCCGGTGCGCTTGATCCGGTGGGATATCGTCGAGACGGAGGTCGCGCCGGCGGTCCATGCGTAAGCTGCTGGTCAACGCGCTGTCGGTCACCAATCCCAGTGGCCGGCACGTTCTGGCGGGGCACCTGAAGCAAGTGGCGGAGGCCCTGGCCGGGCGTTTGCGCCTGGCCGTCCTGTGCCGGGCGGACATGGCGGAACTGCAGCACGGACTGGGCGACCGCGTGGATTGGGTTTGGGCCCCGCCGGCCACCCGGGGCTGGTTCTGCCGGGCCGCGTGGGAGCGGACGCATTTGCGCCGCCTGGCCCGGAGCCTGGGCGCCACGGCCTATTTTACCCCCAGCGGCATTGCGGCGCCGGAGTTGGACCTGCCCCAGATTGTTTTCTGCCAGAATCCCTGGGCGTTGGTCCCGGCGGCCCGGCGCCGGCGGGATGCCGTCAAGGCGTGGCTCCAGTGCCGCGCCTACCGGCGCGCCATGCGCACGGCCACCGTCATGGTTTTCAATTCGCGCTACATGCAGGACGCGTATCGCCGGAACGCCGGATTTTCCGAAAAGCGCGGGTTGGTGGTCTATCAAGCGGCGGAAGAAACCGCGGACCAGCCGGGTCCGGATGTCCCGGACAATCCGCGCCGGCCCGGCCAGATCCTGTGCGTGTCGGTGATGGGGCCGCATAAAAACGTGGAAACGCTGGTGCGGGCCCTGGCGGTCGTGCGGGCGGCCCGGCCCGAGGTGCGCCTGGTCCTGGCCGGTTCCTGGCCGGATGCCGCCTATGCGCGCCGGATCCGCGCGCTGGTGGCGCAGCTCTCCCTGTCGGCCGCCGTGGATTTCACGGGTTTCATTCCGCGCGCCCGCCTGGAGCAATTGTACGCCGAGTCCCAGGTGTTCTGCCTGATGAGCCGGTGCGAGTCGTTCGGCCTGCCAGCCATCGACGCCCAGCGCCGCGGCGTGCCGGTGATCAGCTCGAATGTCTGCGCGATTCCCGAGGTCTGCGGCGCGGGCGGGCGTTACGTGGATCCCGATGACGTGTCCGGCGTGGCGGCCGCCCTGCAGGACCTGCTTTCCGACCGTGCCGAATGGCAGCGCCTTTCAAGCCTGGCGCGCCGCAATGCCGCGCGGTTCACCTGGCCGCAGGTTTCCCGGCCGCTGGTCGATCTGCTGGCGGAACTGGCGGCACCATGAGCGAACCGGCCGGCCGGCTGGAGGGCTTTGATCTGCTGCGTGCCGCGGCGATCCTGGGCGTGGTCTGGATTCATGGTTGCGACACCAGCGCCTGGGCGTTTCGCATGTCGCGGTTGGCCGCCCCCGCCGTGCCGATTTTCATTCTCATCAGTTTTTATCTCCTGCAGCGTTCGATCCTGCGGAACCCGGAGGCGGGCGGCGGACAGCTTTTGCGCCGCCGCTTGATGCGCCTGGTGCCGCCGTATGCCATTTGGAGCGCCGTCTATCTGGTCGTGCGCATGCTGCGCCACCGGCTGCTGCCGGCGGCGCACGGCGCGGACGGTTTTGATCTGGTTTCCGTCCTGTGGCTGGGCGGCGCCTCGTATCAGCTTTACTTCATTGCCGCGCTGATCTACTGGAGCCTGCTGGCCCTGCCGGTGGCGCTGTGGTTGGGGCGGACCGCCCGGCTTCGGCGGCCCGGCGCCGCGGTTCTGGCGGCCAGCGGCGCCGTCCTGCTGGGCGCCGGCCGCTGGCTGCTGCCGCAGGTGCAGATCGCGCCTGAACACAGCCTGCTGGCGCATGCCCTGCTGTTGAGCGGTTATGTGCCGCTGGGCCTGGCGGCCGCCCTGTGCCCGGGACCGGATTTCTCCGGTCCGGTCCGCTGGAAGTTGCAAGCCGCCCTGATCACGATCGCCGCGGGTTTGTGCCTGGTTCATCCCCGCTGGGGCTGGCCGGTGTTCCTGGCGGTGACCTTGTTCGCGTGGGGCCTGGTCTATCGCGGGGCGCCCATGCCGGCCTGGATCCGGCGCGTATCCCTCCTCAGCTACGGCATCTATTTCGTGCACGGGTTCTTCGTGGAGGGCTTCCAAACCGTTGCCTTGCGCCTGGGTTGGCCGCTGGATTCGGCCGGCGCGGCCATGGGCGTCATCGGCCTGGCCTTTGCCGCGAGCTGGGGGGCGTGCGAAATCCTCTACCGCGTTCCGCGCGCGCGCTTCCTGGTTTCCTAGCCCGCCGTCCCGGCGCGGTCAGCGCTTCCAGCGGTATCCGGTGCCGTACAACCCGGCGCGCAGCGGACGCAGGAACCAATACAAGCCGCGCAGGGAAGGCGGCAGGGAAATCCACCGGAAATCGCCGTCGCCGGGCGTGAGCCACCGGCGGGCGCGATAATACAGGATTTCGCGGCGGACCATGAACTGTTCGTGGAACCGGCGCAGTTCCGGGCCGTTCAACGGCCGGGCGGTGCCCGCGAGCAGTTGGCTGGCCTCGGTCATCCAGGACCGCGGGGCCGGAGGCAGCGGCTCGCGGGTGAGACCCGGTCCGAAAATTTCATTCGCCACGCCGCAGCCGGCGGCCAGGGCTTGTTCCGCGAACGGGCAGCGCGCCGCCAGCGCCTGGGCGTCCGGCAGGCTGTCCGGATGGCGGACCAGCAGGCCGGCGATATCCACCACCCAGGCCAGGCGGGCCCAGCCGTGCCAGGCCGCGTGCAGGCAGCCCAGCAGCAGGTGCAGGGCCGGAGTGGGGGCCCGCACCACGGCCGCATCCAGCGTTTGCCCGGCAAAACCGTGTTGCCAGCTCCGGTTGCACAGGCAGGGCCACGGGTAGTGCGGCGGGAAGAAGCGGTGGTTCACCTCCACCATGAAACCGGCGGGATGCAGGAACGTGACGCCCCAGCCGTAATGCCACAAATGGGCCACCCGCCGCGGATCCTCGGCCTCGGGCAGATAACCTTCGCTTTTCAGGATGGCCGCGAGTTCCGGAAAATCCCCGGGCCGGCACAGGAAATCGAGATCGTCAAAACTGCGCAGTCCCGGTTCGGGCCAGGCTTGCACCGCCAGCGCGGGACCTTTCACCTGTGCCAGGAACTGCACGTGCGGCGCCAGGCGCGCATGCAGCCGTTCGGCCTCCTGCGTCAGCCGCGACGAATGATGCGCCTGGCCATAGACGGCCGCGAGACTGGCGGCGCCGGCTTCGGGAATACCTGCCTGCAGGAGTCCCAGCACGCGGTGCCGCCGGGTCCAGGCCATCAGCCGTTCGCGGGACTCATGCGGCGGGCGCTGCAATTCACCGGCCGGCGGCAAGCCGTGCAGCTTGCGGAATGCCTGGCGGCAGAATGGCAGGAAGTCGTCCATTAAAGCGCTTGTGCCCGGGTTGCCGGGCGGCGTCAATCCCAAAGACGCTTATTGTCTATCGCAAGACCTTACTCGCTGGCGCGGCCGGCCGGCGGCCCCCATGCGGGGGCTCGTGGCTCATGCTCCAACGCCGGTTTTTCCACACAATGGAAAAACTTTCAGGAATTTTTCCACACAATGGAAAAACTTTGATGTTTTTTCCATAGTGTGGAAAAAAGTTTTCCACAGTGTGGAAAAATGATGAGCCGCGATTCCCCGCACGGGGGCAAAGAAAAGTGGCGGGGGGCGGCCGGGCGGGGTAGACTGCCCGGCGACATGTCTGGGAAGCAACAGAGCGTGGCGATCGGCCTGAGCGGCGGCGTGGATTCGAGCGTCGCCGCCTGGCTGCTCAAGCGCGACGGCTGGCGGGTGACCGGCCTGACGATGAGCATCTGGGACGGCTCCGTGCCGATTCCGGACCTGGGCATTTCGGGCTGTTTCGGGCCGGGGGAGGCGCGGGACCTGGAGGCGGCGCAGAACATCGCGGCGCGGATCGGGATCGAGCACAGCGTGGTGCCGCTGGCGGAGGAATACAAGCAGACGGTGCTGGAATATTTCCGGGCGGAGTATCTCGCGGGACGCACGCCGAACCCCTGCGTGCGCTGCAACCAGCGGATGAAGTTCGGCTTCCTGCTGGAGCAGGCGCGGAAGCTGGGCGTCGAGTTCGAGAAGTTCGCCACGGGCCACTATGCGCGGGTGCGGTTCGACGAAGCGAGCGGTCGCTGGCAGCTGTTGCGGGGCCGGGACGCGGAAAAGGATCAGTCGTATTTCCTGTCGCGGCTGAAGCAGGCGCAGCTGGCGCTGCTGGTGTTCCCGCTGGGCGAGCTGCGCAAGGGGGAGGTCAAGCAGCTCGCGCGCGAACTGGGCTGGGACGATTTGGCGGAAAAAGACGAGAGCCAGGATTTCATCGAGTGCGACGATTACTCGGTGCTGTTCCGGCCGGGGGACGCGCAGCCGGGCGAATTCGTGACGCGGGCGGGAAAGGTGCTGGGGAAGCACCGGGGCATCATTCACTACACGATCGGGCAGCGGCAGGGACTTGGCCTGGGCGGCGGCGGCACGCCGTGGTATGTGCTGGAGATCGATGCGCCGCGCAACCGCGTGGTGGTGGGGACGCGGGAGGAGCTGTACACGCGCGAACTGGCGGCGGGCGACTTGAACTGGGTGGCGCTGGGGGAACCGCCGGCCGGGCCGCTGCGGTGCCAGGTGCAGATCCGCCAGCGGCACAAGGCCGCGGCGGCGACCGTGACGGCCGCGCCGGGCGGCCGGCTCCAGGCCGTGTTCGACGAACCGCAGCTTTCCGTGACGCCGGGTCAGGTGTCGGTGTTCTACGACGGCGACGTGGTTTTGGCGTCGGGAACCATCGAAAAACCCCTGTGAATATGAGTGCGGCGGGGGCCGGGATATGCTAGAAAACGGGCCCATGGAGTCGTTTTCGCTTAAAAACCGGAATCTGATCGAACAAGCGGTGGGCATTGCCCTGGTGGCGCTGCTGGTCTTCTTCTGCCTGCTCGTCCTGAAGCCGTTCGTGTCGGCCATCCTGTGGGCGGCGATCCTGGTGTTTGCCTCGTGGCCGGTGTTCGGATTCGTGAAGCGGCGGCTGGCGGGAGGCCACGCCGCGGCGGCTTCGGGACTGATGACGCTGCTGTGGGCCCTGCTGCTGGCGGTGCCGCTGTGGATGCTGGCGAAGTCGTCGCTGGACATGGCCGCCTGGGGCCTGGAACGCCTGCGCGACTTGCGCGAAACGGGCATTCCCAAGCTGGTGGCGGCGCTGCAGGCGCATCCGTTTTTCGGCGATTACGCCGATCCGGTGCGGGCGGCGCTGGGCGAGATTTTCAGCGACACGGAGCGCCTGACGCGCTGGGGGGCGGATGCCTCGAAGGTGAGCGCGGCGTGGCTGGTGAAGCGCGGCGTAAGCCTCGGCTACGGCCTGTTCCAGGTCTGTTTCAGCCTGGTGTTCATGTTCTTCTTCTACCTGCAGGGCGAGGCGCTGGCCGACCGGACGAGCGCGCTGATGGAGCGGGTGGCGGGGCCGTTCATGGCGCGGCTGCGGCACCGGATCGCGCTGACGCTGAACACGGTAGTGCGCGGCACGGTCGGCACGGCCTTCGTGCAGGCCTTGGCGGCGGCGGCGGGCTTCGCCCTGTTCCAAGTGCCGAACGCGGGGTTGTTCGCGGTGCTGACGTTCGTGCTGGGGCTGCTGCCGATGGGGCCGCCGCTGCTGTGGGTGCCGGTGGGCCTGTGGCTGCTGTCGAACGGACGCATGGGCGATGGCATCGGAATGCTGGCCTACGGCGGCGTGGTGATCAGCGGCATCGACAACGTGGTCCGGCCGATCCTGATCGCCGGTTCGGTGGATTTCGGCGCGGTGCTGCGGCGGCGCCGGGCGCTGGCGACAGGCGTGGTCACTGGCGTGCTGGTCGGCGCGGGCTTCGCGTTTGCGGGCCTGCCGTGGGGCCTGGGCGTGATCGTGGCCGCGGCGGTGGGGCTGACACCCTTTGCCACCGCCGGCGTGGTGGCGTTCCTGGGCGGCGCCATCTGGCTGTTCGCGACCGGGGAATTGATCGACGGCGTCTGGCTGATCCTGTTCGCCCTCGGGCTGATGGTGGCGACGCCGGTGCTGGCGACGCTGGTCCGGCGCTGGGTGCCGGAGGCGCCACGGCCGGCGGCGGCGGTCCGGCCGGCCGAGGAAGGCGTGCCGTTCGTCCTGATGGTCGTCGGCGTGGCGGGCGGCATGCTGGCGTTCGGATTCATCGGGCTGTTCCTGGGGCCGGTGCTGCTGGCGCTGGGATATGACCTGGTGCGCGAACTGGCGCAAGGCGCGGCGGAGGAGGCGGGGGCGCAGGAAAGGCGGAAGCCATGACATTGAAGGACCGGCTGGGCGGTTTACGGGAATTCGTGCAGCATGCGCTCGGGGCGCTGCCGGGCGACGAGCGCGGCGGCAGCCTGCCGGCGCGCATCATCCGCGTGGGGCACATGCTGTTCCGCGGGTACGTGGACGACGATCTGACGATCCATGCGTCGTCGCTGACGTTCGTGACGCTGACGTCGCTGGTGCCGATCCTGGCGGTCGGGTTGGCGCTCTACAAGGGCCTCGGCATGGGCGACGAACAGCTGGCTTCGATTTCCCGGATGGAATGGTTCGCGCAGATGCCCGCGCAATGGCAGGAATTCGTGCAGAAGGTCCTCGACATCGTCAACGCCACCAACTTCTCGGCTTTGGGCGGAATCGGGCTGGCGTTCTTCGTGCTGACGGCGGTGCTGCTGCTGGCGAACGTGGAGAAAAGCTTCAACCGGGTCTGGGGCGTGGACAAGAACCGGAGCCTGCTGCGGCAGATCACGAACTACACGAGCGTGCTGGTGCTGGTGCCGCTGCTGATCGGCGTGGCCGGGGCGCTGAAGGCGCAGATCGCGTTCAAGGAGCAGTTCCTGGGCATCGACACCAATGCCTGGACGCAGAATTTGGCGGCGTTCGGCATCCTGTGGCTGGCCATCGGTTTCTTGTACATGTTCGTGCCGAACACGCGGGTGCGGCTGCGGCCGGCGTTCCTGAGCAGCCTGCTGACAACGGCGATCTTCCTCGGCTGGATCCGGATGTTCACCGTGCTGCAGGCGGGAGTGACGAACTACAACCGCATCTACGGGGCGTTTGCGGCCGTGCCGGTGTTCCTGCTGTGGATGTACGTGACATGGGTGATCCTGCTGCTGGGCGCGGAATTCGCCTTCGCGCTGCAGAACTCGGACACCTACCGGCTGGAAGGCGCGGCGGACACGGCCAGCATGCGCGCGCGCATCCTGGTGGCGCTGATGATCCTGCGGCGGGCGGGGCGGGCGATGGAAGGCGGCAAGGGCCCCTTCGACGCGGCGGCCTTTGCCCGCCAGAACAAGGCGCCGATCCGTTTGATCAACTCGGTCGTGGCGGTGCTGGTCAAGCGCGGCTACCTGGCGCAGGTGGCCAGCCGCGACGCGGGGTATGTCCTGATGCGCTCGGCGGAGGCGATCCGGATCCGCGACCTGGTGTCGGAACTGATGCACGAAGGCGGGGGGCACGCCGAAATCGAAAGCGTGCTGAGGCTGGACGAGCCGCTCAAGGAGACGCTGGGGAAGATCGAAAAGGGCGTGGCCCAGGGCTTCGGGGACTTGACGCTGGCGGACATGGTTGTGGCGGCCGTGCCGGAGAAGATGGCGTAAGCAGTCATGGCCTTTGATCCCGCCCAGCACCTCAATGCGGAGCAGTTGCGCGCCGTGACGGCGCCCGACGGGCCGGTGCTGGTCATTGCGGCGGCGGGGACGGGCAAGACGCGGACGCTGACGCACCGGGTGGCGTGGCTGGCGCTGGAAAAGGGGATCGATCCGCGGCGGATGCTGCTGCTGACCTTCACGAACCGCGCGGCGCGGGAGATGCTGGAGCGGGCGGCGCACCTGATCGGCGGGGACGTTGGCGGGATGTGGGGCGGCACGTTCCACCATGCGGCGAACCGGATGCTGCGGCGGCATGCTTCGCGGCTGGGCTACGGGGCCGACTACACGATCCTGGACGAGGACGATTCCACGCGGCTGCTGAAGGCGTGCATCGCGGAGCTGGGGCTGAAGGACAAGAAATTCCCGAAAGCGGAGGTGCTCGGCAGCGTGTTCGGGCTGGCGGCGAACCGCGGCGCGGACGTCGCCGAGACGGTGCACGAGCATTTCGAGGAGCACGCGGTGGACATGGCCGGCGTGCTGAAGGTCCACGCGCTCTACGAGCAGCGCAAGCGCGGGCTCAACGCGATGGATTTCGACGATCTGCTGGTCAACGGCCTGAAGCTGCTGCAGGAGCATCCGGACGTGGCGGCGCTCTACCAGGAGCGGATGCTGCACGTGCTGGTGGACGAATACCAGGACACGAACAAGCTGCAATGCGATTTCGTGGATCTGATCGCGGCGCAGCACCGCAACCTGCTGGCGGTGGGGGACGATTTCCAGAGCATCTACTCGTGGCGCGGGGCGGAGGTGCAGAACATCCTGTCGTTCGAGCAGCGGCATCCGGGGGCGCTGGTCATCAAGCTGGAGGAGAACTACCGCAGCACGCCGGGGATCCTGGACGTGGCGAACCAGGTCATCGCGGGGAATCCGGAGCAGTACCAGAAGGTGCTGCGGGCGACGCGCACGGCGGAGGTGCGGCCCGTGCTGGCGAAGTTGACGGACGGCGGGCACCAGGCGCGCTACGTGGTGGAGAAGGTGCGGCGGCTGCTGGAGTCGGGGGAGGTCGAGCCGGGGCAGGTCGCGGTGCTGTATCGCTCGCACTACCACTCGATGGAACTGCAGCTGGAGCTGGCGCGGGCGCGGCTGGACTACGTGCTGATGAGCGGCGTGCGGTTCTTCGAGCAGGCGCACGTCAAGGACGCATGCACGCTGCTGCGCCTGGCGGCGAATCCGGCCGACAGCCTGGCCTTTGCGCGCTTGATGGAGCTGCTGCCGAAGGTGGGACCGAAGAAGGCGCAGACGATGTGGACGGCGCTGGGCGCGCACCTGAACCTGCGCGATTCAGCCAAGCGCGCCCAGCTGGCGGGCCTGCTGCCGAAAGAGGCGCAGCCGCTGTGGCAGGGCATCGCGGACCGGGTCTTCCCGCCCGGCGAGGAAGACGGGCGGGTGCTCGACCGGCCCGACGAACTGGTTTTCCGGTTCACGGAGGCGTTCTACGGCGACTACGCCGAGGACACGTT
>CAZMOR010000324.1:0-5376 GCA_964567795.1 uncultured Verrucomicrobiota bacterium
GATCGTGGCGACGGTTTCGCGCTACCACCGCAAGGCGCTGCCCAGCCCGGCGCATCCGGAGTTCGTTTCCCTGCCGCAGGAGGACCGGATGACGGTGGCCAAGCTGGCGGCGATCCTGCGGGTGGCGGACGCGCTGGAGCGCAGCCACCGGGAGGCACCGCGGCCGATGGAATTTTGCCGCGAGGCCGACCGGTTCGTGATCCTGCTGCGGGACATGGAGGATCTGACAATGGAGCGCCTGGCGCTGAAGGACAAGGGCAACCTGTTCGCCGACGTGTTCGGGCTGGTGCCCGAGCTGCGCGAAGTGCGGACGGAAGCGCCGGGCAGCGCGGCGGGTTGAGGATTTGCAACGCATGGGCAAGGAACGCAAGAACGCCGCGGAGGAAGCCCGCTTCCTGAACCGGGAAGCGAGCTGGATCGAGTTCAATTTCCGCGTGCTGCAGCAGGCGGAGGACGGCGACCTGCCGCCATTGGAGCGGCTGAAGTTCGCGGCGATCACGGCGTCGAATGCGGATGAATTCTTCATGGTCCGGGTCGGCGGCCTGAAAATGCTGCAGCGGCAGGGGCAGGAACGGACGGATCCCGCGGGGTTGACGCCGACGGAGCAACTGGCACTCATCGCAGAACGGATGCATGTGCTGGTGGAGCGGCAACACGCCTGCCTGGCAAAGGAGATTGAACCGGCGCTGCGCAAGGGCGGCATCCGCCGCCTGAAGCTGGAGGAGCTGAGCGCCGCGCAACTGCGGCACGTGGAGGCGCTGTTCGAGGACTCGATTTTTCCCGTTATCACGCCGGTGGCGGTGGCGCCGGAGGATGAATTTCCGCTGCTGGCGGGGCTGGGGTTGACGCTGTACGTGCGGCTGGCCGGCGCGGCGGAAGGCGAGGCGCCGCGCCATGCGCTGGTGGCGCTGCCGCGGGGGCTGGCGCGCTTCCTGACCCTCCCCGGCGAGGCCGGATTCCCGTACATCCTGCTGGAGGAAGTCGTGCGCGCCCATGCGGCGCGGCTATTCCCGGGCGTGCCGGTGCTGGAGTGCACCGCGTTCCGGATCACGCGCAACGCGGACATGAGCGTGCGGGACGACCTGGCGGGCGACCTGATGGCCCAGATGCGCGAGGTGCTGACGGAGCGCAAGGAAAGCGACTGCGTGCGGCTGGAGATGGAGAAACAGGCCTCCAAGGAGGCCCAGGCGTTCCTGCGCGCGGCGCTGAAGGTGGAGGATGCGGACGTCTACGCGGTGCCGGGTCCGCTGGACCTGGCGGCGTTCTTCCGGCTGGCCAGCCTGCCGGGCTACGACGCGCTGAAGATCGCGCCGTGGAATCCGCAGGCGGTGCCCGAAGCGCCGGCGGGCGAGGCGATTTTCGATACGCTGAAACGCGGCAACCTGCTGCTGCTGCATCCCTATGAGAGCTACGACCCGGTGCTGCGCCTGGTGCAGGAGGCGGCGGACGATCCGAACGTGCTGGCGATCAAGCAGGTGCTGTACCGGGTGAGCGACAACAGCCCGGTGGTGGCTGCGCTCATGCGGGCGGCCGAACGCGGCAAGCACGTGACGGCGCTGATCGAGCTGAAGGCGCGGTTTGACGAGGCGCGCAACATCGACTGGGCGGATGCGCTGGCCCGGACAGGGGCGCAGGTGATCCATGGCGTGAAAGGCTACAAGACGCATGCGAAGGTGTGCGTGGTGGTGCGGCGCGAGCCGGAGGGCGTGGTGCGCTACGTGCACTACGGCACCGGCAACTACAACGAAAAGACCGCGCGGCTGTATTCCGACGTCAGCTTCCTGACGCGCGAGGAGGATTACGGCGCCGACGCCTCGGTGTTCTTCAACGCGATCACGGGCTATTCGCAACTGGCGAAATTCCGGAAGGTGGAAGCGGCGCCGCTGGGGATCCGGCCGCGGCTGCTGGAGCTGATCGGCGGCGAAACGGAGCGGAGCCAGCAGGGCGAGGAAGCCGGCATCGAAGCCAAGATGAATTCGCTGGAGGATCCGGAACTGATCGAGGCGCTGTGCAGGGCGGCGCAGGCGGGCGTGAAGATCCGCCTGAACGTGCGCGGCATTTGCTGCCTGCGGCCGGGCGTGAAGGGCTGGAGCGAAAACGTCACGGTCGTGGGCGTCGTGGACCGCTACCTCGAGCATGCGCGCATATTCCGTTTCCACAACGGCGGCTCGCCGAAGCTGTTCATCTCGAGCGCGGACTGGATGCCGCGCAACCTGGACCGGCGCATCGAGTTGATGGTGCCGGTGGAGGACCCGGCGGGCGCGGAGAAGCTGACGCAGATATTGGAGACCTGCCTGGCGGACACGCAGCAGGCGTGGCAGCTGCAGGCCGACGGCACCTACGCCCGGCGGCAGCCGGACGCAAAGCATCCCGCGCTGCGCAGCCAGGAGGAATTTCAGCGGCGCGCGGAGGCGCGCGCCGCGGCGGCGGCACAGCAGCAGGCGCCGGTGTTCGAGCCGCAGCGCCCGGCGGAGCAGAAGAAGCCGGGGTGAGAATGACCCGCGCCGCCCGCCCAACCCCCCGGTCCCCGGCCCGGCAGGAAACCGCCGGCGCGGCCCTGCGCCGGCTCCTGGCGGCGCAGCGGACGGTGGTGACGGGCCGCGAGCGCCAGGCGCTGGCGGGTTCGGTGGAGGCGCTGCACGACATTCGCGTGGCGCTGCGCCGCATCCGCAGCCTGGCGGCCACGTTCGCGAAGCTGGACGAGGATTTCCTGGAGGCGCTGGACCGGCGGATTTCGAAAGTGTGCGACCGCATGGGCGAGGCGCGCGACATGGACGTGTGGATCGAACTGTTCCGGGGCCTGCTGAAAGCCGGCGGGCTCGAGGCGTTGCCGCCGGCGGACCGGCGGGCGGTGCTGGCGATGCTGCGCCGCGAGCGGACGCACCTGGCCCACGACGCGCTGACGTGCGGGCTGTTCCGGCGCATGAAGCGGATGCTCGCCGAAGCCGTCCGGCGGCGGCCCGCGGGGCGGCACAAGGCGGCCGTGCCGGCGGTGCAGTATGCGGCGCGGCGGATGCTGGCCGTGCGTGAACTGATCGCCGCGCGCCACCAGCGGGTGGGCAACTATTCCAAGGGTCCGGCGCACGACCTGCGGCGGGCGGGGCGGCGGATGCGCTATCTGGCGGAATTCTTCGCGGCGGACCTGGGGCCGGCGGCGGTGCGCGCGGGGCACTGGATCACCAAGGCGCAGGCGGCGCTGGGCAAGGTGCACGACTGCGACAGCGCGCTGGAACTTTCGCAGGATCTGCCGAGCGGGACGGCGCGCGCGGCGGTGCGGCGGCGGCTGCGGCAGCGGCGGGCCGCGCAGTTGAAGAAGTTCAAAACCGCCTGGCGGCATTACGCGAATCCGCACCTGCAGAAGGCGTGGCGGGCGCGGCTGCAGGCGGCGGCGGACTGACTCCCCCAAACGAAAACCGCCCGCTCCCGAAGGAGCGAGCGGTTCCGGTTCCGGCCAAGGCCGGGGGATTACATCTGGTTGACGACGAATTCCGCGCGGCGGTTCAGCTGCCAGGAGGACTCGTCGTGGCCGAAAGCCACCGGGCGTTCTTCGCCGTAGCTGCGGGTCTGGACCCGGGCGCCGTCGATGCCGGCGGAGATCATGGCCGCGCGGACCGCGAGGGAGCGGCGCTCGCCGAGGGCGAGGTTGTATTCGTTGCTGCCGCGTTCATCGCAATGGCCTTCGACGACCACGCCGACGGCGGGATTCTGCTGCAGGTAGGCGACGACCGCATCGATCTTGCCCTGCTCGGACGGATTCAGCGTCGGGCTGTCATAGTCGAAATGGACGGCTTCGAACTGGCCGGCGACTTCCGCGCCGTCGGTGCGGCCCGCGAGCGCGTTGGCGTCGGTGGCGCTGCCGTAGATCGGGTTGCCGTTCGCATCGTACCCGACAATGACCTGATCGCCGAACGGCGCATTGGCATCCAAGGGCTTCTTCTTCTTCTTGATGCAACCGGTCGAACCGACCATGGCCAGGGCCAGCAGCACCATCAAAACAGTCATCCAGCGGCGTGTCATGTTATCCTTACTCCTCGTTTATTTTTGAAATTCCAAAGCCCGCAAAACGGGTCAATGACTCCAGGCGGGTGCAGTCCAATCACCCGATGTTGTCAACGCTACGGGTTTATCGCCCATGCTGTCAAGAAGGTAAACGCTGTAGCTGTAGTTGACGCCGCGCGCCGCGGCCAGATGGCGGCCGTCCGGCGCCCACGACGGATCTTCGTAGGCGGCGTCGAAGGGGGTGATGATTTTCTCCTGCATGACGGCCGGATCCATGATGGCGATCTGGAACTTGCCGCCGGTGAGCGTCTGGTAGGCGATCAAGCCGTTCTTGCCCCAGTCGGGGGCCACGTTCTGGGCGCCGCGGGAGGTCAGGCGCTGCGGGGCACCGCCGGAGGCGGAAACGACATAGAGTTGCGGAGTGCCGGAGGCGTTGGAGACATAGACGATGCGGGAACCGTCGGGAGACCAGGCCGGGGAGCCTTCGTCGGCGCGGGGAGTGTTGGTGAGGCGGACCAGACGCCGGGAGGCGAGGTCCTGCACATAGAGGTCCGGATTACCGTCCTTGGAAAGGATGAGCGCCATGGAGCGGCCGTTGGGGGAGATGGCGCCGCCGGAGTTGACGCCGGGGTAGGAGGCAGCGCGGGTGCGGCTGCCGGTCGCCAGTTCGATGGTATAGACGTCGGGATAGCGTTTGAGGAACGAGGTATAGGAGATGATGCGGTTGTCGGGACTCCAGCGCGGCTTGAGGGCGATGGACTTGTCCTGCGTGACCTGGCGGACGTCCTGTGCGCTGGAATCGGCGAGGTAGAGTTCCTTGGCGCCGCTGCGCGTGCCGACCAGCACGAGCTTGCCGAGGAAGAAGCCGGGCTTGCCGGCGGCCTTGGCGACGAGGTCGTTGGCGACCTGGTGGGCGAGATAGACCGCCTGGTTCGCGGGCTGCGTGTAGGTGGCGTTGATGTAGGCCTGTCCGGCGGCATCCAGCGCCTGGCAGGTGAAGACCACCTGGCCGCCGGCCTCCGTGAGCGTACCGCGCACGGCGACGGCGCCCGCGCCCGGCGCGGCGACTTCCAGCCAGCCCGAGCGGGCGACATCCAGTTCGAGCGTGCGGCGCGCCGCCTGCGCGGCGCCGCCGGACACTTGGATGCCCGACAGGTCGACGCCCATCTTGTTGCCCGCCGCCTTGCGGACGGTGACCTGCGCGGAGGCGGACAGCGCCGCCAGCGCGATGCAACACACCAGCAACTTCAAAATCTTCATGTTCACGTCGAAATCCTCTTAAGGGGGGTTGAAATCTCGCGGGGGATGCTAATCAAGAATCGCGCGGATGCAATAAAAGAATGCGGAAAAATGCCGCCGGGACAGGCGGAAAACGGG
>CAZMOR010000325.1:0-9755 GCA_964567795.1 uncultured Verrucomicrobiota bacterium
GGGCGGATGACGCGGCCGGACTACCGGGCGCTGGCGGTGGGGCCGCAATTTGCGCCGGGCGGCGGCAACCGGATGGTGTGGCCGCCGATCCGCAGCGGGCCGCTGGAAAGCCTGAAGCCGGGAGACCTCGCCCTGCCGGACACGGTGACGGTGACGGCGGTGCCGGAGCCGCGGGTGGCGGCGGCGGACGTGGCGGCGGACGGGCAGGTGGTGCGCGCGCAGGGCGCGGCGGACTTCTTCGGGCTGGCGGCCGGCGCGCCTGCGCCGTGGACCTGGCCGGAGGAGATCCGCGCGGGCCTGGCGGCGCGGTTCGCGGACCAGGCGGCGGACGCGGTGGATGCGAAAGCCGGCGGACCGGACGGGCGCGCGGCGTGGGTATCGCTGTCGCCCTACGCGCCGCGCGGGGCGCCGCCGCCGCGCGTGCGGCTGACGTTCCGCGAGGACCTGGCGGCGGCGCCGGTCCTGAAGGCGGAGGTGGCGGCCGCGAATCCGGTGTATCCCGCGGGCTTTCCGGCGCCGGGAACGCCGGGGTGGACGTTCACGACGGTGCAGGAGCAGGTGCGGTTTCCGTTCCGGCCGGTGGCGGGGCATCCGTTCGGGCTGGACTCGTCGGGGCGCGACGTGGCGGCGCGCATGCTCTACGCGCTGCGGACGTCGCTGTCGTTCGGGATGCTGCTGGTGCTGGCGACGATGGGGCTGGGCACGCTGGCGGGGGCGCTGCAGGGCTACTACGGCGGCAAGGCGGATCTGCTGGGCCAGCGGTTCACGGAAATCTGGGAATCGCTGCCGTTCATCTACGTGCTGATCCTGCTGGGGTCGGTCTGCGGGCAGAGCTTCGGCCTGCTGCTGGGGGTCTACGCGGTGTTCAACTGGATCGGCATTTCGTACTACATGCGGGCGGAATTCCTGCGGCTGCGCAAGCTGCCGTTCGTGGAGGCCGCGCGGGTGATCGGCCTGCCGGCGCGGAAGATCATCTTCCGCCACCTGCTGCCGAACGCGCTGGTGCCGCTGGTGACGTTCTTTCCGTTCCTGCTGGTGGGGGCGATCGGGACGCTGGCGGCGCTGGACTACCTGGGCTTCGGCCTGCCGCCGCCCACGCCGAGCTGGGGCGAGCTGATGGCGCAGGCGCAGGAGTTTCCGCAGGCGTGGTGGCTGGTGCTCTATCCGGCGCTGGCGCTGTTCCTCACGATGCTGGCGGGGGTGTTCACGGGCGAGGCGCTGCGGGCGGCGTTCGATCCGCGGCCGCACGGGCGGCTGGAGTAGCGGCGGCTTTGGCGGCGGGGGAGAGAGAAGAGGATTTCTTTCGGATCCGGCCGGCGCGGAAACCAACCCGCGCCTTTTCCGTTCTGCCGCTTCGCGGCCGACCCCTCGCGGACACGAGTCCAGCTCGGGTCGTCCGCAAAGCGGCATTTCCGGAAAAATCGCGGCTTATTTCCGCGTGAAATCCCGGCCGGTTCCAAAAGAAATCCTCTGTTTCCGCAGGTTCGGGCAAAAGACAAAGACGCCGAAAACCGGCTCCCCGCGGCGGCTTTGGGGGCGGGGGCGGGGCGGAATCAGTCGGTGAAGAGGGCGCGGGCGTAGGGGTTGGAATTCTGGTAGTTGCGGACTTCGTTCAGGCGGCCGAAAAGGATGGCGTCGGCCTTGTTCTGATTGAGCGCCGCCACGATGTCGTGCAGGGCGCGGCCGGATTGGAGGCCTTCGACGAGCTGCCGGAGGATTTCGGGGGCGAGGATGGTGGTGTGGCAGACATAGGTGGTGCCGAGGAAATCCATCTGCGGGAAATGGCGCTGCCAGATGTCGCGAAAATAGAGGTCGGTCCGGCAGCCGAAGTAGCCGAAGAGCTGGCAGTTCACCTCCAGGCCGGCCAGGGTGGCGTCGTCCAGCCGCAGGGGCGGCTCGCGGTCCTGCGGGTCGAAGCGGATGCCCTGGCCGTGGTTGGCGTGGCCGAAATAGAGCACGAACGTGTCGCGGGCGAGGGCATCGAGGAGGTCGGCGCGCGACCACAGGCGGCGGACCGTGATGGTGCGGCCGGGTCCGGCGGGATAGTCGCCGGCGAGTTGGGCGAGACGCGGGGCGACCGACGGGTCCTGGTTGTAGATGCCGATGACGACGCGGCCCTTGGCGAAAAGATCCCCGTAGGTGCGGCGCGGGGAAAAGCGGGCGGCAGCGGGGATGACCGGCAGCGGGTCGGGGCGGCCGATGGGGGTTTGGTCGTGAATCCACGCGCCGAGGCGGGCGTGGTCGGCGGTGAGGTAGAGCTGGATGTTTTCGCGGGTGGGTTCGAGGCCCCAGGCGACGAGGGTTTGGCGGGCGGCGACCCGGGCCACGCCGCGGCCGATGACGGCCGTGAGCGGGGCGCGGAACAGGACGGCGGCCAAGGCCAGGGCGAACAGGCTATAGAGGATGCGGCGCCGCATATGGGAGCGAGGATACCGAAGGGGGGGTGGGGGCGTCAACCGGCGGGCGGGGGCAGGAGGGGGGGCTCAAGCCTGGAAACGGCCGGAAATGCCTAAAAAAGGCACTTTCGCGGCGTTTTCCGGCGGCAACCGGGGCGAATTTCCGCGCCGGGCGGCATGAGCCGCGAGCCCCCGCATGCGGGCGTCCGGGCGGGCCGTTCGGAGGTGTTTTCCGCGGCAAATTTCGGTCGACTTCAAGGGGGGCAAAGGGTAGGTTTATGACGTGGAGGCGCGTGCCTTCATCAAAAGACGCAACTGGACGGACGCCAATGAAAAGAATGCACGGACACGCACGGGGTTTCACGCTGATCGAGTTGCTGGTGGTGATCGTGATCATTGGGATGCTGGCGGCGATCCTGCTGCCGGCCATCAACGGGGCGTTGAAGAAGGGCAAAGTGGCCCGCGCCAAGTCGGAAATCACGTCGCTGGACGGGGCGATCAAGCAATTTTATGCGGAATATGGCACAATGCCGCTACCCAAGGGCAAGAAGTTTGGCGATCCGGATCAGGAATTCATTGGTGAGGCGCAGGCGCAGATCATTCAGATTCTTCTGAACCAGGACAGTCCCAACTGGGAAGGCGGGAAGCGGAACACGCGGCAGGTAAATTTTCTGGACATCAGTCCGTCCGCGTTTTGGATGAGCACGGAGCGGCGCTATGCCAAAACGATGGACGATGTGGCCGCGGCGCTGTCGCAGGGGGATGCGTATTGCGATCCCTGGAAGCAGCCGTACGGCATTCTGCTGGATTTGAACATGGACGACCGGATTACGGGGACAAAATACGGGGCCGGAGACATCCGGGCGAAGGTGGGCGTGTATTCGCTGGGCGAAACGGGTGAGGCCACCACCGACAATCCGCAGTACAAGACATGGTGAGAACGAGGAGCGAGACATGAAAAAACGCGGATTCACGCTGATTGAAGTGCTGGTGGTCATTGCGATCATCGGCATTTTGGCGGCCATTCTCGTGCCGGTGGCGGATCATGCGCGGAAGACCGCGTTCAAGCGCCGGGCCATGCTGGAAATGAACAGCATCAAGGTGGCGATCCAGCAATTCTACGACGACCACCGCTACATGCCGTGGGGCGACCCGGACAATAAGAACCAGGCGCGCATCGGCGACGATGTCTGGACGCTGACGGGCGAGGACCGGGCGAACGTGATGCGCTGGCTGACGGGCGAAAACCCGAAGAAAAAGGCGTATCTACAGATTCCGGAGAAGTCGCACGTCGGCAGCAATCCGATGATTTTCACCGATCCCTGGGGGCAGGATTACCGGATCGGGATGGACCGGAACATGGACGGGGCGATGCTGCCCAACGATCCGGACGGCCTATTTGGCGGCGGCGATATGGTGAAGGAGAAGGTGCTGGTGTATACGCTGGGCGATCCCCACGACAACCCGCCGGAGCCGTTGAAAACATTCTGATTCGGCGAGGCACCATGAAGCAAGAGGGAACGGCGATGAAAAAGGGATTTACATTGGTGGAGTTGCTGGTGGTGATCACGATTCTGGGAATCCTGATGGCCATGATGGTGCCGGCGGCCGGGATCATCCTGAAGCGCGCCAAAGTGGCGCAGGCCAAGTCAGATGCCAGCGTGGTGGCGTCGGTGATGTTGAAGTACCGGTCGGAATACAACCGCTGGCCGTTTTTCTCCACCAACAATGCGACGCAGCAGTTGACCGACAACGTGTGGGTGGATGCGATGGGGCCGGAGCCCTCCACGCCGTTCCAAGCCAGCAATCCAAAACGGATCGTCTTTTTCCAGCCGGGAGCGGGAGCGCTGGACGATCACGGGGCGTTTGTCGACCCCTGGGGGCATTCCTTTGAATACCAATTGGATATAGATGGAGATGGCCAGATGCCGGATCCGGCCGGGTTGCGTCCCACGCCGATTGCCGCCGCGGTGCTGGTTTGGTCGGCAGGGCCGGATGGCGATTATGCCTCATTCGGCGACAACGCCAAGAGTTGGGAGTAGAATAATGGTGCCGGAGAGTGCCGGCCGGGCCGGAGGCCGGGCGAACCGGCAGCAGGAATAAACGAGCCATGAAGACAAGAACCGGAAAAAAGGGATTCACGCTGATCGAATTGCTGGTGGTGGTGGCCATCATCGGCGTGTTGTTTGCCGTGGCGCTGCCGGTGTTCGAGAATGCCGGCAAGAAGGATACGGAAAAGGCGGCGTTCAACCTGATGACGACGATGCGGCTGGCGCGCCAGCATGCCATCAGCAAGCGCCAGTGGGTGCTGGTGATTTTCCCGAACATGGACGGCGGGGCCTATACGGGCGCGAACGGCAACAACCTGGACAAGTGCCTGCGCGGCTATGCGGCCCTGGCCATCACCAACAGCATGGACGGGCTGGACCGGCCCGCGCAGATCCCGGACAACATGAAATACACCTTCGTGTCGGACTGGAAATACCTGCCGGAGGGCGTGTATTTCAACGATGACGAGACCCTGACAGGCAACTACTTGTTCACCCGCGGGTCGGACAAGTTCAAGTATCCGCTGGATCCCGCCCGCCCGAACGATGTGAACCTGATGCGGCCGATGGGCGTGGTGATGTTCCGGCCGAACGGCCGGGCCTACATGTTTGCGGGCGACACGACCACCGGGAAATACTGGCAGGACACGGACTATTCCAAGATTTACATCACCACCGCGAAGTACTACCAGCAGGATCCCGCCGGGATCCTGACGTTCATCCAGAACATCGACGGCGGGACGAATACAGCGGTAGAAATCCGGAACAAGACGGGCCAGATCCACATCTGGGACGGGACCTGACAGGGAGAACCGACATGAGACCATTTGGACATCCGGCCCCCGGCGGCCGGGCCGGCTACTCGCTGGTGGAAGTGACGCTGGCGCTGCTGGTGGTGGCGATCGGCCTAACGGCCACCTTTGCGCTGTTTCCCGAGGGCTTGAAAGCCACCCGGTCCGCGGTGGACGACACGGAAATCGGCATGTTTGCGGAATACGTGTTCACCACGTTGGACCTGACGGCGGCGAAGTACGGCGGCAACTACGGCGCGAACTGGGACATCACCAAGACCGATGACTTCATTTCGCTGATGCTGTCGTCGGTGCCGGCCAACGCGCCGATGTTCGAGCTGCGCGATGGCGGCGCCAAGGAAACCTTCTACTGGATGCCGGACTACTACGGGCTGGATCCGGCCAAATTCCCGGACACGGACTACAACTACATGGATTTCCGGAATGCGAAATTCTGGACCTCGGCCTTCACTTACACGCTGAACATCGCGGTGGGCACGTGGAAGGGGTACGGCAACGGCGTGACGACGTATGCGGTGCTGAAAGTGTGGCCGGGGGAAACGACCGGCTCCGAGCTGCCCAAAGGGGCGCCCCGGGTGTTCTACCGGGAAATCCTGCCCATCCGGTGAGGTGCGAGATGAAACAACGACATGGAAATTCCGGCCGCTGCGGCGCCTTCACCCTCATCGAGGTGCTGGCGGCGATGGCCGTGCTGGTGATCCTGGTGCTGGCGCTGACCCGCATGTTCATGGAGGCTTCGAGCATCACCCGCCGGGGCACAACGTCGCTGATGCGCAACAGCACGGCGGAGACGGCGATGGAGACGCTGCTGCAGGATTCGGAAGGGCTGGTGGTGAGCGACCGGCTGGCCTGCTATGTGCGCGCGGACTACTCCGACAAGGACGGGTTCGGCTTCGACGACGTCTGGTTCATCAGCACCGCGGGCGACCAGGACGATGATCTGCCGTACGAATATTTCCATTATTTCGTGACCAACAACATCTGCACGAATTCGCTGGGGGCGGCTTACATGCGGTTCGACCTGATGAAGGAGCGCATGATTTTTGCGGTGGGCGACAACATCGCCTACGGCCCCACGCTGCGGTTCTACGCGATGGAGACGAACAATGCCAAGTGGTGGGCGAAAGCCGAGAAATTCCCGCGCACGGTGTGGGACCGGCAGGTGCTGGCGGACAACGTGGTGCGGTTCGACATCTACTGCACGGGCTGGGACGGCAGCGGCTGGATGGGCGGTTTTTCGGGTATCCAGGAGTTCGACAGTACGCGCGGGCCCAACGGGCATTCGCCCTCGAATGTGCCGCCGGCGGCCTTCGACATCTACCTGCAGGTGACCAGCCCCGACACCGGCGTGGAAAGCGGCATGGCGCTGCTGCCCGGCGTGCCCCCGGCCATCCAGACCAAGGCGCGCGAGGAGATGATCCGCGATTCCTCTTCGGTATTCGGCCGGGCGGTGCCGATCATTGGCGCAGCGCGCTACATCACGGTGACGACCTATGGCACCAACAACACGGCGTATTATGAAGACTGAGATGCAGAACCGGGAGCAGGACATGAAACGGCGCAAAAACGGGAGCGGCCGCCGCGGGGTGGCCTTGATCGTGGTGCTGGGTTTCCTGAGCATCCTGATCGTGATGGCGGTCGCCTTCCTGACGCAGGCCCGGGTGGAACGGCAGGTGTCCGATTCGACGCTCGAAGCCATGCGCGGGCGGCAGCTGCTGCGGACGGCCCTGCATGCGGCCATGAACGACTACAGCGTGGAACTGGCCAAGGCCGGGCTGGTCATGGCGCCCACCAATAGCGCCTATGACATGTTCACCTCGTTGCCGCCCAAACCGTTGTTCGGCCTCGGTGGACGGACGATCGACAAGGACAATGTGTCCCTACTGATCGGCGAGGTGTCGGACTGGATTCCGCGCAAGTACACCAACGCGCCGTACTTTGCGACCAGCGCGGTGCCCAAGGAAGCCCAGTGGATCCTGGTGCGCGAGGATCCGTCCTCGCCGCAGCCCAGCCGCATCCTGGGGCGCTATGCCTATGTGTGTTTCGACATGAGCGGCGGTGCGGATGCCAACCTGATCGCCCGGGATTCCAACATCGGCGCCGGCGACAGCCGGGTGGCCTCCAACCGCATCCGGCGCAGCATCCGGCAGATGCCCATGGGCATGCTGCCCGAGGCGGCGAACCCCGGCCAGTTCAAGAGCTATCGCCAGGGCTGGAAAGGGTTTGACAGCCTGTGCGCGCTGATCCGCCTGACGGATGGCTATCCAAACGACGGCAATGCCGGCAGCGATACCCGTTGGCAGGTCGAGCGCAAGGAAGGCGCTGCGCCGGCCGGCCTGGCCAGCAACCTGGTCAGCGACCTGGTGCCATTCAGCCTGTCGGTCTTCCGGGGCGGCCGCTACACACCGGCCAGCGCCACCTGGACCACGCCCACATTTTGCGGCAACGTGGGCAGCTGGGCCTCGACTTTGAATCCGATCTCCGGCCAGTTTGCAGGCAACTGGAGCACGTGGATCGACAACGCCATCCATGATTTCACATCGAGCGCGCCGTTGCCCATTGGCGTCAACTATCCTTCGCCCAAGAACGTGCCCATGTTCAACGAGATCAACGCCAGCTACCGGTTGTTGCCGCCGACGCAAGACCCGGTCAACACCGCTTGGTATGCCTACACCTTGGAGGTTCGCCTGACCTTCGAGTTCTGGTATCCGTTCCCTTCGGCGGACAACGTCACCAACCTTATTTTCCAGATGCCGGTTCCGACGCTGGGCGGCGGTGCCGCCGCCAGCGGCAATGCCCAAATCTGGTTCCAGATGATCATGCCGACCTTGCTTCCACGAATGGTCGGTTTCGGCACGATTCCATCGCCCGGACCCTTGACGGTGGAAGCCAGATATAACAATGGCCGGCCCTATCTGGCGACCGGCACAACCAATTTCGTGTTCCAGATTCCCTTGACCTTGACATCGACCAGTGGTTCGGTCCCGCCGGATATAAATTATCCGTTCCCGAACAACACCTCGCCGGTGCTGCTCAACACGATTACGCTGACGCAGCCGGTTTATTTGACCGGGGCGGGCGGGAATGCGGACATGATTCCGAACGGGCTGGTGATTTCGCCCACGCCGGTGACGCTGATTCCCAACAATCCCGCTCCGGCGGCGCGGGTGCTGGAAGTGACGGATCCGCGGTTGAACCATCTGCCCGGGCAATGGGTCTTGCAGGCGGTGCCGACGCCGGCCGCCATGAATACGTGGAATGCGGCGGCCAAGGCCAAATTCCAGGCGGAAGGCACCAATCTCTATTGCCGCAACAAACCGATGGAGACGCCGGCCGATCTGGGCTATATCAGCACCGGCAATGAGTGGGAGACGATCGACATCTGCACGCCGGCGGCGGCGGACGTGATGGCCAACCTGATTGCCGACACCAACCTGTATGCCACCTATGCGAGCAACAACGTGGTCTACACGAACGGCACCATCAATCCCAACGGGCGCAGTTCGAACGTCCTGGCCTCGGCCTTCTACGATTTGGCCACGCATGAGGTTCCGAACGAGCCCATCACCTACGCCGGAGCCAACCCCATTGATGGGGCCACGGCGCAACTCCTGGCCCAGAGCATTCTGGCGTCGACGGTCACCGGAACGGTATCCACGGCCTGCCAGGCCGGCAGCGACTGGGTGCGGTGCGCCGCCATGCAGAAGGGCGGCGCGCTGGCGGCTACCCTGAACAACAACCAGCGCGAATCGCTGGTTCGAAACACATGGGGCCTGTTCAGTCCCGACAACAGCCTGTTCACGGTGGTGGTAGTGGCCCAGGCCATCAAGGAGGCGCCCGCCTCCGCGGATCCCATCGGTGTGTGGAACGAGAATGCCGACACGGTGACCGGCGAACGCCGGGCGGTGGCGCTGATCTGGCGCGATCCGTTCAAGAACGGCAACAACCTGCACCACGAAATGATGATCCGGATGTTCCGGTATCTGAACGATTAGGCGGTTTTCCATTCAGCCATGGCCGCGCCCGGCGGGCGCGGCTTGAGGGGAAGAATGAACCGGGAGCCCCGCGCCCAGCGGGCGCGGCTACAGGGGACGAAGCAAACAGGCCCGTGTCTGGGGGGGGGCAGTTGCTACGGCCAGATAAGCCGGCGGACACAGCAGATCCGGGACAGTCGTTCGACACGGCCAGGGCCGGCAGAATATCGTGTCGGGTGAATATTCACCGGCCGCGTTTCGCAGGCACGGTTACGGGAGAAGAACGAACCAGGAGCCCCGCGCCCAGCGGGCGCAGCTACAGGGGACGAAGCAAACAGGCCCGCACCTGGGGACAGTAGCTGCGGCCAGATGAGCTGGCAGGCAGAGAAGATCCGGGACAGTCGTTCGACGCGGCCAGGGCCGGCAGAATATCGTGTCGGGTGAATATACACCGGCCGCGTTTCGCAGGCACGGTTACGGGAGAAGAACGAACCAGGAGCCCCGCGCCCAGCGGGCGCGGCTACC
>CAZMOR010000326.1:0-18388 GCA_964567795.1 uncultured Verrucomicrobiota bacterium
GAGTCGCAGATCTACTGCGAGCGCAAGCGCATCCTGCCCGAGCTGCGCGGCGACGCGCGCGACCTGGAGGCGGGGCGGGGGGATTTCCGGCCGCAGGACGTGGTGCTGCTGCATCTCTCCATCGGCTCGGACGTGAACGACCTTTTTCCAACGCTGCCGGGGCGCAAGGCGATTCTCTACCACAACATCACGCCGCCGGAATTCTTCCGCGGGGTGCAGGAGCAGACCGCGCACCTGCTGGACCGCGGGCGGCGGCAGGCGGCGGCGCTGGCCGGGACGGCCGAAGTGGTCATGGCCGACAGCCGCTTCAATGCGGAGGAAATCGCGGCGATGGGCCACGCAAACCCGCAGGTGCTGCCGCTGGTGCTGGATTTTTCGATGCTGCGGGCGAAGCCGGACCGGCGGATCCTGCGGCAGTACCGCGACGGACTCGTGAACGTTTTGTTCGTGGGCCGGTGCGCGCCGAACAAGAAGATCGAGGACCTGCTGAACGCGTTCTACTATTTCCAGCGCTACGTGCAGCCGGCGTCGCGCCTGATCCACGTGGGTTCGTTCGCGGGGATGGAGCAGTACCACGCGCTGCTGCTGACGCGCTCGCGCGAGCTGCAGCTCAAGAACGTGGAATTTGTCGGCTCGGTGCGGCAGGACGAGTTGAACGCGTGGTACGAGGTGTCCCGGATGTTCCTGTGCCTGAGCGACCACGAGGGGTTCTGCATTCCGCTGCTGGAGGCCATGACGCACGACGTGCCCGTGGTGGCCTTCGCCGCCGGGGCGGTGCCCGAGACGCTGGACGGCGCCGGCGTGCTGGTGCGCGAGAAAAACTACGATTTGATCGCCGAAACCCTCGGCCGGGTGGCCGAGGATGAACCGCTGCGGGCGGCGATATTGAAAGGGCAGCGCGCGCGCCTGGCCCGCTACGAGAAGCAGGATCTCGGCGCGGACCTCCAGCGCCTCCTGGCGCCGCTGCTGTGACGGACCTCCGGTGACGCCACGCCTGATCCATATTATCTATTTTCCGTGGGACCGGGACCACCAACTCAAGGCCGACGAAAACGATTTCGACCATGGGCCGATCGAGGCCCTCCGCCAATACGCGCCGGATTTTGAAATCCGCCTGTGGACCTGGTCCCGGGCGCGGGATTTCGGCCGGCAGCAGTATCCGGAAGTCTGGGCCACGGTGGAGAAATGCCCGCACCCGACGATGATGGTCGACATCCTGCGCTGGCTGATGGTGCTGCATTTCGGCGGCCTCTACTGGCAGATCAGCACCACCCCGCTGGTGCCGCTGGCGGACCTTCTGCCGGGGCCCGGGAAGAACGTCCAGCTCTTCACCGAGTTTGTCATGACGCCGGAGCAAGGCCGGGCCATGGCGGCCGAACCGATCCGCAACGGCGAGCCCGAGGAGTCCGTGCGCGTGCTGAACCAGGTGTTCGCCGCGGCCCCCGGCGCGCCGTTTATCCGGAAGATGCTCGACCTGGTGCTGGAACGGAACCGCACCCTGGTGCCGAAAAACGACTACGACATCCTGTACATCGGGGCCAACGCCGTGCTCAGCACGGCCTACGACCGGTTCGGAAAAAACGATCCGGCGGTGGAATTGCGGTCGCGGGAGGAATCCAAGCGGCAACTGCATTGGCGCTATCTGGGATCCTGGCGGAAGGCGGTCCCGCCGCAAGCGGCGGTTCCGGCGGAACCGCCGGCGCTGCCGCGGCTGGACCGCATGCCCGCCCTGGCGGAATGGCTCTATCGGTTCCGCCGGCATCCGCATGAACGTTTGCTGGATGAAATTGATGCCGGCGGGCCGCGGGTCAGTTGCCTGGAAGATCTGCGTCCATGGATGGCCAAAGCAGGCATTCGTTCGGTTTATGAGGCACCCTGCGGGCAGGGCGGCGGCGGGAACTCTCCGGAAATATACCTGGGCGGCGATCCCCGGCGGGAGGTCGTGCGCGCCTGCCGGCAGAAGGCTTGGGGTGGCGCCGTCCGGTTTGAGCGTGCAAACCTGTTGTACAGCCGCTTTCCGGACGTAGATCTATTCATCTGTCCGGATTTCCTGGAATGGCTTTCGTTTGCGGAAGCACGGCGCGTGCTGCGGCGCATCTTGGCCACGGCGCGGCCCCGGTTTCTGGCGTTGACCGGGTATCGGCTGCTGCATGACAGTTGGGAAACGGCTTTTGGCGATTTCCGGCCGATAGCGTACGATCTGGCGCCATTCCGGTTCCCTGAACCGGTGGAGATCCTGTCCCTGCCACCCCGGCGGGGCGGACGCCCCGACCGGTGTTTGATGGTTTGGAGCACGAACGGGCTCTTCCCGGGTTTGGACGGTCCCGCGGCATAGCCACGCGGAGCGGAGGAAGGAAAGAACATGTTTGAGAATATCCGCGGACACACTTTGTATATCGACGCCCTTGGCGCCGATTCCGTCATTATGGATCTGGGGGCGAATCTGGGGGATTTTGCGCGGCTCATGAAAGCCCGTCTTGGTGGCGGCCGGTTCTGCCTGGTGGAGGCGAATCCGGTCCTGGCCGAAAAAATCAAGCAGCGCGGAGAGTTTCCGGTGTGGCCGTACGCCATGACCTCCAAGGCCGGACGGGTATCGTTCAACGTGTCGAAAAACATTGAAGGCAGCAGCATGCTGACGTTGCCCGCGGAAAGCATTTGGAACAGCGTGCTGGAAAAAACCATTGAAGTGGAAGGGATTACGCTGGACCGGTTCATTGAAATAACCGGTTGTGAGCGGATTGATCTTCTGAAAATGGACATAGAAGGCGCGGAAATCGACGTCATTCGAAGCATTTCAAGGCCCCTGTTGGAAAAAATCGCCCAGATCACGGTGGAATTTCACAGCGATCCCCGGTTTGGATTCAGTTTGGTGAGGGAAGTGGAAGCCGTCCTGCGGCATATGCGGCGGAACGGATTCATCTGCATGGACTTTTCGGAGGGCACCCGCCGCGATGTGCTGTTCCTGAACCGCCGGATGCACGACCTGCCTTGGCGTCAGCGCGCCATGTGGTGGTTTCGAACCAACCGTCCCGCCTGGCTGATCAAGGCTTGGCTGAAGATTCCGGCAGCCTGGCGGACGAAGTTTTACCGGCTGATCGAGCGCGGTTGACCGGTCGGTTTCAAGGGGTTAAGCCCCGCCGCCGAAACGAAAAAATTTCCAAAAAGGGCTTGCCTGCCTTGGGGCGATGGGGTCCAATTATGAAATCTTCTATTTCCATTGTGGAAATAGAGGGGTTGGACCGGCGGAGGTTGTGGCGCCTAAATCGCAACATCCTTTGCCGCTGTAAGATACAAAAGGAAGGAACCTGATGAAACAAATGAAACTCCTCGCCGGGACGCTGGGCGTCGCGGCGGCTATGGCCGCGCAGACCGTGTTGGGCGCGGGTTTTGGCATCTATGAAGGCAGTGCTCGCGGCAATGCCTTGGGCACGGAAGTCACGGCCGATCCGGCCTCGCCGTCGGTGTTGTACAACAACGCCGCGGGCATGACCGAACTGGAAGGCACGCAGGTGGAAGGCGGGGCAACGTTCATCCGCCCGAACCAGAGCGTGACGACGATGACCCCGATGGGCGCCGTGAAGAACGATGCCGACAGCCAGTGGTGGACTCCCCCGAACGCCTATGTGACGCACCAGTTCAACGACAAGGTGTGGACAGGCGTGGGTATCTTCAGCCGCTATGGGCTGGGCATCGACTACGATGATGACTGGGCCGGCCGCTACAACTGCCAGAAAGCCACCATCAAGAGCATCGACGTCAATCCTTCCGTGGCCTTCAAGGTCCTGGACAACCTCTCCCTGGCCGCCGGCGTGCGCGCCGAATGGTTTGATTTCGAGCTGAACCGCGCGATTCCGACGGGCACCCCGTTCGTGGATCCGGACCTCCAGATGCACCTGAAGGGCGACAGCTGGGGCATCGGCTACAATGTCGGCGCCTTCTACAAGGCGACCGAATGGCTGTCCTTCGGCCTGGCCTATGACAGCGAAATCGACCAGGACATCGAAGGCGATTACGACACCTCGCACCCGCTGCTGGCGGGCGGCGATGCGAGCGGCGAGGTCACGACTCCGGGCATCCTGCGCCTGGGCACCTCCGTCAAGCCGTGCGACAAGCTGACCGTGAACGCGGGCATTGTCTACACGATGTGGAGCTCCTATGACCAGTTGACCATCGATTTCGACCCGGCGCTGCTGGGCATGGTGCCGTCGAGCACCAGCGAGAAGGACTGGGAGGATGTGTTCCGCTACCAGCTCGGCGCCGAATACGCGCTGAACGACAACTGGGCGCTGCGCGCGGGCTACATCTACGACGAGACGCCGGATCCGGATGGTCACGTCGATTATCTCGTGCCCGCCAACGACCGCGACCTGTTCTCCGTGGGCGTGGGCTACAAGAAGGGCGACTTCTTCTGCGACCTGGCCTACACCTACCTGCTCATCCACGACCGCGATGTCGCGGCCCGCGCCGCAGACGGCGTGCTGCCCGGCGAATTCACGGATGGCGATGCGCACATGATCGGCGCTTCGGTCGGCTACAAGCTGTAACCGGTTGGACAGCCCGCCCGGTCAGGGCGGGGCGACGCCCGGATTCCGCAAGGAATCCGGGCGTTTTGTCGGTCGGGATCAGCTCGGGGGGAAGCGCGCCGCGAGGCGACGGTGCAGTTTCAGCAGCGGCAGCAACGCCAGCGCCAGCAGGTTGAACGGGAAGCGGTGTATGGCGGCGACGCCGAGCAGCGCCTGCAGCGGAATCAGCAGGCCGAGCAGCCGGCCGATGCGCGCCGGCGGAAATTTCGTGCCGGGTCGGGTTTCGCTGCGGGCCAGGCGGGTGACAATGGCGATATATGCCCCCAGCAGCAAGGCGCCCACAAGCGGGAGCGGGGCGGCGAGCGCGCTTTCGGAAGCGGCCGCGGCGCCGAGCAGCAGGTTGCCCGCGCGGCAGGCGCCCATCAGCAAGGGACCAACCACCGGCCGCCGTTTCAATCCGGTGTCGTACAGGACGATGCACAGGATCAAGCCCAGCGCGACGGGCAGGGCGTCGAAGAAGGCCGCGAAAAAGGCGGCGACCCACAGGCAGATGAGCGCGGCGACGACGGCGGCTTCGCGCGAGATGGCGCCGGAGGGCAGGGGCCGGTCCGGGCGCTCGCGCAGATCCTCGGCGTAGTCGAACAGGTCATTCAGGACCAATCCGGCGGCGTACAACATGACCCCGGCCGGCATCGCCAGGAGCAACTGGCCCCAGTCGCCCGCTGTGGCGGCGGGCGCGAGCAGGAAGCCGGCGAGGATGTCGCCGGGCACGGTCAGCAGATTGGGCAGGCGCACGAGCCGCAGCCAGGCCGGGACGTTCTGCAGCCGCGGGATGACATCCTCCACCAGGTAATAGGCCTCGATCACCTTTTCCCGGACAAAGGCGAAAAGCCGGCGCCGGCGCGCCGGCGGTTCAGCGCTGGTAGGTGGCGGGGTCAATGTAGGGCAGGTCCAGTTGGGGCTTGAATTTCGGAGTTTGCGAATAGAAGGCGAGCGGATTGTCGTGCATGATTTTGCGGACCTGGGGCTTGGTGAAGCCCTGGTCGGCCATGAACGTGGCGGTCTTCGGCAGCGAGCAGGGATCGGAAACGCCCCAATCGGCGGAGGAATTCACCAGGACGCGCTCCAGGCCCCAGCGCTGGAGGATGTCCACGACGCGGCGGGGATTGAGCTTGGAATAGGGATATACCGTGAGCCCGGCCCAGTAGTCCGTCTGGCGCGTCAGCGGCATCGTTTCTTCCGTGTTGTGGTCGACGACGATGCGGCCGGGGTCGTAGTTAAACTCGCGCAGGATGTCGAGGATGCGCGCAGTGCCCTTCTTCTTGCTGACTTCCGGCGTGTCGTGCGGCGTGTGGATCAGGACGGGCAGGTTGTGCGCCTTGGCCATTTCGAGCTGGCGCTGGAAGACCTCTTCTTCATTGGGCGTGATGCGGTTGAAGCCGATCTCGCCGACGGCGACGCAGCGGGGGTGCTCGAGGTAGGGACCGAGGCCGGCGAGCGTTTCGCGGGCCAGCGGCAGGTCTTCCGCTTCCTTCGGATTGACCGAGATGCAGGACCAGTGGTCCACGCCGTAGCGCAGCGCGCGGGTGTGTTCGAATTCCAGCGAAAGCCGGAAATAGTCGAAGAACGTGCCGGCGTGGCGGCGGTTGGAACCCTGCCAGAAGGACGGTTCGACCACGCACCGGATGCCGGCGTGGTACATCGCCGTGTAGTCGTCCGTCGTGCGCGAAAGCATGTGGATGTGGGGTTCGATGATGATCATGGCCTTCTCCGGTTCAAACCTGCCTGGGCGTCCTCATGATTCCAGCGTGCGAAGACCCGCCCGGGTTCAGCCGGCGGCGATGGCGGAAATCTCGACCAGTCCGTTCTTGGGCAGGCGCGCGGCCTGCACGACCTCGCGCGCGGGAAAGGGCGGCGTGAACACCTCGGCATAGAGCTGGTTGACCAGCGCGAAGTCGTCCATGTTCGCCACGTAGACCGTCGCCTTGAGGACGTGCTGCGGGCCAAGGCCGGAGGCCTTGAGGATGGCGACCAGATTGAGCAGCGCGCGGCGGGTCTGGGCTTCGATGCCCTCCGCCAGCGCGCCGGAGGCGGGGTCGAGGCCGAGCTGGCCGGAGACGAAAACAAGGCCGTTGTGGGCGATGGCCTGGGAATAGGGGCCGATGGCGGCGGGGGCGTGGTCGGTCTGGATCGGTTTCATGGCAGTACTCCTGAAAACGGGGCCAGCATAGACCGCGCGCCGGAACGGGACAAGCCGGGAAATCGGGCAAGGGCCGGCGCTCAGCCGAACAGGAGGAGCAGGTGTTCGAGGCCGTAGCCGAGCAGGGCGGTGACGGGGATCGTGAGCACCCACGCCCACACCATGCGGCCGATGATGCCCCATTTGACCGTGCTCAGGCGCTTGGTGGCGCCCACGCCCATGATCGCGGCCGAGATGACGTGCGTGGTGGACAGCGGAATGCCCAGGTGGCTGCCGAGCTGGATGATGGTGGCCGCCGTGGTTTCCGCGGCGAAGCCGTGGATCGGCTGCAGCTTGACCATTTTATGGCCGAGGGTGCGGATGATGCGCCAGCCGCCCAGGGTGGTGCCGGCCGCCATGGTCAGCGCGCAGGTCAGCTTGATCCAGAAAGCCACCTTGAATTCGGGCGTGTGCAGGAAGGAAAGCGCGGCCGGCAGGCGGTCGAAGGCACCGCTCTGCGTGCCGGTGAAGAGGATCAGCGCCAGGATGCCCATGGTTTTCTGGGCGTCGTTGGTGCCGTGGCTGAAACCCATGAACGCCGCGCTGGCGATCTGCAGCTTGCCGAAGATGCGGTTGATGACAAACGGGCGCAGCCGGTAGAGCAGGAGGAACAGCGCCAGCATGACCAGGAAGCCCATCAGGATGCCGAGCACCGGCGAGGTGAACATCGGCGCCACGACCTTGGGCCACAGGCCCTCCCACTTGCCGGAGGCGGGATTGTGCACGGACCAGCGGATGACCGACCATTGGTTGCGGGCGGAGGCCAGCGTGGCGCCGCACAGGCCGCCGATCAGGGCATGGCTGGAACTGGACGGCAGGCCCAGCCACCAGGTGAACAGGTTCCAGAGCACCGCGCCGGACAGCGCGCAGAAGATCGTCTGCGGGGTCACGAACGCCGTATCCACCAGCCCCCTGCCGATCGTGGTCGCCACGGACACGCCCGCCATCGCGCCGAGCAGGTTGGAAAGCGCCGCCAGCGCGATCGCCTGCCGCGGCGTGAGCACCTTGGTGGATACGCTGGTGGCGATGGCGTTGGCCGTGTCGTGGAAGCCGTTGATGAACTCGAAGGCCAGCGCGACCAGGATGGCGAGCAGGATCAGGGTCATGCGCGCCCGGCCCTCACGAATACTTCAGCACGATCTGGAAGACGATGTTGCCCGCGTCGCGGCAGCGGTCCACGACCTTCTCCAGCGTGCCATAGAGGTCGAGGATGACGATCACGCGCAGGGCCTCGTGGCGGCCGCTGTAGAGTTCGCGCGTCATGTCCATCATGAGGCGGTCGGCCTCGGCCTCCAGCTTATGGAGGCGGTCGTTGAGCGTTTGCATGGTTTCGAGGTTCTCATGCTGGCGGAGGCGCTTGACCATGTCCACCACGGTATCGACGGCCTGGGTCAGCAAGGCGACTTGGCGGTCGAACTCCTTGGAGGCCATGCGCGGCTGGCCGAGGAGGAATTTCTCGCCGAACTTCTCGATGGACTTGGGGATCTTGTAGAGCGCGAAGGAGAGCGCCTCGATGTCCTCGCGTTCGAAGGGGGTGACGAAGGTGCGGCAGAGTTCCTGGGAGATCTCCTCGGTAATGCGCTTGTCGTTGCGGCGGGTCTGGACGAGGTCGTCGATGGTGTGAATGTCGCCGGACTTCTGGAGGAGCCGGGCGAGGTGCTGGACGCTGGCGTGGGCTTCGACCGCGCTGGCCTCCAGGAGGGCGAAGAACTTGTCGTTATGACCCATCAATCGGCGCAGAAGGTTGATCATGGGGGCGAGGGTACCAGACGCCGCCGGGCTGGCAAGCCTAAAGTAAAGCGTTTTTCTTTAAGGAAATTTAATGTTTTATCCCGCTGTCCCCCATGCGCTTGTTCGCGGCTCATGTCCGGGAGGGAGGGGGGGGCTCGAGGCCGGTTCGGGCTGAAAAGGCTTAAAAAAGGCACTTTCGCGGCGTTTTTCGCCGCCGGGGCGGCGAGTATTCAGAATTCAGAAGTCAGGATTCAGAAGACATCGGAAAGGCATGAGCCGCGATTCCCCGCATGGGGGGAGTGGGTTCCGGCGCCGCCTTCCTTCCAGAGATCGGTCCAAAAGCAGATGCGCACGCCGCGGGAACAGCACACATCTGTCACGGCCATAATAGACTGTGACAATAATGGCGGAACGGGATTCCCGTCATGTTTTGCTTTGCGGAAGGTTCTGTGAAAAGATTCGCCAATTCATAGGTTCAGGCCATGAAAGAACAACGGTCTTCGCGGCAACGAATGGTGCTGATGTTGGCGGCGCTGGGGGTCGTCTATGGTGACATCGGCACGAGTCCGTTGTACGCCTTCCGGGAATGTTTCCACGGCGCGCACGGGATGGCGCCGGACGCCGCCCATGTGCTGGGCGTGCTGTCGCTGATTGTCTGGTCGCTGGTGGTCATCGTCAGCCTGAAATACCTGGTGTTCGTGATGCGGGCCGACAACCGGGGTGAAGGCGGCATCCTGGCCCTGATGTCGCTGGCGCTGCCGGAGACGGGCCAGGCGCAAGGCGTGCGCCGGGGCCTGGTGCTGGGCGGCGTGTTCGGCGCCGCCTTGTTGTACGGCGACGGCATGATTACGCCATCGATTTCCGTCTTGAGCGCCATGGAGGGGTTGGAGGTGGCGACCACGCGGTTCACTCCCTACATCCTGCCGGCCACGATCGGGGTGCTGATCCTGCTGTTTGCCCTCCAGCGGATCGGCACGGGGCGGGTCGGGACGTTGTTCGGGCCGGTGATGCTGATCTGGTTCGCCACGCTGGCGGGGCTGGGCGTGGCGGGCATCCTTCGGCATCCGGAAGTGCTGGCGGCCTTGAATCCGTGGCATGGCGTCCGCTTCCTGCTGGCCAACGGCCGGGCGGGATTCGTGGCCGTGGGCGCGGTATTCCTGGCGGTGACCGGGGCGGAGGCGCTGTACGCGGACATGGGCCATTTCGGGTTGCAGCCCATCCGGCGCGCGTGGTTCGCGCTGGTGCTGCCGGCGCTGGTGCTGAACTATTTCGGCCAGGGCGCGCTGGTGCTGGGGAATCCCGCGGCCACCGTGAACCCGTTCTACCTGCTGGCTCCGCAAGGGAGCCGCTACCTGCTCGTGGCGCTGGCCACGCTGGCCACCGTGATTGCCTCGCAGGCGCTGATTTCCGGAGCGTATTCGCTGACGATGCAGGCGATCCAGCTTGGCTACCTGCCGCGCCTGGAGATCCGCCATACCAGCAGCGATGCGCGCGGGCAGATCTACATGCCGCAGATCAACTGGGCGTTGATGTTCGCCTGCCTTGGCCTGGTCGCCGGCTTCCGCACGTCGTCCAACCTCGCCGCCGCCTACGGCATCGCCGTCACGCTCACGATGCTGGCCACGACCGCGTTGTTCTACTTCGCGGCGCGGCGCCTGTGGCACTGGAGCCGGCCGAGAGCCGCGGCGCTGTGCTGCCTGTTCGGCGCGGTGGAACTGGCCTTCTTCACCGCCAACGTGCTGAAGATCGTGCACGGCGGCTGGTTCCCGCTGGTCGTCGCCGCCGCGCTGTTCGCGGTGATGACGACGTGGAAGCGCGGCCGCCTGGTGCTGTGGAACCGCCTCCAGAAGGTGCTGTTGCCGCGCAACCTGTTCTTCGAGGACCTCGCGGCGAACCCGCCGCAGCGCGTGCCCGGCACCGCGGTTTTCATGGCCGGCAATCCGGACGGCACGCCCGTGGCGCTGCTGCACAACATCAAGCACAACCGGATCCTGCACGAGCGCAATTTCCTGCTGACCATCGTGACCGCGGAGGTGCCGCGCGTCGATCCGTCCGCGCGCGTCACGGTCGAACTGCTGCCGTCGGGCTTCCAGCGGATTGTGGGCCACTACGGCTTCATGGAGCGGCCCGACGTACCGCAGCTGCTGGCGCAGGCGCCCATCGACGGCGGCCGGCTGGAGATTGCGACGACCACGTTTTTCATGAGCCGCGAGACCATTGTGGTGTCCGGCCGCGAAAAGATGGCCGGCTGGCGCAAGCACCTCTTTGCGCTGCTGTCGCGCAACGCGCAGCCGGCAACGACCTATTTCCAGATTCCGCCCAACCGCGTCATCGAACTGGGCATGCAGGTGCAGATCTGACCCGGTCCGCCGGGGGAAGCCCCGAGGCGGACACGGTTGCAGACCAGGCCGCCGTCCGGGCCGTCTAGTTGTAATGATCGATGTAGTCCGCGCCGGGATCGTATTTCACCGACATGGTGGCGGTATATCCGAAGCTGACGCAGGAGCCGCTGGCGCGATTCATGCGGAAACCGTGATAGCCGGGCGGCAGGTACACGTTGAAGCCCTCCCAATGCCCGGCGTTGCTTTCATGGATGCCATGGTTCGTTGAGCTGTTCACGACCTGATAACTCGCGTTTTCCTGAACCAGGTCGACATCCACGCCCGGGCTGCCGCCGCCGATGTTCCAGGCGCATTTCACATGGACCATGCCCCAGTTGGTCATGGACACCCAGACCACCTTGGTGGTGACCATCGAGACAGCCTCCAGCGGCATGCTGATGGAACCGGTGAGCCGCGAGTCCGCCATGGTCAGCGGGAGGTTCAGGTATTGGTATTCCGTGCGCCAGGCCGGCGTGCCGCCGGGGACATAGGTGGTTTCGCGCAACACCAGCGTGGAGGAATGGCCGCCGTGCTGCGCCAGCCACTGCGCCAGGTCGAGTTGCACGCCGAAATAGATGCTGTTCCAGTCGCCGGTGAGCGGGCTGCCCGCGGAACTGCCGAGGAAAACACCATCGAGGAAGAAATCCACCTTCATGTTGGTGGCGGTGCCGCTGCTCCAATCGAAGGCCTTCTTGATGGTGATGGGAATTTCGCAATTCCGGAAGCGCCAGATTTCCAGCGGCTGGGCGGGAACCGGCAGGGGGGAATACAGGGAGTAGCGCAGGGGGCTGGCGCTGCCTTCGGTCAGGGTGGTCAGGCGCCAATAGTTGTAGCCCGCCACTTCAAAGCGGTCGGCGCCGCCGCCGACACCGTCGGGGAGCATCGTACCGCTGCCGCCATTGGCGCCCGCGGTGTAGCGGATCTGGGCGACGGCGCCCGTCACGCTGACGGAATCGAAGACGTTGGTGGAATCGGCGACGATGGTTTGCACGACCTTGCCGTTGCCGTCGAGAATTTCCAATTTGGATTTCTGGTCGGCATAGGAATCGGTCTGGATGGCCAGGTCCACGCTCTTGAAGCGGATTTTCATGGACAGGGCGCCGGGTTGGCGGAACGTCCAGGTGCGGGTTTCGTAGGGCACGGTCTGCACGAAGCGCAACGGGGTTTCCACGAGTGAAGACCAGCCGAACAGCAGGTTGAGGTTGGGAATCGGAATCTTGGGAATCTGCGCCGACACCTGGCCGGCCAGCAACAAGAAGGACAACCCACACAGCAGACGAACCCATTTACGTTTCATAACCCTCCAAGGCTAATGACCAAGAGCGAACTTAACCAGAAGCAAGCCAATCTGTTAAGTGAGTATAATATTAGGATATTTTTAGGAAAACGTTTTAGATGGCCTTCTCATGCGGCCCGGATGCGCTTGCTCGCGGCTCGTGTCCGGGAGGGGGGGCTCAAGGCCGGTTCGGGCCGAAAAGGCTCAAAAAAGGCACTTTTGCGGCGTTTTCGGGATCGGCAAGCTCTTCAGGCGCGGAACCGGCGCTGGATCGGGGCCACGGGCACGCGCGGGTCCAGCATGCGACGGTTCTGGACGAGTCCTTCGATCGCGCAGACTTTCCAGGGCCGGCCGAGCAGCCGGTTCAGGGCGGAGGCGATTTCGAAGAAATTCAAACCGGGATTGCCATCGAGATGGTACAGCCCCGGGGGCAGGTGGTTCATGATGTGCACGAGGGCCGCGGCGGTGTCGGGCAGGAACGAGCAGCCGGGGAACCAGAGCGTACTGGCGTCGATGCGGCCGAGTTCCCGGAACGCGCGGTCGAGATAATCGACCATCTGGTTGCCGCCGGGGCGGGCGCCGATCTGCCAGCCGATGCGCACGATGTGCGCGCGCGGATGGCCGGCCTGCACGCGGCGCTCGCATTCGAGCTTGTAACGACCGTAGTCGTCGTCCGGGACGGGAAGGTCCGCCGGCGTGAACGGGCCGGTTTGCGCGGCGGCATAGACCGAGACGGAACTGACGTAGAGGAACGGGATGTTTTTCTCTGCGCAGGCCTGCGCGGCCCAGCCGGCCCAGTCGGGGCTGCCCAGGGCGAGGTGGCAAAGCAGATCGGGATTTTCGGTGTGGATGAAGAACCGCACGGCGTCGGGGTGATCGACGGGATGGAGGGTGCGGTCCCACGGTACGATGGAATCTCCGCCCGATTGCAACGCGTGCGCCAGGACGGGCGCGACGGTGCCATGCATGCCGGTGACGAGGACTTTCATGCGGCGATCAGGCGCCCCATTCCTTCCAGAGATCGGTCCAGAAGCGGTCGCGGGCGATCCCGGCGACAAGGCCGCCCAGCAACGCGCCGCCGGCGATGCATAGGAACGCCGTGCGCGCCAGGCGGGGGGCGGAAAACGCCAGCGCCAGGACGCCCACGCCGGCGGCCGAACCCAGGAGCGCGCCGAAGAAAAAATGAACGGCGAAGGAGCCGAGGCGGTGGGTCCACTTCGGTTGCCGGGGTTTCACCGGCTTGGGCAGGCGCGGCCAGTTGCTGGCGTAGTGCGGCATGGATCGGGTGCTGGAAAACCGCGGATGGAAACACGGCCCGGGTCAGCGCAGGCCCTCGTGCTGCTTGGCGAGGAAATGGGCGCGGAGCTCGGTGATGGCGAGCAGGAAGACGCGCGCCTGCATGGGGCCCATGCTGAAGGGGTCGAAGACGTGGTGCGTGCTGTACTTGTGCAGCAGGGCCTGGGCGATTTCATCCGTGCGGATGTAGGCCATGGACCAGTTCTCGAATTCGCGGAAGGGCACCTTGGTGTATTCCAGCAAGGTCACATCCGCATGGCGCGGATCGCGGACGATGCGGTTGTAGAGGTCGTTCACGGCTTCGGCGGGGCCTTCAAGGATCTGCAGGAAGCCGCGCGGCGAGGAGCACAGCGCGCCGGTCACGCCCAGTTTCTTGTTGTTGCGGCGCGACACGGCCATGATCTTTTCGAGGACGGTGTGGCTGAGGGGCTTTTTCAGGCGGCTCGCATAGGTCAATCGCACGATGTTCATGGTCACCTCCGTTGGTTTTGAAGTCTACCACACGCGGCGGAATCCACAAATCCGAAACTGGCGCCGGGGGATCAGTAGCCGCCGCGGACGGGCCAGGCGCAGAGCACGTTGGACGGCGCCAGGGCCAGGGTGGTGCCCCAGTCCATGGAGGTCATGAAAAACAGGATGCCGCCGCCGCCGTTGTACGCCAGGGTGCCGGTCCAAAAATCGTTGGTGGCGGGCACGCCGATGAAGGGGTGTCCGGTAGGCAGGGCCGGCCCGCGGTTGTCATAATCGAACAGGCTTTGCATTTCGCGCACGTTCGGCAGGCGCCAGTCCGTGTAGCCGCCGCGTCCGCTGGAACCGCTGAGGCCTTCGCAATACACGATGGAATTCGAACAGTTGCGCAGCGTGCCGTCCGGGTTTCTCAGCCACATCAAACCCGTCAGGTTGTCCGTGACGCAGTTGGAGGATGTGCTGGTTCCGGTTGTGAAGCGCGGAATGGGCCACGCCACGCCCTTCTGGTAGTTGCCGTCATCGCCGGTTTCCCGGCTGGTGAGGCAGCCCGTCTTGGGCACGGGGGCCGGAGGGATTGTGCCGGTCACGCCGAAGAGGACGGTGCCGGCGCGGAGGTTGGTGGCGACCAGATCGGCATCCACGGCGTCGAGCGAATCGGCGGCGTAGTAGCCGGCGCTGACCACGGTGGTCGTGTCGGACAAGAGCCGGGTCGGGATGGTGCCGACGACGGCCTGGCCGTCCACCCAGGCGATGCAGCCGGCGAGAATCTGGTTGGTTGTGGCGGTGCCGGAACCGGTGTTGACGACAAACGGCAGGCCCGTGACACCGAAGATCTCGGTGCCGGCCAGGATGTTGTCCGGGGACAGATCGGTATCCACGGCGTTGAGCGTGTCAGCCTCGTAATAACCGGCGTGGATGACGGTGGTGGTGTCGGACAACGCCCGGACGGGGATGGCGCCGGTGACGGCGGCGCCATCGACCCAGGCCACGAATCCGGCGAGGAGGTCGTTGGTAGTGGCGGTGCCCGAGGCGGTGTTGACGACCATGGGACTGCCGGTCACGCCAAAAAGAGTGGTGCCGCCGCGGAGGTTGGCGGTGGCCAGGTCGGCGTCCACGGCGGCGAGGTTGGTGGCCGCGTAATAGCCGGCATTGACAATGTACGTCGTGGCGGCGAGGGTGCGCGTCGGGATGGCGCCAGTGACGGCGGCGCCGTCGACCCAGGCCACCCGGCCGGCGAGGAGATCATTGGTGGTGGCGGTGCCCGAGGCGGTGTTGACCACGAGCGGGCTGCCGGTCACGCCGAAAAGGACAGTGCCGCCGCGGAGGTTGGCCGTGGCCAGATCGGCATCCACCGCCGTCAGGTTGGTGGCCTCGTAGTAGCCCGCCGCCACGACGGCGGAGGTGGAAGACAAGCGCAGGGTGTGAAGCGGATTGGAACTGGCCACGACGCGGTAGAAGCGGCCGATGGGGACGGTGAAGACGCTGGAGGTCGAACGCAGATCCTGCCATTCGCGGCCGGCGCCGTCCCAGGGGCTCCCGTTGGTGACCGCCGGGCTGTGCTCGAGGGTGTAGTACCGGTTTGTGTTCGCGTTGGTCCACGTCACGTAGCCGTTTTGCAGATCCGTGAGTTCCGGATCCTGCGCGGCGGCAAAAGGTCCGCCGCCCGCGCCCAGGAGGACGGCCAGGAGCCAAAGATTTTGCCGATTCCGGTTCATGCTGGACATGTGCAATCGGTACGGCAGCCGCTGGCTGACCGCGTCCTTTGCCCGAACTCTAGGGTGCGCCGGTGGCGGCGGGGAGTCAAGCGCCGGCGTTATTCCGTGAAACCTTTTTGAGCCATGGCGTCGGGATACTGGAAGCGGGCCATGCCGGTTTTCATGCGGCGGAAGCCGAGCTTGCGGTAGAAGTCCTCTTTGCCGGGCGAGGCGTAGAGCATCACGTTATAACCGGGCAGGCGGTCCAGGATGGCGTTCATGATTTGGGCGCCGATACCCTGCCGCTGGCATTCCGGCACGATGGCCATTTCGTAGACGGCCGCCTGGTAGGCGCCGTCGGAGATCGCCCGGGCGAAACCAACCGGTCGGCCAGCGGCATAGGCGAACACGACGACCGCGCTGGCCGTGAAGGATTTTTGCAGCAGTTCCGGCGGCCGCGACGCCATGCCCACGCGCTTGAGCGTCTCGGACACGAAGGCCCAGTCCACGCCGGTGCAATCGAATTTCAGTTCCACGTTCACGGGCATCAGGCGTTGTAGGTGGCCAGGGCCTTGAACACCCTGCCGTCGGCGTTTAAAAAGAAGGTTTCGATGGCGCGGCGGCCGAGGACGGCGTTGTAGTAGATGCTGACGGTGTCCACGCCGCAGGTGGTTTCGATGATCGAGAACTGCAGGTCGGGGATTTTAACCAGCGCGGCGCGCCAGTAGTCGCCCACTGCCTGCTTGCCTTGCAGCGTGCCGGTGGGAATGCCGAGCAGCTTCTGGATCATCGGCGTCGTCATCGTGAAGTCGTCGGTGTAGTGCGCGAGCACGGCGTCCACGTCGTGCCGGTTCCACGCCGCGACCCATTCCGCGGCGAAGGCTTGGGCTTGGGGGAGGGTCATTGGGGTTTCCTCGCGTGGTCCACAGGGGAGTTGGATGGCGAAATTGCCACGATTGAACTAGGCGGTTTTACTTTTGTATCCCCTCTAATATTAAATTTTTGGTGGAAACAATACTTTCAAATGAATATACGGGAAATGAATGTGGATTGTTCACCATGGCAACATGGCTTTGGGGTGCCACAAGAAAGGCAACATCTTGTGGATCGATGATAAAATGGATGCCGTTTTCATCCGTTGAGGATCTCCCAATACATAGAGGAAGTCTATGATTAAAGCAATATGCCGCGATATCTTCGTTCTCAGGGATTAGGCTAAATTCGCCGAGCCGCCACTCGCGCTCATAATAATTTGCCGTCGGATCGGTGACGGAGCCGGCCGAGAACTCCTGTGCATAGAAGAAATGCCGGTGAATTGCCTCGAATACGTCAGAAGGGATCGTTGCCTTTTCCATTTGAGACATAATAAAATTATAAATCGTACTCATGTCGCGTTTGAAAACATGTGTGAAATAGAAGACGGGCTGGGCTCCGCGGGCCATCAGCTTGGCCTTGTCGAAAACAATGGCATATCGACCATATCGTTGGCAGTGCGGCAGGGAGTGCCATAGCGGAACATCTGTAAAACACGCCATATTTTCGACAACGCGCAATGCCCCGTCGAAGAAAAACTCATTTTGTGAAAGCCGGAGGCGGCAAGTCCGAGCAATTGCAGAGAGATTTTCGAGACCGGACTGTTCATCTTTTCGTCCCGTCCAGTGGACAAGGTATTTGCTAGTATGACCATCATCCCGGGGGGGGTGCGTAGTTTTCATTCCCAGCAGACTATAAAGTAAAATTCAGCAAAAAAAGCCGAAACTATTAATTTTAAAGAACAGAAGGCGATCCCTCGGCAAGCTCGGGATGACAATGGGATCAGAAAGCTTGCGCCGCGAGCAAGCGCATCGGGGGGCGCGGGCTCAATTCGGCGCGGGGAAGGCGGGGGGATTTTTCGAGAAGATCTGGAGGGAGTATTTGCCCATACAGACGGTGGCGGTCGGGGGATCGCCGGCGGCGACGACTTGCGCGGCGCCGATGCCGCCGAAATCGTCGGAATACAGTTTCGAGTCGCTGTTGAATTGGCGGTACCAGGTGCCGGCGGAGGGGAAACGGATGGAATAATCGTTTTTGTCGTAGTCGTTGCAGGAGAAATTGGCGACGACAACGACATCGTCGGCGGCGCCGCCGCGGCTCCAGCGGGTGCAGGCGACGACCTTGTTGTCGTTGTCGAGGTGCTGGACGAAGACGCCGGTGCCGGTGAGGCCGGGGGTGGTGCCATAGAGGTTGCGGCGGAGATGGATGAGGTCGGTGTAGGCGCGGACGATGCCGGCGAAGGTGTTGGTGAGCTCCCAGCGCATGGGGACGTCGTCGTTGAAGCCGCGGGTTTCGTTCATTTCCTGGCCCTGGAAGATCATGGGGATGCCGGGGGTGGTGAAGACGATGGCGGCGCCGAGAAGCGCGCGCTTGCGGGCCCAGATGCTGGTGGGATCCTCGGGATGGATCATGGCGGGGACGCGACTGCGGCCGTAGTTCATGGCGGCGACGTAATCATGGGCTTCGGTGAAGGCGACGCGCTGGAAACTGGGCCAGTCGGACCAGACCCCGGCGACGGTGTGCATGTTGCGGTCGGTGTCCCACGCGTCGGCGACGAGATGGAAGAGCGCCCAGCGGTAGCCGATGTCCCACTGGCCGTCGAAGGCCATGTCATGGTCGAAGGCGCGGTCCTCGGCGATGCGGACGAGGCCGGGGCGGACCTGCGCGAGCTCCGTGTTGATGTCGCGCAGCATTTGGATGCCTTCGGGATTCGGGGCGGAGTTCTGCTCGGAGAAGCTGATGATGTG
>CAZMOR010000327.1:0-9479 GCA_964567795.1 uncultured Verrucomicrobiota bacterium
CATCTCCGTCACCATCCCCCACTCGAACCGCGACACCAGGCGGCTCTGCAGGTTCGCGATTTCGCTGATGGGCCGGTCGCTCGTCATCACGATCTGCTTTTGGTTTTCGTAGAGCGTGTTGAAGGTGTGGAAGAATTCCTCCTGCGTGCTCTCCTTGCCCGCGAGGAAATGGATGTCGTCGATCAGCAGCAGGTCGATGTGGCGGTATTTCTTGCGGAACGCCGCGAGTTCGTGCTGCTGCAGGGCCTGGATGAATTCGTTGGTGAAGGCCTCGCAGGAGGTGTAGCACACCGTGCCCTTGCCGCGCTTCAGCACGGCCTGGCCCATCGCCTGGATCAGGTGCGTCTTGCCCAGGCCGGTTCCGCCATGGACGAACAGCGGGTTGTAGGCCCGGCCCGGGGCTTCCACCACCGCCAGCGCCGCCGCATGCGCAAACGTGTTCGACGGCCCCACCACGAAATTGTCGAACGTGTGCCGCGGATTAAGCGGCTCGCCCACGACGCAGGTCTTCTGCACCCGCCGCTTCGGGGGTTCCCGTTCCTCCGGCTTGGCGGGGGCCGGCGCTTCCGGCTCCGGCCGCGAACCGTCCACCACGAAGGCGATCGCCACGTTTTCAAAACCGGACGCGCCCAGCGCCTTCCGGATCAGCGGCAGATAGTGCTCCTCCAGCCAGTCCTGGTAGAAACCGTTCGGCACCGTCAGGGTCAGCTGGCCCGGCAGGTCGTCCCCCACCGCTTCGATCACCCCGATCCAGCGGTGGTAAACATCGGGCGAAATCGCGGACGACAGGTGCTCGCAAGCCTTCGTCCAAATCTGTTTTGCCTTGTTCGCTTCCACGAAAAATCCTTTTCCTGCTTCGGGCCGCCAGTTTCTCACGGGCGACCAATCCGGCACAATCCAAAACTAAAACTCCGGTTTCCACCCGCCGGGCATCCATTTCAGCTCGGTAGAATGGGCCTCCGGGCCACTTATTCACAGCTTGTTCACAACTGCATCTCGCTTGGCTGCCCGGAAAACGGCCCCGACCATAATTTTCGCCCCGCGGAAGGACAAGTCCCTTCCCGAGCTGATTTATCACTTTTCCGCATCACCACATCCCGTGGTGTTTCCTTAATCCGGAATGCCCATATATTGACAATCCTGAAGTCATGAAAGAATTGTCGCTTGTATGTCTTGTCTTTGGATTTTGGGATTGAAAACAGGCCGAATTCCCGTGAAAATCCGCCCCTTGACATCCCCTTCCGGGTAAAAAACCCCGTAAAATATGAAGAAATCAACACCCCCCCGCGTTTTAGTGGCCACAGGCTTGGAGGAAAACGATGTTCGCTATGCCACCGGCCTCGTTGCCAGCGATCCGTTCGGGCTGCTGGTGGCCGGCTCCCGGCTGCATCTGCTTGTGTCCGCGCTCGAGGCCGCCCGGGCCCGTAAAGCCTGTCCGCGCGCGATCCTGCACACGCCCGCGGAATTGTTCGCGGATGCCGTGCCGCGCCGGCGCACGCTCGGCGCGCAGTTCGCCGCGCTGGCGAAAAAGCTCCGCGTGCGTTCCGTGCAGGCGGGCCCGTATTTTCCGCTCGGTGTCGCGCGCGAACTCGAGCACCACGGCGTACGCGTGCAGCTCGTCGGCACGCCCGCGTTTCCGCGCCGGGCCGTGAAATCGCCGCGCGAAATCGCGGCGATCGCGAAATCGCAGCGCGCGGCCGTGGCCGCGCTGCGCGCCGCGCTCCGCCGCATCCGCGGCGCGACGATTTCCCCGTCCGGAATCCTGAAACACGCCGGCCGGCCGCTCACCGCGGAAGGTCTCAAGGATCTCATCGCCCGCACGCTGGACGGACTTCATTGCTCGGCGGACGGCACGATCGTGGCCGTCGGCCCGCAGGGTGCGCGCCCGCACGACACCGGCTCCGGCCCGTTGCGCGCCGGCGTTCCGATCGTCATCGACATCTTCCCGCGCGACCGCGAAACCGGCTATTGGGGCGATCTCACCCGCACCGTCGTGCGCGGCCGCGCTTCCGAAAAAGTGCGCCGCATGCACCGCGCCGTGAAGGCCGCGCAGCAGCTCGCCCTGTCCATGCTCCGACCCGGTGTGGCGTCGGCTGCTGTCCAGCAAGTGGTCGAGAGCTATTTCCGGAAGGCCGGCTTTGAAACGCGCTTCGCGCCGGCCGGCCGGGAATGCGGCTTCATCCACAGCACCGGCCACAGCGTCGGTCTCGACATCCACGAATCGCCCGGCCTGCGGAACGAGCCCGGCCGCCTCGCCGCCGGCAACGTGGTCACCGTCGAACCCGGGCTCTACTACCCCGGCCTCGGCGGCGTCCGCATCGAGGATACCGTGGTCATCACGCGCACCGGATATAAAATCCTCGCTAGTTTCCCGAAAAAACTGGAAACATAGCCGGGATGAAGAAATTTTTCCTGACTCTCCTGGTGCTTCTGGCGCTGCTCGCGGTGTCGGGCGGAATCGGCCTGCTCCGGTTCGAGAACCGGCAGCTCTACCATCCGGCCGCCGAGATCGACGCCACGCCCGCCCAGTTCCAGTTGCGCTACCAGGACGTGCAGTTCAGCTCGGCCGACGGCACCCCGCTCTTCGGCTGGTGGATTCCCGCGAACCATCCGCGCGGCACCGTGGTCTACTGCCACGGCAACGCCGGCAACATCGGTGGACGCGCGCACTTCGCGCCGGAATTCACCAAGCGCGGCTTCAATCTCTTCCTGTGGGATTACCGCGGCTACGGCCGCAGCGGCGGCCGGCCCTCCGAAAAAGGCCTCTACGCCGACGCCCGCGCCGCCTATGACGCCGCCGAGGCCATGAGCCGCAAGCTGCCGGTCATCGCCTACGGCCATTCGCTCGGCGCCGCCGTCGCCATCCAGCTCGCGCAGGACCGCCCCGTCGCCGGCCTCATCGTGCAGGGCGGCTTCGCCTCCATGGCCGACATGGCGAAACGCCGCTACCCCAGCCTGCCCCTCGACCGCATCCTGACCGTGAAATACGATGCCGCCGCCACCGCCGCCACGCTGACGAACCTGCCGAAGCTCTTCGGCCACAGCCTGGCCGACGAGGTCGTCCCCTTCCAGAGCGGCCGCATCCTGCTGAACGCCGCGGCCGAACCGAAGACCTTCGTCCTGCTCTCCGGCGCGCACAGCGACAACTCCTGGTTCGTCCCCGGCGGCGACGGCAACGCCCAGCTTGAGGCGTTCCTCGCCCGGTTCAAGCCCTAGCCGCGCTGCCGCCGGCCCGGTGCCCCCCATGCGGGGAATCGCGGCTCATGATTTTTCCACACTGTGGAAAAAAGTTTTCCACAGTGTGGAAAAATTCCTCACAGTTTTTCCATTGTATGGAAAAATCGCTGAAAGTTTTTCCATTGTGTGGAAAAACCGGGGGCGTGGACATGAGCCGCGAGCCCCCGCATCGGGGCGGCGGGCCTAGTGCAGCGCGAGGGAGAGCGCCAGCAGCGTGTAGGACGTCACGAGGTTCGGGTCCGCCTCCCACCAGCGGTTGTTCTCGTTGACCCACGAGCCGTCGGGCTTCTGCAGCGCGATCAGCTTGCGCGCGACCTCCTCGCGCCAGACGACGGTGCGGCCGTCGGGCAGTGTGAGCGTCTCGTCGCCCGCGGCGGCGAGGCTCTTGGTCAGCACGTTGAAGAAATAATAGAGGCCTTCCTGTCCCATGCCGGGGTTTTCATCGAGCGACCAGTGGCGGCCGGCCCAGTCCTTCGCGGACTGCACGCGCACGTCGTTCGCATCCACCTGTGCGTAGATCAGCGCGAGCAGGCCCGCGTAGGTCATGCTGCCGTAGGAGCGCAGCGTCACCTTGCCGTCGGCGTTGGTGACCGTGGCCCCCGCGCCGGGCGAATACGCGAAGCCGCCCTGGTTGTCCGCGTCTTCGCTCATGTAGGAATTGGTGTTCACGCCCTTGAGGTTCTGCAGCTGCGCGAGGAATTCCTGCGCGGCGTTCCAGTCGAGATCGGCCTTGGGCTCGCCCGCGGCGCGCAGGTCTTCGACGTCCTGCGTCAGGCGCATGGCTTCAAAGGCCATGTAGGAATTGGAGAGATCCGTGTAGGGCCGGCCCTGGTCGGCGTCATAGCCCATGCCGCCGCGGTAGCTGCCGCCGTCGAGATACTGCATCTTGGCGAGATAGGTGCGCGCGTTCTGGATCACCGGCACGAGTTCGGGCCGGCCCAGCGCGTGCAGCGCGGCCATGCAGACCGCCGTGTTGTAGTTGGCGAGGCCGCCGCCCTTGCGCGGCAGCGTCGGCTCGCGCCAGATCGAACCGTCCTCGCGGACGCTCGTCAGCACGAAGACCATGGCGCGGTTGATCGCGGCCTGGTAGGCCGCCGGATCGGTGTTCTGCAGCGACCACATCGCCAGCGCCGTCAGCGCCGGCGTGTCCGGCACGCCCCAGTGGCCGTCGGCCTGCTGCTGCGCCGCGAGCCACGCCGCGCCCTTGCCCATCGCCTCCTTGGCCTGCGCCTCGAGTTCCGCCGGCACGCCCGCCCACGCCGTGCCTGCCACCAGGCCGGCCGCCATGCATCCGATCAGCCACTTTTTCATGAATGCTTCCTTTCCAAACTTACTATAAACGCCGCCCGGGCCGGTCCGGTTCGGTGGTTTTTCGCCGGCCGGCCGCCCTGCGCCAAAAGGCTTTTCTTTTGGACGCAACTGGTTCAAGAATGCCTTTTCATGCCGGATTCCGTCCAGCCCGAAACCGATGATTTTGTCCTCATGGCGCTCGTCCGCCAGGGGCGCGAGGATGCGTTCCGGCAGCTCGTGGAACGGCATCAGCGCCCCCTCCTGAACTTTTTCGCCCGCATGGGCGCTTCCAATCATGGCGAGGATCTCGCGCAGGAGACCTTCGTGCGACTATGGAATTACCGGAAAAAATACAAGCCCGCGGCGAAGTTCACGACGTTCCTCTACACGCTGGCGCGGCACGCGTGGCTGGATTCCGTGCGCCGGCAATCGCGGTTCCAGCTGTTTGCCGCGCGCTACCGCGAGGAAATGCCCGCCTCCACCGACGGCGGCCTGGGACGGCTCCGGCGGCAGCTCGACATCCAGGAGGCGCTGGACAAACTGTCGCCCAAGCTGCGCGAAGTGCTCGTGCTGGCCGTGCACCAGGACCTGGCCTACGACGAAATCGCGCAGATTCTGCATATTCCCGTCGGGACCGTGAAATCCCGCGTGTTCAACGCCCTTGCCACCCTGCAGGAGATGTTCCATGAAGACCACGCCTGATCCCCTCCAGGACCCGCGGTTCTCCAAACTGGTGTCCGCCCTGCGCGCGCAGCCGGCGCCGGAGCCGCAGGCCGGTTTCATGGAACAGACCCTCGCCCGCGCCCGGCAGCCCGTGCCGCGAAAGTTGACGTTTTCCGTGCTCGCGGCTCGGGCTGCGGCCGTGCTGGCGCTGCTGCTGGGCGCCGGGGTGTGGTTCATCCGCGCACCGGTGCCCGTGGCGCAGGCGCCAACCCCGGTGGACGTGCTCATGGCCGCGCAGCGCGCCGACGGCAGCTGGGCCGCCGATGCACAGAATTCCCCGTCGCGCTACGACACCAGCGTGACGGCGCTGGCCCTGCTGGCCCTGTTGCGATCCGATGCCGCCCCGCTGGCCGGAGCCCATGCCGAAGCGATCCGCGCCGGCATGACGCATCTGCTGAGCCAGCAAAATGCCGATGGCCGGTTCGGCGAGGATTTCTCCGGTGCGGGCTTCACGCAGTATCTCGCCGGCATGGCCGTGCAAGCCGCCGCCAAATTGCCGGATGCCGATCCCGCGTGGGTCATGGCCTCCGCGCGGGCCGCTCCGCACCTGCCAACCGGGGTCCAAATGGCCAAGCTCAACAGCAGTCTGGCCCATCCGGAGAATTTCCCCGTCCGCTGGGCCGACGCCGGCGGACCGGTCACCTGCGCCGCCCTGCAAATGCTCGGTCCTTGAGTACGGGAAAAGCGAAATTCCTGGCTTTCCAATATGCCGGGCCCACCGTGCCCGGCTACAACCGTTCCAATAACCGGCTGATCTGTAGCTGGGGGCGTCGACCCCGGCCTGGATTTGGTCGTCCGCCTAATTTGCGCCGGTCTTTTTCAGCCAGACCGACAGGATGGCGATATCCGCGGGGGTGACGCCGGAGATGCGCGCGGCCTGGCCGAGGTCAGCCGGGCGGATGGCGGACAGTTTTTCGCGCGATTCGAAGCGCAGGGCGCGGATGGCGTGATAATCGAAATCCGGGGGAATCTTCTGGCGGGCGGTTTGCTCGGCCTTGTCGATCTGGCGCCGTTCGCGCTCGATGTAGCCCTGGTATTTCAGTTCGAACTCCACCTGCTCCACCACCTCGGGCGGGAGGTCGTGCCGCCCCCTTGGCAACGTCGCATAATCCATCTCCGGACGCTTGAGGATCTGCGCCAGCGAGGCGCCTTCGAAATGGCTCCGGTTCAGGTGGTCGATTTCCCGGGCGATGGCCTGTTCCATCTCCCGGACCTGGCGCAGGCGGGCGGCGGGAATGATGCCCAGATGTTCCGCGTGGCGGGCCATCCGGAAGATCGCATTGTCCTGCCGCAGGAGCAGCCGATGCTCCGCCCGTGATGTGAACATCCGGTACGGTTCATTGGTGCCCTTGGTCACCAAATCATCGATCAAAACACCGATGTACGCCTCGTGGCGCTTAAACGTAATACATTCTCTGCCAAGTAATTGCAACGATGCGTTCGCGCCAGCCATAAGCCCTTGCGCTGCAGCCTCTTCGTAGCCGGTGGTGCCATTGACCTGGCCCGCAAAATAGAGTCCCCCCACCCGCTTGGTCTCCAGCGTGTGGGTCAACTGCGTGGGATCGAAAAAGTCGTACTCGATGGCATAACCCGGAGCCAGGAACTCCGCCCGCTCGAGGCCGGGGATGGAATGGATCATGTCCAGTTGCACCTCCAGCGGCAGGCTGTTGGAGGTCCCGTTGGGATACACCTCCAACACCCCCCTGCCCTCCGGCTCAACAAAGACATGGTGGTCGGTGTGAGCGGTGAACTTCACCACTTTATCCTCTATAGAGGGACAATACCGGACCCCGGTTCCTTCGATCAGACCGCCATACAAGGCCGAGTCCTGGAGATGCGACTGGATGATGTCGATCGTGCGCGGATTGGTATGGGTCAGCCAGCACGGAATCTGGTTGGATCCCGGAACCCAAGGCGCGAATGGCGGCAAGTCCGGTGTTCCACGTGGAACATCCGGGTTTTGGCCGGTGGCCGGCGGCGGTTTGGAGCCGCTTTGTTCCACGTGGAACATCCGGTCCTTGGACCGGCAAAACCAGCCAAAGAACGGCGTCGGTTCTTCGCCGGGCTGGATCAGCATCCGGCCGTAATCGATGCTGTCCTTGTGCAGCCGCGGCGGGGTTCCGGTCTTTAGGCGTTCCAACCGGAAGCCCAGATCTTGCAGTTGGAGGCTGAGTTTCTCCTCAGAGGGCTCATTAAGTCGGCCGCCGCTGACGACGTGCTTGCCAACGAAAATCTTGCCGCGCAGGAAGGTTCCGGCGGTCAAAATGACGGCTTTGGCCGCCAAAAACCCTGATTTTTGGCCAAAAACGCCCGAAATTCGGTCATTTTCAACCTTAACGGCTTCAATCTGATCGGCGATCAGGGTCAAGTTCTCCTGGGCCTGCAGGACGGCGTGCATGCGGGCGGAATAGGCCGGCTTGTCGCATTGGGCGCGGTTGGCGCGGACGGCCGGACCCTTGCGCATGTTGAGAACCCGGAACTGGATTCCGGTGCAATCGGTGTTCAGGGCCATCTCGCCGCCCAGGGCGTCGAGTTCAAAAACCATGTGTGATTTGGCGATCCCGCCGATGGACGGATTGCAGGACATCCGCGCGGCGGCCATGGGATCCATCGTGACCAGTGCCGTGCGGACGCCCAGGCGGGCGGCGGCCAGTGCTGCTTCGCAACCGGCGTGGCCGGCGCCGATTACAATGACATCATAGGCGTTCATGGGGTGGGGGATGGGGTCAAAAATTATTATGTGAATATAGTAACAATATAGAATTCCGCATCAGGATACGCGGCGTCATTTGCCAACACAAAACCTTGAAAAAATGGCGTCGAGCATCTCTTCGGTGCAGTGTTTTCCGAAAATCAGGCCGATTTGTTCCAAAGCGGACCGAATCTGGGTTGCCGCAGGCAAAAAATCGGCTTCAGAACCTGTTCTCAACAGGTTTTCAGTCGATTTAACATCATCCAAGGCAATTTGTAGTGACTTTTTATGCCGCTCGGAGATCGCAAAGGATCCGTGGTCGCTTCCAGATGGCTTTTGAACGACTTTTTGGATGATTTTTTCCGAAATTTGGCTCAATTTCGGCTCTGTTTTGAGTGAAATCTCCAAAACATCGATTCCGGGGATATTTTCAGGCCGGATGAGGTGTCCCAGGTCGGTTTTATTGATCAACACGAGCAATTTTTGGGGCTCGTGGGCCTTGAGGAAGGCCGCCTCGCTATCGGAGAGTTTCCGGGAGGCATCGAGGAGGCAAACGCAGAGATCCGCCTCGGCCAAGGCCCGGTGGGTGCGGCGGATGCCTTCCTGTTCGATTTCACCCGGCGCATCCCGCAGTCCAGCGGTATCGATCAAATGAAGAGGATAACCATGAAGAATGACAGATTCTTCAATGGTGTCGCGCGTGGTGCCGGGATGGGGGGAGACAATGGCACGGTCGCGGCCAGCCAGATAATTCAGGAGGGTGGATTTGCCGACATTGGGAGCACCGGCGATGACGACGCGGGCGCCTTCGCGGAGGACACGGCCTTCCTGCCAGGTCGCCAGAAGAGCCTCGATTTCGCCGGAAATGCCCTGTAAGCGGCGGATCAGTTCATTTGGAACCGATTGGGGCAGTTCATCATCCGGAAAATCAAGCATGGCCTCGATATCGGCGGAAATGGCGAGCAGGGAGTCGTACAGCGCGCGGATTTTCAGGCCCAACACATCTTCCAGCTGGGCAGTAGCAAGGCGCGCGGCCCGTTCGGAGCGGGCATGAATGAGGTCTAGAACGGCTTCGGCCTGGGTCAAATCGAGTTTCCCGTTCAAAAAAGCCCGTTTGGTGAACTCGCCGGGTTCCGCCTGGCGCGCGCCGGCTGAAATCAGGGCATCGAGGATGCGGCGGGCGGCCTGGGCGCCGCCGTGACACTGGATTTCGACGGAATTTTCGCCGGTGAAAGAGTGGGGGGCGTGAAAAACGAGCAACAGGGCATCATCGAGGACTTCGCCGGAGGCCGGGGCGACCACCTGGCCGTGGACGAAGGTTCCGGGTGCGCGTTGGGAGGGCGCGGGGGCGGAACAGCGAAAGATCCGGTCGGCGAGCGTGAAGGTGTCGGGGCCGGAAAGACGGACGATGGCGATGGCGCCTTCGCCCGGGGCGGTGGCGATCGCGGCAATGGTTTCGGCTGGATACGGCGGGGCCATGTGTGCGGTGTGATACACCGAAACGCCGAAAGCCGCAACAGCGGAAGCGAAGCCGGGG
>CAZMOR010000328.1:0-5902 GCA_964567795.1 uncultured Verrucomicrobiota bacterium
GCGTTGCCGTTCTGGCTCGTATCCGCCTCCGCATGGCTGAACTCCATCGCGTTGGTCCGGACCAGGTCGGACGCCAGCACCTTCGGCACCGCCAGCTTGCTCAGCCGCGACACCCCGCTCACCGTCCGCCGGCTCGCGCCGTTGGTCGTGAGTCGATAGCGCACCTCCGCGTGGTCCGCCCAGCGGTAGCCGTTGGTCGCCTCGTAGCCGATCTTGGTCCAGATCTGGATGGTGTCGCCGGCCACCTTGACCACGTTGCCGCCGTGCCAGATGTAGCCCGGCTCCAGCCCCGGATCGTCGCCGTAGGTGAACGTGAATGGCGCCGCCTGCGCCTCCGCCAGCGTTGCAAACGTCCGGCTGACTATGCCGCTCGCGCCCACGTAGGTCGGGTCGCGGTCCGTGTAGGTGACCGCCAGCACGTATTCCACTGTCTGCGTCTTGCCGTACGTCCCCGCCGCGATGGATGACTTCCAGTACTTGTTGTTCTCCGCCTGGGAATCGAATGCCAGCGCGTTGCTGGTCCACGTCCCGGTTCCCTGCAGGCGGTGCAGCAGCCAGCCGCCGCTCTGGTCGGCGGCATTGCCCGCCCCCTGGAACTGGTTCCCGTTGTAGAACGTCACCGTGTTCGAGGCGTACGGATGCCGCGGGTTGCGCATGTAGGCGCCGGCCGGCTCCGCGTTCGTCGGAATGTGCCACGCATTGCCCAGGTTCGCCGCGGCGGCCACCGCCACCGTTGTGAACGGATGCGCCTCCGCATTTGTCTGCGCCGCGTACTTCACGTTGTCCGCCTGCGTCGTCGTGCCCAGGTACGTCGTGTCCGCCCCGCCGTTCGCATAGAGCACGACGAGGTAGTACTGCAGCGTCTCGCCCGGAGCCACCGCGTTCGATGGAATCGCCGCCTTCCAGTAGTTGTTGTCGCCCGCGGTTGAATCCCAGGCCAGGCTGTTCGACGACCACGTGCCCGCCGTGGATTTCTTGAAGACCACCATGCCGCCCGTCATGTCCGCGTCCGGCTGGTAATTACCCACGTAGATGTATGTGTCGGCATTCGGCACGGGATTGGTCGGGTTCCGCATCGTCACCGTCGCCGGCTCCACGTTCGTCGGGAAATGCCAGCAGTTGCCCATCACCGGCACCGGCTCGCCCACCAGATACTGGTAGTTCGTCCCGCCCGTGGCGTTGTTCGCCCGCAGCGTGCACAGATCCGGATTGCTGATGATCCGGTTGGTCGGCATGGCGCTGGTGAGCACGTAGTATTTCACTGTCCGGCCCGTCACCATGCCCGGAATCGCAAACGTCGCCGTCGCGCCGGAAACCGCCGCCGTCGCATAGCCGCTGGCGCCGAAGGCGTTCGTCGTCCAGCGCACATAGAGGCTTTCGCCGCTCGGCGCCGCACTCAACTGCGCCGTCACCGTCACCGTGTTCGTTCCGGCCGTCCCGCTGTTGTCCGCCACGTTGGTGATGGCGACGGGATCGTTCGTCGTCGCCTGGATCGTGTAGGGCCGGTACCACCACGTGTGGTCGCCGTCCATGCGGAAGGTATAGCGCATGCCGTTCACCTGGCTGTAGGTCAGGTTGCCACCGTCGCTGCCGGTCGTGTTGCTCTTGTGCCCCTGGCCGATCGTGCTGTTCACGACGGCGCTGGTGGCCATCGTGCCGGTGCCCCAGTTCGTCGTCCAGTCGCCCCGCAGGTCGACCTTGAAGCTGATGTTCGTCCAGCTTTGCGTGCTGGTGACCGTGGCCGACCAGCGCGTATCGCCGGTGAACGCCGCATTCGTGGCCATCCAGTTCGTGCCCCAGCCGTTGATCTGGCCGCGCACCGCCTCGCCGCGCGCCCCCGCCGCACAGACGAACACCGCCAGCACCGCCGCCCTGAAAACCATTGCCGTCTTCATCCGCACCCTCTCGCTTTCCCCCGGCCTCCGCCGGAAATCTACTGATAAAACAATCTACCAGCTCCCCCCGGCTTGGCGCAACCCTTCTCCCCCCCATGCGCTTGCTCGCGGCTCGTTTCCGGGCCTGGGTCCCGATTCCATCGGCCCCGGCTGGAAGCCGGCGGCCGCCTGCGGTACACTCCTTGCATCTATGCGAAACGCGCTGCGCATCGCCCTCCTGTCCATCGTCTTGCTGGCGCCGGCGCTGCAGGCCGCCCCGCCAGCCCGCTGGATCTCCCGCGGCCCCGGCGGCGGCGGCGCGTTCTTCGGCCCGGCCATCAATCCCTACGCTCCCGACGAAATCTGGGTCGGCTCGGACATGTCCGACCTGTTTGTCACCCGCGATTTCGGGCGTGTCTGGGACACCGTCGATTTTCGGGTCCTGCAAGGCGGCAGCAAGCCCGGCCGCATGGAGTTCACCAGCGATCCGCTCGTGCGCTATGCCCTGCACGACTCCGTGCCCATGCGCTCCGCCGATGGCGGCGCGACCTGGACCGCCGTGCCGCACGACATTTGGTCGCCTTGGGTCTACGGCCTCTGGGCCGATCCCACGACCACCAACCGCCTGTTCGTGGCGGACTACACCACGCTTTTCCTCTCGACCAATTCCGGCGCCGCCTGGCGCGGAGTCTTCACCAACGACGACCATCTCATCACCGGCGTCTTCTGGGATGGCCCCCGCATTTATGTCGGCACGCGGGCCGGCCTTCTCGTTTCCACCAATGGCGGCGCCGTCTTCGCCGCGCCGGTCATGCCCGGCGTCGCCACCGGCGAGGCCATGATCTCGTTTTCCGGCGCAAAAGCGCCGGACGGCGCCCTCCGGTTCCTGTGCGTGACCTGGAACTCCACCGACGTGTATCCCGGCGTACAGGGCTCCTCCTACGACTCCTACCAGAAAATCTACCGGCTGGACGGCGGCACGGGCTCCTGGACCGTCGCCACCAACGACCTCGGCGCCAACCGCCTCTTCCTCGTCGCCCTCGTCCCTACCAACCCCGCCCTCGCCTATGCCGCCGGCTCCGACGGCTCCGGCCAGCCCTCTGTCGTGAAGACCGTCGACGGCGGCAATTCCTGGACGCAGGTCCTGCGCTGCTCCGGCAACGAGAATATCGCCACCGGTTGGAGCGGCGACGATTCCGGAAGCTGGAACTGGAAGAAATGGTCCTTCGGCGAATGCGCGATGGGCTTCGCCCTCTGCCCCACCGACCCGGGCCGCGCCGTCATCACCGATTTTGGCTTCATCCACGTCACCACCAACGGCGGCGCCTCCTGGCGCCAGGCCTACGACTGGCACGGCCACGAGAATCCCGCCGGCGCCGCCACCCCCAAGACCAATTTCTATTGCGGCAACGGGCTCGAAGACACGTCCTGCTGGTGGCTCGACTGGTTCGACAGCAACACCCTCTTCGCCGGCTTCACCGACATCCGCGGCATGTGGAGCACGAACGGCGGCCGCTCCTGGATGAGCCCCATGTCGCTCACCTTCAACAGCACCTACGCCACCGCCCGCCACCCCAACGGCATCGTTTACGCCGCCGGCTCCTCCGTCCACGACCTCTACGCCTGGGACACTTATTGCCAGGACGCCCGTCTCGATGCCGGCTCCGGCGCCGTTCTCTGGTCCACCAATTCCGGCGCCACCTGGGCCACCTTCAAGAACCTCGGCCGCCCCGTCGTCCACGTCGCCCTCGACCCCAACCGCACCAACCGCCTCTACGCCGCCATGGTCCACAGCACCAGCGGCGGCATCTACCGCACCACCAACCTCGCCGCCGGAATCGCCGCCACCTGGACCCGGCTGGCCGCCCCGCCCCGCACCCAGGGCCATCCCTACAATCTCCGCATCCTCAACGACGGCGCCCTCCTCGCCACCTACAGCGCCCGCATCGCCTCCAACGACTTCCAGCCCAGCGCCGGCGTCTTCCTCAGCACCAACGACGGCGCGAGCTGGCTCGACCGCACCGCGACCAACATGCAGTACTACACCAAGGACCTCGCCCTCGATCCCCACGATCCCGCCCAGAACACCTGGTATGCCGGCGTCTGGGGCGAATGGGGCGCTTCCGAAGACAAAGGCGGCCTCTACGTCACCACGAACCGCGGCGTCACCTGGACCTTGCTCACGTCCACCAACCTCCGCGCCGTCGGCTCCGCCACCATCGACCCCGTCAACCCCGACGAAATGTATGTCACCACCGAGGACCAGGGCCTCTGGTACAGCGCCAACCGCCGCGCCGCCGCGCCCGTCTTCACCCAGCTCGACTATCCCTTCCGCTTCCCCACCCGCGTGTTCTTCAATCCCCATGACCCCAACGAAATCTGGGTCACCAGCTTCGGCAACGGCCTGCGCCTCGGCCGCCGCGACGACCCGCTCCCGCGCCTGTCCGGCCTGCAAACCGCCGCCACCGGCACCGCCCTGCGCGTCTCCGCCGCGCCCGGCCAGCACGTCCGCGCGGAGTGGACCACCAATCTCCTCGGCGGCGCATGGACGGTCTTCGACGCGCAGCTCGCCGTGGAATCCGAATTCGACCTTTTCGATCCCGCGGCCGCCGCCGCGCAGCGCTTCTACCGCAGCCGCCTCGAATGATGCCCCCCATGCGGGGGCTCGCGGCTCGAGCTTCAATTGCGGGATTGGACGGCCATTTGCGGCCGGAAAACGCCGCGAAAGCCCCTTTTTTGAGCTTTTTCGGGCCATGAAGACCCTGAGCCCCCCCCTCCCGGCATATGAGCCGCGATTCCCCGCATGGGGGGAGCGGTTCCGGCGCAGACCGTCCGCCGCTTCAGCGGAAATTGCTCACAACGAGATTGGTCAAGCCCTTGCCGGCGGCCCACATGCGGGCCGCGGCAACGTTCTCCCAGGTGACCCAAATGTCCATGTCGCACTTGTCGCCCAGTTCGAGCAGGAGCCGCTGGGTCGTATCCCAGTCGCTCGCCTTGCCCGCAAACACCGCATAGCCGTTGACGACGTAAGTGGATTTCGGATAGCGCACGCGCAGGCGCTCGAAACCGGCTTTCATGGGTTCCCAGCGGAAGCCCATGTCGGGGAAGAAGCGGCCGTCGATCTCCCGCAGGTATTCATCCGCCTCCCGGCGCAGGTACCACGCCAGCAGGGCGTAGATTTCCTCCGCCTGGCCTTCCGGGTAGCGCGTGAGCAGCGATTCCACGAAGGCTTTATCATCCCCTGCCCGGCCGTACCAATGCGGCATCAGATACGCGTATTTCTCGTAATGATAGAAGATATACTCCGGTTCGAACCGGGCCGCCTCGTCATACACCGCGTCGTACTCTTCGCGGCTCCAGCCCTGCGCCCGCGCGACTTTCAGCATGATCCGGTACCATTCCGGGCATTCGGTCCGGCGGGCGTGCAACGCCGCCAGCTCCTGGCGCGCCTGGGCCAGGCGCTCTTCGAAGATTTTCTGGTTCTCCGCCGTGGCCCGGTACGGATGGTTGATGCCGCGGCCGATCCAGGCCCAGTCCACCATGACATCCGCGTGGATCAGCCGGGGCAGGATGGAGCCGGGATAGGCCTGCTCCCATTCCCGCAGGCGTTCGAACACCTCGTCCGCGGTGCAGCGATACTGTTTATCGCCGGGACTGAAGGCCTGGAAGAACACGCCGATTTTCCAGGTGCCCTCCATCAGCCGCTCGCGGCCCTGGTTCCAGCGGTTCCCGACGGTTTCCAGCGTGGCGTAATCCCGGGCCTGGATCCGCTCCACCACGGCGGCCATCAGTTGGCGCCGGAAAATCAGTCCGTCGCCGTCGGCATCCAGGGAAGACACGGCATCGAGTTTCGCCACGACAATCTGCGCCATGTTGGTCACGCGGATCACCGGCCCTTTCCGGCCTTTCTCCATGACCCCCGTCACGCGCATCATCCGGCCGTTCAGCCGGGGCAGGCTCCTGATGATGGCTTCATGCTCCCCCGCAAACAGCACGGACAGTTTCTGCCACGGATACGCCCCGCCAAA
>CAZMOR010000329.1:0-4513 GCA_964567795.1 uncultured Verrucomicrobiota bacterium
GCACCTGGTGCGGATCGAGCAGCGCGGCCCGCGGGGATTCGAGGATCGCGAAACCTTCACCGTCGTTCACCGCGACTTCGGCGGGCTGGCGGCGCAGGAGCTCCGGGAAGCCGGGAGCACCTGCGTGGCGACCGCCCACTACCGCGTCGTGGTGCCGGCGGCGGCGCAGGGGCTGGACGGCGTACGCGTGGAATCGCCCGCCGGCGAAACCCTGTGCGTGCTGTCGCGCGCCCTGCTGGGTAAAAAATTCCTGCCGGCGCCGGGGGCGCTGCCGGCGGTCTGGGTGCTGGGGGATGCGCCGCGCGTGGTGCCGTCCGCGCGGGGGGCCTTGCCGCCGCCGCCCGGCCAGGAAGAGTCCAACTCCGGCTGGGATCTGGCAAACGACGCGCCGGACGCGTATGTCTTTTTTCCGGCGGCCTCCGGCTATGCGGCGTTCCGGGAGGCGTTCCTGCGCCTGACCGGCGGCATTCCCCTGGTGCCGCTGTACGCCCTGGGGCTGTGGTACAGCCGCTACTATGCCTACAGCGAATCGACGGCACTGGCGGTGATCGACCGTTTCCGGAAGGAGCAGATTCCGCTGGATGTGTTCGTGGCCGACACGGACTGGCGCGTGGGTGCTTCATGCGGCTACGGGATTAACGAAAAATTGTTTCCGGACATGCCGCGGTTCCTGCAAGCGGCCCATGCACGCGAGGTGCGCGTGATGTTCAACGACCATCCGGAGCCGAAAGGGCCGTCTGCGCTGGCGCCGGAGGAATTGCGCTTCCGGCAGCAGGGGCTGGTTTCGCTGCTGGCCATGGGCGCCGATTTGTGGTGGTTCGATCGCAACTGGCATACGCACCTGCAGGCGCCGGCACCGGGCCTGAACAAGGAAGTCTGGGGCATGCGCCTGTATCACGACGTGACGCGGGATTTCCGCCCGGCGCAGCGGCCGCTGATCATGTCCAACGTGGACGGCATCAACAACGGCCGGCTGGACGCGCCGTCGCACCCGGCGGCGCACCGTTTCCCGGTGTGGTGGACGGGCGACACGGTGGCCGAGTGGCTGTACCTGCAGCTGGGTGTCCGCAACGGCGTGGACAGCGGCATTCTCGCGCTGCTGCCCTACGTGCACGAGGATCTGGGCGGTCACCACGGCCAGCCGGATGCGGAGCTCTACACGCGCTTCATGCAGTTCGGCGCGTTCGCGCCGGTGGCGCGGATCCACTGCACGACGAATGTGCACCGCTACCCATGGGAATATGGCCGGGAGGTCGAGCGGATCGTCGGGGATTTCTTCCGCCTGCGGTACCGCCTGCTGCCGCTGCTGTACGCGGCGGCACGCGAAGCGGCGCGCTGCGGAATGCCCCTGCTGCGGCGCTGCGACCTGGAATGGCCGGAGCATCCGGAGGCGGCGGACTCCACGCAATACCTGCTCGGCGACGACCTGCTGGTGGCGCCGATCCTGGAGCCGGCGCGTCCCGGGAAACCGGCGGAGCGCGGGGTCTGGATTCCGCCGGGCGAGTGGCGGGACCTGTGGACGGGCCGGACGCACCGGGGGCCGGTCACGATCGGCGTGGCGAGCCCGCTGGACCAGGTGCCGCTGTTTGTCCGCGGCGGCGGGGTGGTGCTCAGCGCGCCCCTGCGGCAGGCCACCGGCCGCGCCGCCTGGCCGGAGCTGGTCGTGGATGCGTTTGTGTCGGCGCACGCGGGTTGCCACACGCGCCGGCTCTATGAAGATGACGGAATTTCCATGGCGTATGAACAGGGGGAATATTTCCTGACGGAATTCACCCTGCAGCGGAAGGACGCGGAAGTCCGCCTGCACATGTCGCCCGCGCCGCAGCCGCGGCACGTGACGGTGCGGCTGCATCTGCCGCACGGGGCCGCCGGGAGCGGGCCGGATTTCAACGTGTTGGAACCGGAGGGAACGGCGCACCCGCGGTTGTTTGCCGGCCGCGGCGCCCGGCCGCCGGCCGACGCCGGACCGGTATTGGAATGGAGCGGGACCGTGGCGGCCGGCGAACCGGCAGAATTCCGGATCACCGTCCGGGACTAGATTCCGTCTGCGCGCGGACGCGGAAGAAGCGCATCGAGACCGCGCCGAAATCGCCGTTGGTCCAGAGATTGCCGGCGGTCGGCCACTGGGAAGTCGGATAAAACGGCTGCCAGACGTGATTCTGCAGGGCATCGCAGTATTCCACGGTGAAGGTGTTGGTGGCGCTGGCATTGGTGCTCCAGACGCCGGCCCACTGGATGATCTGGGTCACCACGCGGAGGTCCTCCTGCGTGAGCACTTCGCTGGCCTCGTTGGTATAGACCCAGACCTGGTTGGTTTCGAAGACCGGATCGACATCGATGATCCGGCCATCCTGGCGGAGAATGAACGCGCGCGGCTGGCCGTTGAACAGGCCGTTGCCGGCGATTTCGTTTACCTCGTTGATGGCCGTGGCGTTGGTCAGGACCCAGCCGGACGCCGGCGGAATGAGCGCATTGAGATCGAGCAGGACGCCATTGCGCCAGAGGAACGCCTGGTTGGTGCCGGAGCCGGTGGTGGAGGTGCCGACCACCCAGCCGCGGTTGTTGATGGCATTGGCATACGAGCTGTTGGTGCCGCCGGCCAGCGTGCCGAGATCGCGCATGTAGAGATTGGTGGGGTTGGGGTCGCCCGCGGGGGATTTCCACTGACCGTTGACGGGGGTCACCAGGAAGGCATGGCGCGGGCGGGAGACATTGGTGATGGCCGTCGAGCCCACCACCTGGCCGAGATCGTTGATGGCCCGGGCTTCGCTGAAGGAGCCCACGGTATAGATGACGCCCTTCGAACCTAGCACGGCCATTTCGCCGGTATCGGCGGTCTCGTTGGCATTGGTGTCCTGCCAGACAAAGCCCCAGTACCGGCTGTCCGTCGCCCAGAGGAACGTGACCCCGCAAATGCGCCCGTCCTCATTCAGGCCAAAGCCGTCGCAGGAGGAGTAATCGATATAGGACGGCACGTGGATGAACCGGTTGGTTTGCCACAGGAAGGTTTCGGGGTCGGTGAGGTTGGGCCGGTTGGTCACCAGCTGGGAGGAACCCGCAATCTGGCCGCGGTCATTGATGGCGCGGCCCCAACTGTTGGGCCCGCCCAGGGTGCCGATGTCCACCAGGCTGTTGCTGATGTAAAGGAAGGCATGGGTGTTGGTGGCGGTCACTGCGGCATAACCGGTGGCCGCGCCGTTGTTGTTGACCGCCAGGGCCACGCTGGAAGTGCCGCCCGGGAAGAATCCCAGTCCGGTCATGGAGCCATTCTGCCAGAGGAAGGCCTGCGTCCGCCCGTCGGCGTCCAGCGACCAGCCCACGGCCTGGCCGCGGTCATTCAGGCCCAGGGCTTCGCTGCGGGCGCCGCCGAGCGTGCCCAGATCGGTTGCAAAATACTCCGATTCGGCACGGGCGGTTGAGAGGGCCAGCAACCCCGTGACGGCCGCGAGAATCCAGACTGGACAAGGCCACTTCATCAGAATCGAAGAATTGCACGCTTGCGGGGCGCCGGTCAATGCCGGGATTACGGCATGCGCAATCCAAAATAGCGGTGAGCGGCCGGCAGCGGGGGCGACGTCATGACCGGGGGGGCGGCGGTCAGGTTGGTAAACACCGTGAAGCCGTTGACCGGGTTGGTGGTGGAGAGAATGGAATACGTGGCATTGCGATTGGTGAACGCCTGCCAGACAATGCGCCAGTCGCTGGTTTCCCCCGCCCGGGGTTCAAAGGCGATCAGCAGCGGGGCCTCCGCCGGATCCACGGGGTCGGAGTTCAACAGATATTCCTGCCAGGTCCACAGGCCGTCGCCATCCTGGTCCAGGCTGGCTTCGGCCATCCAGTTCCGGTTGGTCAGGTCATAACCCGCCAGCCATTCCGGCGGCACGAGACCGTCCTCCAGGGTTGGCGCAAAAACCGCGTGGAGATCCAGATTGCTGGCCAGGGAAGCCCAATAGAAGGACTGGGTGGCCACCACATCCGGCAGCGGCAGCGGCACGGCATTGGACCGGATGTCGGCGATGAAGTTTCCGGCATCCGCGGCGAAATCGACGGCGAACGATGTATTCGAAGACAGCAGGAATTCCCCGGCGGGTGCGGCGGTGCCGGCCCCGTCGCTGGTGATCCGGACGCGCCGCGTGGTGTTGTGCAGGGCGACCGGGACCACGAGCGGCGACGGCTGTTCCGGGTCGTTGTGGTGAATCAGCAGGGCCAGATGGCCGGAGCCCATGGGCGGCAGGGGGGTGGTGTCCAGCGTCAGCGGGAAATACAAGCCGAAGCCGACGGCAAACGAAAGATTGGAAACCGGAATGGAGAGCCAGCCGCTGTATTCCGTATGCGGCGAGACCGTCACGTCATCGAGGCGCCAGCCTTCGGCCACGGTGTACATGTCGGCGCCGAAACGGAAGCGGATACGGATTTTTTTGCCGGCATAGGCGGAGAGGTCCGCCCCGACGGGGTCCCAATCGGCGGTATCCGCGAAACACGGCGTTTCCGGCGGGAAGGGTGACGCGGTATT
>CAZMOR010000330.1:0-7953 GCA_964567795.1 uncultured Verrucomicrobiota bacterium
CACCAGGCCGCCGCCGTGATGGACGTGCTGGCGCGCAAGGCGGCGGAAGGCCTGCGCGTGGTGGCCGTGATGCACGATCTCAACCTCGCGGCGCTGTTTTGTTCCCGGCTGGTGCTGCTGCAGGCCGGAAAAATCGTCGCGGACGGCGCGCCGGCCGGAATTTTGACTCCGGAACGCGTTTGCGCGGTCTATGGCAGTAAAATCGAGGTTCTGCAGCATCCGCAGACCCGGAATCCGCTCGTTTTGGCCGTAAAATGATGAAAAACCGCAAATTTCTGGTGTTTTTGTCCGTTTTTATCGCATTTTTGGCCGTTTTCCCCTGGATCGGCGCTGAAAAACTGAAATTCCGGTCGGTTTTTGCCTTTTTGGCCGGCGAGTGGTCCGCCGACAGCATGATTTTCTTCCAAATCCGGATTCCGCGGGTGCTGATGGCCCTGCTGGCCGGCGGGTCGCTGGCCATGGCCGGGGCGGCCCTGCAAGTGATGTTCCGCAATCCGCTGGCCGAACCGTGGACGCTGGGCATCGCCGGCGGCGCCAGTTTGGGCGCGTTCCTGGCGCGGATCTGCCCTTTTCTGTGGCTGGCCTGGGGGCCGTTGAATACGTCGCAACTCCTGGCGTTGATCGGTGCCGGCGGAGCGTTGGTGCTGGTGCTGGCCTTGGCGCGCCGCGCGGGCGGGGCGGCCACGCAGACGCTGCTGCTGGCGGGCATCACGCTGGGCGTGATCTGCGGCGGCGCCATCATGGTGATCAGCGGCTTTGTCTCGCCCTGGAAACTCGCGGAATTCCACCGCTGGCTGCTGGGCGGTCTGGATGCCGCGGATTGGACCTCCGTCGGCACGCTGGCGGTGCTCGCGCTGCCCGGCGGCGCGATTCTGCTGGCGCTGGCGCGCCACTACAATCCGCTCGGACTGGGCGAAGAAATGGCGGCGGGGCAGGGCGTCGAAGTTGCGCGGGTGCGGCGCTGGACCGCCATCGGCGCTGGCCTGGCGGCTGCGGGCGTGGCGGCCGTGGCGGGTCCCATCGGGTTTGTCGGCTTGCTGGCCCCGCACGCCGTGCGCCGGCTCACCGGTCCCGACATGCGGCTCGTGCTGCCGTGCTCGTTCCTGTTCGGGGGTTCCTTGCTCGCGGCTTGCGATGCCGTCGGCCGGTGGGCCGCGGCGCCGCTGGAGGTGCCCGTCGGCGCCTTGACGGCCGTCCTGGGCGGGCCGTTGTTCCTGTGGCTGCTGGCGCGCCGGCGCGGCCCGGCCTGAGGGCTGGACGGCGAACGCTGCCCGTCTGCCATGCCCGCTTCCACGCGGGATTTCCGGGCTCCTGCCGGTCTCGAAAACGCTTGTTTGCGCTCCGGCGCGCTGGCATCCTGTCCGCATGAATTCGTTCGAGCATTTCATCCTGACCCGGTTCAACGTGCCGTTGAAGCTGGAGGCCCCGGCCGGCGCGCCGGCCAAGCCGCATCCCGGGCTGGATACCGGCTGGTTGACCCGCCGGTTCGACCTGTTCGAACGCGTCTGCCTGCCTTCGCTGCAGCGCCAGACCGAAGGCGCCTTCCAGTGGCTGGTGTTCCTGGACTGGGCCACGCCGGTGCCGTTCAAGGAACGCATCGCCGCCCTGACCGTGCGCTATGAATTCCTGCGGCCGGTCTTCTGCTCCCAGTTTGACGAAGAGAGCGTGCTGGCGGAAATCCGCCGCCGCGAAGCCCCGGGCACCACGCGCATCACCACGCGGCTCGACAACGACGACGCGCTGCATCCGCGCATGCTCGCGCACGTGCAGGAACTGGCGCGGCAGAACCTGGCCGCCATGGACCTGAACCGCGGTTTCATCATCAGCTTTCCGGTTGGCTGTTCCGAGCGGAAGGGCGATTTTTACATCCGGCGCGAGGTGGATAATTTCTTCCTGAGCTTCGTGTCGGCGCCGGAATGCAGCCGGACGGTGATGGCCGGCCTGGCCGGTCTGCCCGTGGTCTGCCGGAACGAGCGCCCGATGTGGTGCCAGGTCATCCACGAGGACAACGTGACCGCCACGCTGCGGGGCGTCTACTGGCCGTGGGGCGGCAGCAGCGAGTTCGCCCCGGGCATTACCAACGGCTTCCGCCGGGATTTCTTCTGGCAGTGCGCCGAAGTGGTGCGCAGCGCCGTCAAATACTTCGCCGCGCGTTGAAATTACATCGCGGACGGGGGGATTTTAATCCGCATGCCGGGCTCGAGTTCCTTGCCCGCCGCCCAGCCGTTGGCGGCACGCAACGCCTCCGGCTCCACCGCGAACAAACGGGCGATGGAGGCAACCGTGTCGTTGTCCTGCACGGTGTAGTCGAGCAGATCGTCGGTGGCGGGCGAGTTGACCGGGGCAACCGGTGCGACGGCCGGTGGGGCCGCGTCCGTCCGGCCGGGATCGGGCGCCGGTTGCGCCGGCCGCCGGGGGCCCGGCATCAGAAAAACGACGACGGCAACGAGCAACAGCAGAAGGTACGCCGCATGCCATTTCCAGTCGGCGGCCAGCCGGTTGAACAGCCGGAGCATCAAGGCACCCGGGCGAGGACCCCGGCGGGCAGCCAGCCGCGGGTGGTGTCGTAGCGGATTTCGTACCAGGTGCCGCGCTCATCCAGCTTGCGCACGATGGCGCCGGCGGGGACGGCCAGCAGCGGCGTCGCGGAATCCAGCGGGCTGGAAAGGATTTTCTGCCCGGCCGGCAGCACGACGCATTCGGGCGTTGCCTGCAGGCGGTGGTACTGGGCCAGCCCCGCCAGGGCGGCCAGCAGCAGCAGGGCCAGTCCCGCGACGGCGGGCCGCGAAACAAAACGATAGCGCGGCCAGACGATCCAGGCGGCGGCGGCCAGGAACACGAGCCAGAAACACGCCGCGCCGAAACCCAGCCATTCCTTGCGGCTGAATTCCATGAAGAACGCGGCGGGCGGGCGGAACTCCGGCAGGACGATGCCCGCCGACTGCGCGGCGAACCCCAGGTTCGCGCGGATGCCGGGATCGCGCGGCGCCAGGCGCTGCGCATGGCGGTAGGCCAGGATGGCTTCGCCCAGGTTGCCGTTCCGGTAGTACGCGTTGCCCAGGTTGAACAGCACTTCGGGCAGGGCCTGGCCCTCGTCCGCCAGCGCTTGCCAGCCGGCGATGGCATCCGCCAGCTGGTTGGTGTCATAGGCGCGCGCGGCATCGGCGAAGGTGCGTTCGTAGCGTAGCACGGCTTCATCGGCCGCCCGGCCGGGCCCGGCCAGCACGCTCAAGATCGCCAGGATGGAAAAGAGGATTTTCACAGCCGGATCCTTTCCGCCTTCCGGAGCAGGGCCGTCAGGGTGTCAAGCCACTCCTGCAGCGCGGCACGGGTGAGATCCGCCGACGATGCGTAGCGGATGCGCTCGGACAGGGCGAAGAACTCCTGCCATTTGGCCAACGCGTCGGCATCCAGCCGGGCCGCCTGCAGCTTGGCTAGGATGAGCGGGGCCTCCACGGCGCCGGGCGGCAGGTTGAGGCGGTGGCCGAAGTAGTCGGCGGCGGCGGCGGCCAGCGGCCCGAAAACGGCGGCCGGCGTGCCGGAATCCTTCAGGGCGGCCTCGGCCTTGCGGAGGTTGGCGCGGGCGCTGCGCGGCGCCTTCTGGCGGCGGGCGAGGGCCACGTCGGTGGCCAGCCGGTTGCGGCGCTGGGTGGCGAAGAACAGGCCTGCCAGCACGAACGGCGCGGCGGCATGCAGGCCGATCAACAGCGGCTTGAGCGCCGCGGATTCGCGGGGCTGGCGCCAGCGCGCCGGCGGGGCTTTCAAATAGACGATGTCGGTGCCGAGCACCAGCGAATTGCCGCCTGCGGCGGCGCTGCCGGGCACCTGCAGGAGCATGGCATTGGCACCGTTTTCAGACGGATGCACGATCAACGGGAACGGTCCGGCGACCGCCGTGCGGTATTGCGCGGCCACCGGGTCGAAGTAACTGAACTGCAGCGGCGGCAGTTCCTTCAGGCTTTCCGTGCGCGGAATGACGACCTGTTCGAAGGTTTTCGCGCCGGTTTCGGCCGCCGGATCGGGCGTGTCGCCGACCTGGCGCGCTTCGTAGGTCTTGTAGCCATCAGCATCCCGGTAGGAGGGCGGCAGGACGGCCGCGATGTTGCCCGCGCCCTGCAGGCGCAGGCTCACCGTGATGGGCTCGCCGACCTTCAATTCCCGCGGGCGCACGTCCATGGCGAATTCAAACTGTCCCACCGCGCCGCTGAAATCGGCCGGCCGGCCGGCCTCCGGAATGGCGCGGATGGTCAGCGTGACCGGCGCGATCGCCAGATTGACCGGCGTGGCGGAGGGGCCGGCAAAGGGATCGAAGAAACCGAACGGATCGCGCTGCTGCTGGCGCTGGTTGGGATCGACCACGCCGACGCGCAGCGCGGGCTGGAGGGTGAAATCGCCGGCCGTCAGGGCCCGGGCCTTGGCGCGGAAGCGGCGCAGGTTGTAGAACTGGCCGTTGATCTCCTCGCGCGTCATCTGGAGCTCCTCGAAATTGCCGATCACGAATCCGGATTCGGGAAAACCGCCGAGCAGGTTCACGTCGCGGGTGAGTTCCACGCCGGGCAGGGAATAGACGCCAAGGACGAGGTCGAAGACCTGGTGGATGAAGGGGGGAGTTTCCGGCAGGGTGAGGCGGGCGAAGAGCATCTCGTTGGTGGCGGCGTCGCCGCCGCCGGCCGGCGCGCGCACTTCGAGGGTGATGGCCGGAATCTGGATTTTTTCGCCGTTGAAATCCAGCGTGTAGGGCCCGATGGTGTGGGTGCCGGGCTTCTGCGGGAAGATGTTGTAGGTCAGGCTGACCCGCGAACCGCCGGTGCCGAACTGCATCTGCTGGCCCGTGCCGGTGATCTGCAGGCCCGGAATTTGGGGAAATTCAATGTTCGGGGCGGAGCGCGCGCCCAGGAAGGTCAGCGTGGCCTGCGCGGTTTCGCCCAGGTTCATGAGGCGGGGCTGCACGTCGAACGTTACGTCCGTGGCGCGAGCCGCCGGCGCGGACGCGCAAACGAGCGCCAGGACTGCGCTCGCAAACCATTGTCTTGGATGGACCGGACGGTTCATGGGTCGTACTCTATCGGGAAGAGCGGCATCTACCAGTCTTTTTCAACCGGGACGGGGCGCCCGAAGAAGGGATGGAGCTGATCGCGCTGGGATTGCTCCTGCGCCTTCATCGCATCCAGCATCATCGCCGCTTCTTCGGGCGTCATTTCTTCGGATGGTTTATCTTGCTTGATCGGCTCCTCCTGCTTCTGTTCGTTGTTTTGGGGTTGCGGCTGGGGCTTCTGCTCCGCCGGTTGTTGCTGCTGCTGTTGTTGTTGCTTCTGCTGGTCCTCCTGGTTTTGTTTCTGTTGATCCTGGTTCTGCTGGTCCTGCTTCTGTTGATCCTGCTTTGGCTGGTCTTTTTTCTGCTGGTCCTGTTTTTGCTGCTGTTGCTTCTGCTGCTGGAGCTGCTGCTGCTTCAGGACGGCCAGTTCGTAGTTCGCCTTGGCGTCGACATCCTTCGGATTGAGCGCGATGGCATTCTCGTACATCTGGATGGCTTCGCCCACGCTGGACTCCGCGCCGGCCAGTTCCTGGGTGGACATGGAAGGCAGCGGGGCGGCGCCGGCCTGCAGGGCGGCGGCGGGCCCGCCCGCCTGGTGGAAGAGGGCGTTGCCGCGGTTGTAATACGCCTTGGATTGCAGCGCGAGATCGGAGCCGGCCGCCGCGCGGGCGAAGGAGTCGGCGGCGGCTTTCAAATCGCCGCCGGCATACGCCGCCAGCCCGGCGTTGAAATAGGCGGCGGCCGGATCCAGCTTGGCCGCGGGCGCGGCGGCGGCGGCGGCCAGGAAGTCATTGCTCGCGGCGGGATAATTGCTCATGGCGAACGCCTGCAGCCCGGCGTCGAACGATTCGCGCGCGCCGGGACCGGCGGCCCGGGCGGAGAGGGCGGCCAGCGCGGTGCAGGCCAGGATGACCGGCAGGCGTTTCATGCGGCGGCCTCCCCGTTGGATTTGCGGCGGTCGCCCAGCAGGGCTTCCCACGCCAATAGCAGGAACGCGGCGGCGATGGGCCAGACAAACCGCTCTTCGAAGATCTTGGCCGTGCGGGTCTCTTGTTCGGAGCGCTTCAGGTTGTTGATGCTCTCGTTGAAGACGCGCTCGAGGCCCGTGTCGCCCGGGGCCGAGCGGACATAGGTGCCGCCCGTGTCCAGCGCGAGCTTCTGCAAAACGTCCTCATGCAGCACGGTCTTCACGATCTGGCCCTGGCGGTCCTTGAAATAGGCGCCCTGGCCGTCGCCGGCGGGGACCATTTCGCCCTCGAGCGTGCCGATGCCGATGGTGTAGACGCGGATGTTTTTTTCCTTCAGCTCCGGCAGGAGTTTGAGGGGATCGCCTTCATGGTCCTCGCCGTCGGTGATCAGCAGGATGACGCGGTCGGCGGCGCTGCTGGCCGGGAAGCCGGCGATGGCCGTGCGCAGCGCCTGCTCGATGGCGGTGCCGCCGCGCGGAATGATGCCGGAGTAGATGTCGTCGAGCGTCATGGTGAACGCCGCGTAGTCGATCGTCAGCGGGCATTGGAGCAGGGAGGAGCCGGCGAAGGGTACGAGCCCGACGCGGTCGCCATGCAGGTTGCGCAGCAGGTCGCGGATGCCCCACTTGGCCTGCTGCAGGCGCGAGGGCTTGATGTCGGACGCCATCATCGAACGCGAGGTGTCGAGGACGACCATCAGGTCGAGGCCCTTGCGGCGCACGTCCTCCCAGTGGAAGCCCCACTGCGGCCGGGCGAGCGCCAGGACCAGCATGACCAGCGCCAGGATGCGGAGTGCGAGCCGCGATTTCGCCCGCGCGGGGTTCCAGGCGGGGGCGAGCACCGGCAGCATGGCCGGATCGATCAACTGCGCAAGGGCGTTGCGGCGCCGGCGCAGCAGGGCGAAGAGCGCCCACGCCAGTGGAATCGCCAGCAGCAGCCAGTACAGGATCTCGGCCTGGCCCCACTTCATGGCAGCCTCCCGAGGCGGGTGAAGCCCAGCAGCGTCTCCATGGCCAGGCACAGCAGGCCCAGGACGAGGAACGGGGCGAACTTCTCTTCGTAGCGCGTGAACTGGTTCAGTTCGATCTTCGTCTTTTCCATCTGGTCGATGGCCTGGTAGGTGTCCTCCAGGCTCTTGAGATCGGTGGCGCGGAAATATTTTGCCTTGGTGATCTCGGCGATCTTCTTCAGCGCCGCCTCGTCGATTTCATTGCCGCCCTGGACGAAGCCGAAGATGCCGGTGGCGCGGGGCTGGTCGGAGCCGGCGCCGATGGTGTAGACCTTGATGCCCAGTGCGGCCGCCGCCTGCGCGGCATCCTGCGGGGTCATGCGGCCGGCGTTGTTGATGCCGTCGGTCAGCAGAATGACGAGCTTGGACTTGGCCTTGGAGTCGCGCAGGCGGTTCACGCCGGAGGCGATGGCGTCGCCGATGGCGGTGGCGTCCTCGAGCATGCCGGTCTGCAGGCGGTCCATCTGCAGCATCAGCCAGGCGTGGTCGGTGGTGAGCGGCGCGATGGTGTAGGGCATGGCGGCGAACGCCACGATGCCCATGCGGTCGTCCGGCCGCGCCTGGATGAACTGCGCGAGCACGGATTTGGCCGCATCCAGCCGGTCCATGCGTTTTGTCGCGGTCGAAAAGTCGTCGGCGCGCATGGACGTGGAGGTGTCCACGACGAGGACGATGTCCACGCCCTCGGTTTCAACGCGCGACTCGCTCATGCCTTTTTGGGGACGGGCGGCGGCCACAGCCAGGAGCACCAGTCCGGCGGCGAACAGCGCCGGCGGCAGATGGCGCAAGGCCAGCCACGGCGAGCGCGGCAGGCCGAGCAGGGCCGCGCCGTCGGAGAACGCCAGCGGCGCCTGGCGGCGCCGGGCGTAGCGCAGCCAGACCAGCACCGGCACCAGCAGCAGGAGCAGCAGCAGGAGGGGATAACGCAAGGTCATCATGCG
>CAZMOR010000331.1:0-1595 GCA_964567795.1 uncultured Verrucomicrobiota bacterium
GGTCAGCGCGACGAATCCGGCGGCCGTTTCCACCAATGCCCGGCCGTTCAGCGTGCGCACCACGACCAACACGGTGTTCAATTTCTATGTGAACGATGACAGTTCAGCCGGCGACGTTTACTGTTCAGCCCTGGGCAGCAATGCCAGCAGCGGCATCTATTCGAACGTGCCCAAGCGCAGTTTGCAGGCGATTCTGGATGTCTACGACCTGGAAGGCGGCGACACCGTGTATGTCGATACCGGCGACTACACCACCAACCAGACCCAGTCGATTTCGACCTATGATTCCGGACTTAGCGGCCGGCCGGTTCGCATCATCGGCAGCCCGCGTGGCGCGGTGTTCAACCGGAGCAGCACCTCGGCCAATACATTGGAATTAAGCGCAGCCAACTATCTTGAAATCGACAATTTGCTTCTGACGGGTGGTGCGGCCGGTGTGTACGGATTTGGCTCTGCCGACATTGTTCTGCAAGGGGTGCGCGCGACGGACAATCAGACCGGCATCCAGTTGCAGGGCGGCGCGCGGTATACCTTTGACAAATGCGTGCTGGCCAACAACAACGTGCGTGCGTTCTACAGCAGTTCCGCGGTTTCGAACCAGTGGATGAACGGCGTGATGTGGGACAGCCCGACCCTCATCCTGGCGGCAACGAATTCCCTCACGGTGTCCAACAGCATCCTGGGCAACGCGACGACGTTGTTTGGCAGCCAGTACGTGCCCGGGGATTATAACCTGGTTTGGAACACGGGCGTGGGCTTGACCTATACGACCTTCGCCGCTTTCCAGAACGCGGGCCTGGGCTGGGAGCACAGCCTCTATGCCGACCCGCTGTTCGCCAATTCGGCCGCACCCAACTACGATTTCCACGTCAAGAGTGTGATGGGCCGCTACGATACCAACACGGCCGTATTCGTGACCAACGATGTGGTCCATTCTCCGTCCATCGATTTGGGCGATCCGCTGGCCAGCTATGCAAGCGAGCCCAGCCCCAACGGCTTCCGCCTGAATGTCGGCGCCTATGGCAACACCGCCGAGGCCAGCAAGTCGCGGACCAACGCGTGGCTGCAGGCCCTGAGTTTCATGGATGGCGGCACGTTGGATGCGGCCGCCGGAGCCTGGTTGCGCTGGACCGGAGGCGCGTATGATTCCACCAGCACCGTGACCCTCTGGCTGTCGCGCGACAACGGGTTCAGTTGGGAAATCCTGGCGACCAACCAAACCGCCACCAATGGCGCCTATTTCTACAAGAACACCTCCACCAACGATCCGTCTTCGCTGTATGCCATGTGGAAAGTGACCCTGGATGGCGCCAGTCCGGCGGTTATCAGCCCGACGCCGACGAATTTCAATTACCGGAACGGGGCCTATTCGTTCTACGTGAACGATACGTCGACGGTGGGCGATGTGTATTGCACGGCGATCGGCAGCGATGCCAACCTGGGCGTAAGCCCGGGGTCGCCGATGCTGACGCTTCATACCCTGATCAATACCTATAAACTGGGGCCAGGCGACCGGGTGTATGTGGACACCGGGCTCTATACCGCCACGAATGCCGTCACCCTGACCGCGCAGGATTCCGGCGTCGCGACGAATC
>CAZMOR010000332.1:0-4316 GCA_964567795.1 uncultured Verrucomicrobiota bacterium
TGGTGACCTCTGGCCAGGCGGCGCTGGAGGCGGCGCGGCAACAGGCGGATTTGGACGTCCGGCAAGCCGGCTTCAACGCGCAGACGGCGCGCAAAACGCTCGAACTCTATCGCGAGACTTTGGTCCCGCAGGCCCGGGCCCGGTTCGAGGCCAGCGAAGCCGGTTATCGCGCCGGCCAAACGGATTTCATGGACCTGCTGGAAAGCGAACGTTTCTGGCTGGAAACCCGGGTCATGGCGGCCATGGCGGAAGGCGAGGCGGGCATGCAGGCGGCGCGGCTGGAGCGCGCGTTGGGCGTAGCTGCCGGAGACCAGCCGGATGCCGTGCAGAGCGAACAGGAAGAGTAACACATGAAAACCCCGAAGATCTGGATTGGGATGCTGCTGGTGATCCTGGCCGCAAGTTTCTGGCTGGGCCGGGGGTGCACGGAGCGGCGTCTTGTAGCACCGGCGACCGATCCGGCCGCGGTTGCGAACCGACCGGCCGAAATCTGGACTTGTTCAATGCATCCGCAAATCCGGCAGCCCAAGCCGGGTAAATGCCCCATTTGCGGGATGGATCTGATTTTGGCGGCCAGCGGCGAAGTCCAGGCCACCGCCGGCGACCGCGAAATCGAACTTTCGGCCGCCGCGCAGAAACTGGCCGAAGTGGAAACGGCGCCGGTGGAGCGCCGGCCTGTCGCGGTGGAAATCCGCCTGGCGGGCAAGATCCAGCCGGATGAAACGCGGGTCGCGGTGGTCGCGCCGCGCGTGGCCGGACGGATCGACAAACTCTATGCCAATTATCTCGGGATGGCCGTGAAAGCGGGGGAGCCCCTCGCTGATTTGTACAGTCCGGAACTGCTTTCGGCCCAGCAGGAATTGCTGCAGGCCGCCAAGCTGCCGGGCGGCGGCGCGGCCGCGGATTCGCTGCTGGCCGCGACCCGCGAGCGGTTGCGGCTTTGGGGCCTCACGGCGGAGCAGATTGCCGGCATCGAGCGCGAAGGCCAGGTGCGTGATCACGTGACCTTTCAGGCGCCCATCGGCGGCGTTGTGGTGGAGAAAGACGTGCGCGAAGGCCAATACGTGGACGCGGGCCAGCGCATGCTGACGGTGGCAGACCTGCGCCAGGTGTGGGTGCAGCTGGATGCCTATGAATCCGACCTGGCCTGGCTGCATGCCGGGCAGGGCGTCGAATTGGAGGTGGAAGCCTATCCCGGTGAAAAATTCGCGGGCACGATCGCCTTCATGGAGCCGGTGCTGGATCCGGCCACCCGCGTCGTGAAGGTGCGCATGGAGGTGCCGAATCCCGACGGACGGTTGCTGCCGGACATGTTCGTTCGCGCCGTCGTGCATGCGTCAGCGGCGGGCGAAGAAAACGCGGCCCCGCTGGTGATTCCGGCCTCGGCCCCGCTGGTGACGGGAACTCGCGCCGTGGTGTACGTGGCCTTGCCCGATCGCGCCGGCGCGTTCGAAGGCCGCGAAGTGGTCCTGGGTCCGCGCGCCGGGGATTTCTACGTGGTCAAGGACGGCCTGCGCGAAGGCGAACAAGTGGTGGTCAAGGGGGCCTTCAAGATCGACAGCTCGCTGCAGATCCAGGGCAAGCCGAGCATGATGGCGCCGGCAGAAGGTGCCATGGAAATGAAGGATTCGGACCATGAGTGAGCCGGTTCCAGCGCCGCTGCCGGGGAAGAACCCGTCGCTGGTGGACCGGATCATCCGGTTCTGCCTGGAGCAGAAGCTCATCGTGGCGCTGATCGTGGCCGGCGTGGCGGTCTGGGGTGTCCTGGTCGCGCCGTTCGACTGGCATCTCGGCGGCTTGCCGCGCACGCCCGTGGCGGTGGATGCCATTCCCGACATCGGCGAGAACCAGCAGATCGTCTACAGCGAATGGATGGGGCGTTCGCCGAAGGACGTGGACGACCAGGTGACCTATCCGCTGACAGTGGCCCTGCTGGGCATCCCGGGCGTCAAGACCGTGCGCAGCAGTTCGATGTTCGGCTTCTCGATGGTGTACGTCATTTTCGAGGAGGATGTGCCCTTTGAAGCCGCCCAGAACCGCGTCATCGCCCGGCTCAACGGGCTGCCGGCCGGGGCGCTGCCGGAAGGGGTCAAACCCGCGCTGGGGCCGTACGCCACCGCCCTGGGACAGATCTTCTGGTACACCCTGGAAGGGCGCAGTCCCGACGGCAAGCCCGCCGGCGGCTGGAGCCTGGATGAACTGCGCACCCTGCAGGACTGGACCGTGCGCTACCACCTGCAGGCCGCCGCCGGCATCACGGAAGTCGCGCCGGTGGGCGGCTTCGTGCAGGAATACCAGATCGACGCCGATCCCGACGCCATGCGGTTGTATGGCGTCAGCCTGGAGGAGGTGTTCGACGCGGTGCGCCGCTCGAACCTCGATACCGGCGCCCGCCAGATCGAACTGAACCGGGTGGAATACCTGATCCGCGGGCGCGGCTTCATCCAGGGCGTCCGCGACATCGAGGACACGGTCGTCAAGGTAAGCGGCAACGTGCCGATTTACGTGAAGAACATCGCCAAGGTGTCGCTGGGACCGGCGGCCCGCGAGGGCGCGCTGGACAAGGAGGGCGCGGAGGCGGTGGGCGGCGTCGTGGTGGTGCGGCACGGCTACAACCCCCTGACGGCGATCCAGAACGTGAAGGCCAAGATCGCCGAGATCGCGCCTTCCCTGCCGCGCAAAACCCTGGCCGACGGCACCGTCAGCCAGGTGACGATCGTCCCGTTCTACGACCGCACGGGCCTGATCTACGAAACGCTGGGCACGCTCAACAGCGCGCTGTACGAGCAGATCCTCATCACCACGATCGTGGTCATGATCATGGCGTCGCAGCTGGGGCTGTCGCTGCTGATCAGCGCCGTGATGCCGCTGGCCGTGCTGATCTCGTTCATCGCGATGAAGCTGTTCGGGGTGGAGGCCAACATTGTTTCGCTGTCCGGCATCGCCATCGCCATCGGCACGATCGTCGACATGGGGATTATTCTCACCCAGAACATCGTCCAGCATCTGGCGGACGCGCCGCCGGAAGAAAACCGGCTTGAAGTGATCTACCGGGCGGCCAGCGAAGTCGGCAGCGCGGTGCTGACGGCCATTTCCACGACGGTGATCGGCTTCCTCCCGGTGTTCGTCATGACCGGGCCCGAGGGCAAGCTTTTCAAGCCGCTGGCGTTCACCAAGACCTTCTGCCTGATCGGGTCGGTGATCGTCGCGCTGACGGTGATCCCGGCCGCGGCGCACCTCCTGTTTTCGCGCAAGGCTCCGTCGCGGGCGGTGCGCAACTTCTGGAACGCCGGCATCGGGCTGGCGGGCGTGGCGATCGGCTTCGGCCTGCATTGGTGGCTGGCGGGGGGATTGCTCATCGCGATCGGCGCCTGGCGGCTGGCCTCGGGCCGCCTGCCCGGGCGGATGCGGATGGCCGGTCCCTGGCTGGCGAATGCGCTGGTGGTTCTGGCCGTGGGCTACCTGCTGGCCGTGCATTGGCAGCCGCTGGGCCTGCAGGCCGGCTTTCTGAAGAACGTCATCCTGGTGGGCGTGCTGGTGGGCGTGCTGATGGGAATGTATTGGCTCGTGGAGCGGTATTACGAGCCGCTCCTGCGCTGGTTCCTGGCGCACAAGCGGCTGTTCCTGGCCCTGCCGGCGCTGCTCGTGCTGCTGGGCTACACCGGCTGGCTGGGCTTTGGCCGCACGTTCGGCTGGCTGCCGGGCGGGGCGCGGGACAGCCGTCCGGCGCAGGCGCTGGCCCGCGCCTTTCCGGGCCTGGGCAAGGAATTCATGCCGCCGCTCGACGAAGGTTCCTTCCTCTACATGCCGACGACCATGCCGCACGCCTCCATCGGCGAAGCGCTGGATGTCATCCAGAAGCAGGACGTGGCCATCCGCGCCATTCCGGAAATCGACACCGTGGTCGGAAAGATCGGCCGCGCCGGCACCGCGCTCGATCCGGCGCCGGTCAACATGATCGAGACCGTCATCACCTACAAATCCGAATACCTCACCGGAAAGGACGGGCGGCCGCTCACGTTCCGCTACGACCGCCGCCAGGGGGGATTCGTCCGCGACGGCGCCGGCGAGCTGGTTCCCGATCCGCACGGCCGGCCCTACCGGCAATGGCGCGATTCCATCCGGAGTCCGGACGACATCTGGCGGGAAATCGTGGCCGCCGCGCAGGTGCCCGGCACCACCGCGGCGCCGAAGCTCCAGCCGATCGCGGCGCGCATCGTCATGCTGCAAAGCGGCATGCGCGCGCCCATGGGCGTGAAGGTCAAGGGCCCCGACCTGGACAGCGTCGAACAGGCCGGGCTCGAGATCGAACGCTT
>CAZMOR010000333.1:0-4992 GCA_964567795.1 uncultured Verrucomicrobiota bacterium
GACCGGCAGCGACTGCGGCTGGGTGGACCAGATCGGTTGGACTTCTGGCGGGAGCACGCTGGTTCTGGCTCCGGCCGCCACCAACGTGCCGGCCACGGCCTCCAGCGGCCGGCAGCTGACCGTCACGGCCGCCAATGTTTCGTGGACGGCGGCGACGAACGTGCCGTGGCTGGCGATCACGGCCGGGGCATCCGGCACCACCAACGGCACGGTGACCATCAGCGTGGCCGCCAACGGCGCCGCGGCCGCCCGGACGGGTTTGATCACGGTGGCGGGCAGCGGTCTTGCCCGCACCTGCACAGTCGTGCAAGCGGGAGCGGCAAGTCCATCGATCTCGATCAGTCCCTCCAGCACCAACGTGCCGGCGACGGCGCTGAGCGGGCGGCAGGTGGCTGTCACGGCTGCCAATGTTTCGTGGACCGCGGCAACCAACGTGCCCTGGCTGGCGATCACCGCCGGGGCGTCGGGCACCACCAACGGCACCGTGATCTTCAGCGTGGCCTCCAACGGCACGGCAGCCGTCCGGACGGGGTTGATCACGGTGGCGGGGAGTGGACTTGTCCGCACCTGCACGGTGGTGCAGGCCGCCGCCAGCAGCGGTTTTGCCACCCGCCGGATCAACTGCGGCGGGGGCGCGACAGGCAACTGGGGGGCGGACACGGGGTATTCGGGAGGAACGGCCAAAACCACGACAGCGGCCATCGCCAATGCGACGAATGCTCCGCAAGTCGTGTACCAGTCGCGGCGCTATGCCCCGACGTTGACCTACAGCTTCCCGGATATTCCGGATGGAACCTACACGATCCGGCTGCACTTCGCGGAGTTGTATGCCAGCGCCGCCGGTCAGCGGAGATTCAATGTTGCCATCGAGGGACTGACCAGATTGACCAACTTCGACATCTATCAAGCAGCCGGGGGCAAGAACCGGGCTGTGGTCAAGACGTTTGAAAACGTGACTGTCGCGGGAGGCTTGCAGATCCAGGGCGTCGCTTCGGTGGATAGCGCCCAGTTCAACGGCATCGAAATCGAGTCGGCCGGCCCCCCGCCGCCGGCGATCGTGACCAGCACCACGCAGGTGACGGTACCGGAGGAGTTCACGGCCACTTTCGGCGTGCATCTCGACACCGCGCCCGAGGGCGCCATCACCGTCACCGTGGTCCGTGCCAGCGGCGACACCGACATCACCGTGACCAGCGGCGCCAGCCTCGTTTTCTCGGCGGCGAACTATGCCGCCACCCAGACCGTATATCTGGCCGCGGCCAACGACACCGATACCACCAACGGCACCGCCGTGATCCAGTGCACGGCGTCCGGCTATACCGCCGCCAGCGTGACGGCCACGGAAGCGGACAACGACGTACCCGCGTTCTCGCTCAAGGTCAACTGCGGCGGTCCGGCGCTGACCGGTGGCTGGCTGTCCGACACCGGCGGCCTGAGCGGCGGCGTTTGGTCGACCACCTCCGCAGTTGCCAATGCGACGCTCGCCCCGATGGCGCTCTACCAGCGGGAATGCAGCGGCTCGCCGCTGCGCTACAGCCTGACGTCGGTGCCGAACGGCACCTACCTGGTTCGGCTGCACTTCAACGAAATGTCCACGGCGGCGCGGGCCGGCACCCGCGTGTTCAATGTGTCCCTCGAGGGCGTGCAGCGGGAGACCAACCTGGACGTGTATGTCGCGGCGGGCGGCAGCCTGCGGGCGCTGGTCCGGTCCTACAGCGTCACGGTCACCGGCAGCAACGGCTTGCAGATCGAAATGACCCGCGTGGCGGGCTACCCGCAGCTCAACGGCATCGAGGTCTTGTCCGGCGTGGGCGCCGCGGCACCCGCCGCCAGGGCCGGCTTCACCGCGGCGGAAGTTCTCGCGCCGGCCGTCGTCCTGTCGTCCGCGGACCGGCAAGTTCCCGGCGCCGGCTGGGCGGCGGTGGACGGCGATCTGGAAACCGCGTGGCAGGCAAGCGGAACCTGGGGCTCGTGGCTCTGCCTGGGCTATGCGGAGCCCATCCAGGTCCGCGCAGTGGATGTGCAGTTTGCCGCAGGCTCGCCGCTGGGCGTCTACACGCTCGCCAGCGAAGACGCGGACAACTGGTTCGAGCTCGAGCCCGAGCTCGAATCCGGCCCCGTGGAGCTGAACTACCTGTGGTTCATCTTCCCGGCGGACCTGCTGGCGCCGCCCGCCGCCGTACGCGAAATCCAGGTGCACACCGGCCCTGTAGCTGAATAAGTCCGGCCCAGGTCCCCCCATGCGGGGACTCGCGGCTCGCGGTTTTTCCACACTGTGGAAAAAAGTTTTCCACAGGGTGGAAAAATTCCTCAAAGTTTTTCCATTGTGTGGAAAAACAAACGTGAATGGCCAAACGAAGGAATGGCTGGCCGGGGTGGGGTGTGCTATACTTCCTAACATGAATAATCACCGGTTGGCCGTGCGGATGCGTCCGAACGGCCGGAGGGAGCGGGGGTGTCCCGCCGTCCGGCGCTGGGGGGTTGCTCTGTTGCTTGCGCTCCTGCCGTGGAGCAGCCTGGCCGCCCGCCCCTGGCCGGACACCAGCCTGCGGATCGTGCCGTTCTCCGACCAGTTGCCGAACAGCCTGAACGCCACGCAGCGATGGTTTGCCGCCACGCACTTCGCCGGCTGCCAGAAGATGCTGCGGTCCGAAATCCAGGCGCTGCGGACCTACAACACCAATTTCCTGTGCCTGCACTATCAACTGGCGGTCGGCGCCGGTTCGGCGAATTTCATCATCGGGGACACGTGGGGTTCCGACTGGTCCTACGTCAACGCCCAGTCCAACTGGTTCTTCCGGAACGCGAGCACCCAGCGCGTGCACCAGACGCAGTGGAACTGGGATCTGATGGACGTGCGCTACACCAACGGCACGCCGGTCTCCGGTTTCCCGGCATATTGGATCAGCAACTGCCTCGTGCGCATCCGCGCGGCCGAGGACGACGGCGTTTTCGCCGACAGCTACACACCCGACGCCTACGGCTTCGGCCAGAGCAGCCCGACGCATCCATGGCTGGAGGATGTCGACCTGTGTCGCACCAACTGGGTGCCGGCCCTGGAGCAGTTCGGGCGCGCGGCGCGCTTGGCGCTGGCGTCGAATGATTTCGTCTTCCTGCCGAACCTGGGCGGGCTGGTCACCGGCTGGCTGGACATGGACTACGGCGTCGGCCACGGCGGCATGATCGAAGGCTTCGCGTTCTGGGGGCCGGGCGACTACTTCGATCCCGCCGACTGGGCGTTGCAGATGGACCGCGCGCTGACCCTTGCGCGCAGCAACAAGATCGTGATCTGCCAGGCGTATCCGGGGGAGGGCAGTGCGCAGGAGCGCATGTTCGCGACCACGAGCTACCTGCTGGTCAAAGGTTCGAAGACCTATCTGAACCTGCTGGTCACCAGCGATGTCGCGCTGGAATATTATCCGGAATATGAAATCAACCTGGGCGGCGCGCGCGGGGCGCTGCCGCTCGGCATTACCGCGTTGTGGAATGCGGCCTGGGGCGTCTACCGGCGGGACTATACCAACGGCATCGTGCTGGTGAATCCGTCCGCCTCCGCGGTGAACATTCCGAATCTGGGCGCGACCTGGTGGCGGGCCGTGACCAGCGGCGGCGGCGTGGTCAATTCCTCCGGCAGCTACGGCGGCACCTTGACCGCCGTGGCGGCGACGAACTTGTCGCTGCCGGCCCATTCCGGAGCGGTGCTGTTTTCCACCAATCCTTTCGCGCCGCCGGCGGGCGGCCCGGCCCAACCAGCGAGTTTCCGGGCCATTCATCGCTCCGGCCAGACGTTCTTGACCTGGAGCGAGCGCGCCGACCTGACGAACGAATCGTACCGGGTTTACCGCCACACCCAGCCGATCACCACCACCAACCTGGCGGCCGCCACGTGCCTGTACCAGGTCTGGGAGGGCTCGGCCGATTTCCCCGCCAACCGCTACGCCGATGCCGCGTTCCAGGCGCGCTACTTCGACCGCGTGGTCATCACGAACGGCGGCACGCCCCTGGCGGCCGGCACCGGCCTGCTGGTGTGGACGCTGGCTACCAACGATTTTACCGGCGGTGCCACCGGCACCGCCTATTATGCTGTCACCACCGTGAACAGCGGGGGCACCGAGAATCGGACGAATTTCACCGCCGGCAACGCGGCTGGCCCGCTGGGGGAGGGCGTGGCGGAGCCCTTGCCGGTGGAGACCGCGCAAAATGTCGGCACCCGCGGGCATCTCTACCTGCAGTTCATGGATCTGCGCAAATGGAACCCCACCTTCCACGCGCCCAATCCAGGCAACGGCTATTACGGCTTGGATCCCGATTCGCCGGCGGTGCAGCACGCGCTGGCCTATGCCTACGACTACGCGGTCTTCGCGCCCGACTGCGGCACCAACCCCGTGCCGGTCACCTTCAGCCTGCACGGCTGGGGCGGCGGGAGCTACGGCCCCGTCACCGGCGACCCCGATCCCTGGGACTGGTGCACCTACCGGATCTACCCCATCGACCAAAGCGAAACATGGTGGTTCGGGTTCGCGCGTTCCCACGATTTCCGCGCCGGCGGCGAAATCGCCGCGGGCGACACCATCGCCAACTGCACCGAACAGCGCGTCCTGCGCATGCTCCGCGACCTGCAGCGCGATCCGCCGGGTCCGCCGGTGGACTCCAACCGCGTCTACATCTACGGCCAGAGCATGGGCGGCAGCGGCACGCTTGCCTTCGCCCTGCGCTATCCCAACGTCTTCGCCGCCGCCTACGCCAGCGAGCCGATGACCGACTATGCCACCTCCGGCGACGGCGGCGGCGACGACTGGCGCGGCGATGTCGAAGCCAAGTGGGGCGCGCGCGCCCTGAACCTGCCCGTGGCGCTGGATGCGCCCGCGGGCTGGGCCGATCCGCTGAAGGCCTGCGACGGCACCGGCGTCTGGGACTGGCAGAACCACCGCGCGAACGCCGCCAGCCGCCTGGGCGACGACAACGCGCCCTTCGGCGTCGGCCACGGCACCA
>CAZMOR010000334.1:0-3264 GCA_964567795.1 uncultured Verrucomicrobiota bacterium
GCCGAGCACCTTCTTGCTGATTTCGTCCGGGTTCTCGAGCACGTCCTTGTAGCTCTGGGAGGAGCCGATGGCGGAGACGATGCCCTGGCCGACGCGGGCGATGATGGTGTCCTCGGTGGCGCCGCCGACGAGGCGGGCGAGGTTGGTGCGCACGGTGACGCGGGCCTTGACGAGCAGGCGGATGCCGTCCTTCGCAACGGCGTCGAGCATCGAGGCGCCCTTGGTCGGGTCGGGGCAGTCGATGACCTTGGGATTCACGGAGGTGCGGACGGCGTCGTAGACATCGCGGCCGGCGAGGTCGATGGCGGCCGCGCGCTGGAAGGAAAGTTCGATGTTGGCCTTGTCGGCGGCGATGAGCGCCTGGACGACGTTGATGACGTCGCCGCCGGCGAGGAAGTGCGCCTCGAGCTGGTCGGTGCTGAGCGGCAGGCCGGCCTTGACGGCGCGGATGCGGGCATCGACGATCAGCTTGGGCGGCACGGTGCGCAGCTTCATGCCGACCAGGTTGAAGAGCGAGATGTAGGCGCCGCTCATCCAGGCGCGCACCCAGACCTTGAGGAAGGCCAGCACGAGGCTCAGCAGGATGATGACGACGATTGCCGCCAGAATCAGCAGGATGTTGATGAAGGTCATGGCCAGGCTCCTTTATTCAGGTTTTTCCGGGTTTTCGGGGGTTTTCGGCGAAGGGGGGGCGGGCGGGGGGATGGGGACGGGGAGGTAGGGACGCTGCAGGAGGCCCAGCACGAAGGCGCCGCCGCCGAAGAGCGCCACCGGCACGGCGATGAACATGGCGAAGCCGGGGATGGCGGCCAGGAAGTACAGCAGGAACAGGCCCAGTGCCAGGGCGGACAGCACCCGGGCGAAGGTTTGCGGGCCCGGCGCGCGCAGCAGCAGGTGGCCCAGCCAGAGGGCCACGATGATGTGCGACAGGTAGAGGACCGCGACATAGAGCGCGCCCAGCAGCAGCGCCAGCGGGATGCCGACGACGGTCATGATGGCGAACAGGATCAGGAAGGGGCCGGTGAAGACGGCGATCACGCCCGCGCCCAGGGCGCGTCCCGGGGCGGAGCGCAGCTTGCGCACCGCGCCGCCCGCCGCCAGCGGGAACAAACCGACGAACGGCATGCCCACCAGCAGCGCGGAGAGGAACAGGTAGCCGTTGAGCATCAGCCGCGGCCGCAGGGTGGCCGGCGTGAGGGCATTGGCTTCGGGCAACTGGCCCTTGCGTTCCGTCACCGTGCCGCCGATGGAAACGCTGTTGTCGTAGGTCAGCGGCCGAGCGGCGGAATAGATGACATCGCCGGCGATGGTCGTTCCCGGCGCCAGGCGGATTTCATCGGCATAGATGTGCACGTTGCCGCCCCAGTGGCCGCCGAGGGTGGCGGACTGCGCGAAGATCCAGGCATCGCTGGCCACGGTGCCTTCGCAGATGATGGAGGCCCCGAAGGCCGCCAGTTCCCCGCCGACGGAGGAATTCGTGGTGAACTGAAGCCCCTTGGCATAGGCGAATACGTTTTGCTGCGCCGCGCCGTTGAGGACGGCGGAATTGGCGAAAAGGCGCAGATCGCCGTTGGCCTTGCCGTCGAAGCGGACCAGCGCCGGGGACAACAGCCAGAGATCGCGCTCGGCCTCGCCCTGGATATCCACGGAATTCGCGGCCCAGACGGTTTCTTCGGCGAGCCGGTCGCCGGCCGCGAGGACCAGCTGGTTCGTGGTGTCGCCCATGCGCCATTGATAGGCCGGCGCGGTGGCCGGCAGCAGGCACGCCAACAAAGCCAGCAGGGGCAGGCGGCGCGTCATGGCGTCAGACTCGCATTCCGGACCAGGAGCTGGCCGTCGCGCACGGCGCTGACGCGGATCGCGGCGCCGGCGGTGATCCATTCGCCGCCTTCGGCGATCACGTCATAGCGCTTGCTGTTGATGAGGGCGATGCCGGCCGGGCGCAGGGCCGTGACCGTCTCGCCGGCGGCGCCGACGAGCTCGGCCGACGGCGCGGCGGCCTTGAAGGAGGCGCCGTCGGTGTTCAAGGCAATGCGCTTGCCGACGCGGCTGCGCGGGAAAAGCTGGATCCACAGCAGGAGGGCGATGCCGCCGAACACCACGATCGCCACGGCCGAGAGGAAGCCCCACGGCGCCGGGAAGAACACCAGGCCGACCGCCATGGCCCCCAGCAGGGCCACGCCGCCCAGGACGCCTGCCGCGCCCCCGGGCAGGAAGACTTCGCCGACGATCAGCAGCAGGCCGGCCGCCAGCAGAACGATATACCACGCGAAATAGCTCATACTCATGCGGATAGCCTAGCATGTCCCCGCCGCCGCATGCAAAATGTCTTTTCGGGCGCAAAACGCATTGCCTCACCCCTTTATTCCATGTTAAGAAAGCGAAGTGGAGGCGGTGCTTCTTATGCATCCCTTTCATCGAAAAGGAGGCTCCCATGTCCAAGATGAAATGGCTGGCGGTGATGGCGGTGGCGGCGGCGCTGGGGCTGGCATTTGGCTGCGACAGCGGCGACGACGAAGACAGCGGGCCGTCGGGAACCTACGGCGGCACCTGGACCGGCAAGGTCTGCGGCCGCGACCTCACGCTGAACCTGACGCAGAACGGGACCTCCCTGACCGGCGACTACACGCTCAGCGGCGTGGGCGACAACGAGGACTTCCATGAACCCATCGGCAGCGGCACGGTCTCCAGCCTGGAGCCCCCGGCCACGGCCACGCTGACCGGTTTCGGCGGCCGCAAGTTCGAGATCACCTTCACCAGCTACAATGCGCTGGGCGGGACGTTCTACAACCCCGGGCCGGTCTGCAACGTCACGGCCACGAAGTAGCAGTTTCAAGAAAACAATCCGACGGGAGGCAGCATGTCGAAAGTGAAATGGCTGGCGTTATTGGCGGCGGTGGCGGCGCTGGGAATCGCGATCGGTTGCGAAAGCGACGACAACGATGATGACAACGGCGGTGGCGGCGGCACGGTGGTCACCGGCACCTACGCGGGCACGTGGACGGGCAACGTCTGCGGCCGCGGGCTGACGTTTGAAATGAGCCAGAGCGGCACGACCCTGTCGGGCACGTTCACGTTCACCGATCCGACCTACAGCGGCTCGTTCACCGGCACGGTGACCAGCGAGACGCCGCCGGCCACGGCCCACCTCGATGTGACGGGCGGGCACGACTGGTGGTATGAAATCTCGTTCGCCAGCTACAATTCGCTCTCCGGCGGCTTCTACAAGGCCGAAAAGGGCGGGCTGGTCTGCAACGTCAACGC
>CAZMOR010000335.1:0-16180 GCA_964567795.1 uncultured Verrucomicrobiota bacterium
TCCGCCACCAGATTGTTGTAGCCGAAGCTCGCGCCGCGTTCCGTCAACAGGATCCGCCGGTTGCCGGTGCTTTCGACCTTTTCGATCACGTGCCGCACGTCCCACGGCGCCAGAAACTGCCCTTTTTTCACGTTCACCACCCGGCCGCTCTCGCCCAGGGCCGTCACCAGATCCGTCTGGCGGCACAAGAACGCCGGCAACTGCAAAACGTCGGCCACTTCCGCCGCGGGCTTCACCTCGGAAACCTGGTGAACGTCCACCAGGATCGGCACGCCGAATTTCTCCTTGATGCCCGCCAGGATCTCCAGCCCCTTCGCCAGCCCCGGCCCGCGGAACGCGCGGATGCTCGTGCGGTTGGCCTTGTCGTACGACGCCTTGAACACGAGCGGAACGTTTTCCTTCTTCGCCAGCGCGACCAGACGCGCCGCCAGATCGAACGCCATCTCGCGGCTCTCGATCACGCACGGTCCCGCGATCAACGCCAGCGGCGCCCCGCCGCCGAAACGGACGGCCCCCGCTTTCACCGCCTTGACCGGCGCTTTGGGAAACGGATTCTTGCCCATGACGCGCTCCTCAGCTATTCGCCAGCGTGCCCTGCACGTATTCGCGGATGCCGTCCTCCAGCGAGGTGAACGCCCGCGCGTAGCCCGCCGCCCGGATCTTGCCCATCTCCGCCTGCGTGAAATACTGGTACTTGCTCCGGAGCGTCACCGGCATTTCGATATACTCGATGCGCGGCTCCAGTCCCATCGCGGAAAAAACCGCCTTCGCCAGGTCGTTCCACGAACGCGCCTGCCCCGTTCCGCAGTTGAACAGTCCCGAGGCCGACGGGTTATCGCCGCAGAACAGCGTCAGGTCGACCGCATCCTTCACGTAGACGAAATCGCGCACCTGTTCCCCGTGCCCGTAATCCGTCCGGTAGGACTTGAACAACTTGACCGCCCCGCCCTCCCGGATCTGGCCGAACGCCTTGTGGATCACCGAGCGCATGTCGCCTTTGTGGTCCTCCCCCGGCCCATACACGTTGAAATACTTGAGTCCGGCGATGCGCCCCAGCACCCCATTGCGCAACGCCCAGAGGTCGAACAGGTGCTTGCTCATCCCGTACATGTTCAGCGGCACCAGGGTCGGCGTCACCTCGTCGGCGTCCGAATAGCCCTTCTCGCCATCGCCGTAGGTCGCTGCGCTGGAAGCATAAACAAAACGAGTCCCACGCTTCAGGCACCACTCGCACAGCTCGCGCGTGTACTGATAGTTGTTGTCCAGCAAGTAGTTGGCGTTGGTCTCGGTCGTCGCGCTGCACGCACCGAGATGATAGACCACGTTCGTCTCCGGCAGCCGGTCGCCCAGGAACGCTTCGCGGAACTTGGCGATGGACCAGATTTCATCGAACTTCAACCCCCGCAAGTTCTTCCAGCGTTCGTCGGTCCCCAAATCGTCCACCGCCAGGATGCGTTCCACGCCGCGGCGGTTCAGCTCCGCCACCACGTTGCGGCCGATGAACCCCGAAGCGCCCGTTACGATTGTCCAAGCCTTGCTATCCATTTACTGGCCTTTCAACCCGGCAAACTACCATCCCCCGGCCCCGCCCATCAAGCCGCAAATCCCGACCCGCCCCCCCCCATGCGGGGAATCGCGGCTCGTGATTTTTCCACACTGTGGAAAACTTTTTTCCACAGTGTGGAAAAAATGCCCAAAGTTTTTCCATTGTGTGGAAAATCCGCCGAAAGTTTTTCCATTGTGTGGAAAAAATCAGGGTAATTTTTCCATAGTGTGGAAAACCGGTCGGCGGGGCATGAGCCGCGAGCCCCCGCATGGGGGCCGCCTTTCCGGCGTCAGCGCTTCAGGCCGGCCAGTTCGGCGAGCCGGCCGGGTGTCAGCCCGGCCAGGGTTTCCACCACGGCCGCGGCGCCCGCCTGGCGCAAGGCGGCCGCGGGCAGGTTCGTCGCCACCGCCACCACCGGTATCCCCGCGCCACGCGCGGAGGCAATGCCGTCCGCCGTGTCTTCGATCGCCACGCAGGCGGCGGGCGCGAGGCCGCGGTGCGGAAACCGCTCCGCCAGTTTCGCCACGCACAGGCGGTAGCAGGCGGAATCCGGCTTGCTCTGGTGCACGTCTTCGGCGGTCACCTTCTCGGCAAAGCATTTTTCAATCCCCAGCGCGGCCAGCACGGGCTCGATGTCGCTGCGGAGCGCGCCGCTGCAGAGCCCCACCGGACCCGCCGCGGCGCAGGCGCGGATCAGGTCCACCGCGCCTGGGAAGGCCGGCACACGCCCGGCGGCGGCATGCTGCGCGAACAGCGCGGCCTTGTGCGCCACCCGCCGGCGGATCTCCTCCGGCGCCGGATCCAGCCCCGCGCGCTGGAGCAGCACGGTGAACGCTCCGCGGTCGTCGAGGCCCATCAGGCGCTCGCGGTAGAATTCCCACGGCGTGTCCGGACCCTGCCCGGCCATGGCTTCCACCATCGTCTCGTGGTGCAGCCGTTCGCTGTCCACGATGACGCCGTCGAAATCGAACACCACTGCCGCGGGCGCGGCCATGTCAGCGCAGGTCCCCGCTGCCGTGGATCTTGCCGGCTTCCTTGCGGGCGGCCAGCTTGGCGAGGTTGTGCGCGGCAACGGCCTCGAGGTCCAGCCCCAGTTCCGTCGACAGCGTGGCGATGTACCACAGCACGTCGCCCAGTTCCTTGGCCAGCAGCGTGCGGCGCTCCTCCGAGATTTTGCCGCCGTCGTCGCGGATGGCCTTCTTGAGCTTCTCGCATACCTCGCCGGTTTCGCCGGCGAGCCCCAGCGCGGGATAGGTGAAATTGCCTTCGCCCCGTCCGGGATAGACCGCCGTCGTCATGGCTTGTTTTTGATAGGTCGCGAAATCCAGCATGTTCGTTGTCCTTTCTATTTGGCGTAATACGGAAATCCGTCCCGGGGCACGCCCGGCGGAATGTACCGCCAGCGCCGGTAGCTCCACAACCAGCATTCGGGCCGCGCCCGGATGGCTTCTTCATAAAACGCGGTAACCCGCTGCGTCAATTCCATCATGGCGGTTTTCCGGTCCAGCGCGGCGATTTCCGCCGGCGCGATGGCCCGCGGGGTTTCCCCCAGGTAGGTGCCGTCGGGCTGCGGCAGGGCGTAGCCGAAAAGAATGTCCGCCCCCGTCAGCGGGGCCAGCATCCCCGCGGCGGGCGACACGGCGACGGGCTTGCCGAAGAATTCCACGAACACGCCGCCTTCCGCCGGCGCCGTGTTCTGGTCCAGCAGCAGCCCCACCGTGCCGCCGTCCTTCAGGAACTTCACGAGCTTCCGCAGCGCGCCTTCGCGCGGAATCACGATCTGGCCGTCGTGCTGGCGCGCCTGGTGCAGCAGCACGTCCACCGCCGGATTCTTCAGCGGCATGGCCACGCTCATCATCTTGCCCGTCCGCCACGCCCAGTAGCGGCCCGTCAGTTCCCAGTTGCCGAAATGGCCCGTCACGCCGACATGCGCGGCCGGCTTCGCCAGCGAAGCCACCATGCTCGGCCCCGCCTTGAACCAGCGATCCATCCGCGCCGCCGAATCCCGCGAAAACCACAGCAGGTCCAGCAGCACCAGCGCGAAATTGCGCAGGGATTCGCGCAGGATCCGGCGCTTTTCGGCCGGCGTCTTGCTGTCGCCGAAGGCCAGGTCCAGGTTGACCAGCCCCATCCGGCGGGTCTGCGCGGAGCAGACGTAGCCGATCTCGGCCACCACCCGCGCCAGGCCCAGCACGGCCCCGCGCGGCAGGCGCGGAATCACCGCCAGGCCCAGGCGGGTGAAGGGTGCCTCCAGCGCCTGGCGGCAGCGCAACCAGAATGGCGGTTTGCGGGGCATCGCGCGCCTCAGCTCCCGGCGGTGGCCGTCTCGTCGGGCGGCCGGCTTTTCCAGCGCTTGTGCCACCACAGCCACTGTTCAGGATATTGCCGGATTTCGTCTTCGATGATCCGCGTGCAGGCGGCGGTGAAAGCCCGGATCGTCTCCGGCTGGCGGTCCGGCGGCGGCTCGACCAACGGGCGGACCTCCACGAGGTGGCGCCCCTCCGGCGTGCGGCGGATGAACACCGGCAGCACCGGCGCCCCCGTCTGCGCCGACATCACCGCCAGCCCCGGCGTCGTCGACGCCGGCTGGCCGAAGAAATCCACGAACACCCCCTGCGCCGCCGGCCGGTTCTGGTCGAGCATGAATCCGACAATGCCATTGTCCTTCAAGGCGCGCACGCTGGCGCGGTAGGCGTTGCGCGCCGGGATGCCGTTGACGCCGGCCTGGCGCTGGAGCTCCCACCAGATTTCGTTCAGCGTGCGATTCCGCAGCGGCTTGGCGATCACGGACAGCGGATACCCGAACAGCCGCGGCACTTGCAGCGCCAGCAGCGCGTAGTTGCCGAAATGGGCGATCAGCACCAGCACGCCGTTGCCGCGCGCCAGGCCCGTCTTCACATTCTCCATGCCGCAAACATCCAGATGGGCTTGCAATTCCGCCTGGCGGCCGCCGACGTAGCGCAGCAGTTCCATGGCGTTGAGGGCCTGCTGGCGGCACACCGCGGCGTATATCGCCCGGCATTCCGCCGGCGTCTTTTCCGGGAAACCCCGCGCCAGCGCCGCCAGCACGTGCGCCCGGCGCAGACGGACGACATGCGCCAGCACCCAGCCCCAATGCCGGGCCAGGGCGTTCGCCGCGCCCCAGGGCAGGCGCGCCACCAGTTTCGCCAGTCTGTGCAGAATCCACGCAAACATGAGGGGCATGCTACCCCAGCGCCCGCACCCCCGCCAAGTCCCGTTTGCGAAACCCCCGTTCCCGTGCTATGTTTGCTATCCTTGTTACAGGAAAACGGATGAAAAAGATTGTTCCATGGTTGTTTCTGGCGCTGGCCTTCGCCGTCGGCCTGCCCTCCAGCCACGGCGAATTCGAGTGGCAGACGGAGCTGCCGGCCGCCATCCAGGCGGCCAAGTCCAGCCACCGCCCGCTCCTGGTCTATTTCAGCGGCTCCGACTGGTGCTACGTGTGCAAGCTGCTCGATGCCGAAGTCCTGTCGCAGAAAGCCTTCCAGGAATACGCCGACCGGCACCTGGTGACCTTCCGGGCGGATTTTCCCCAGTACACGCCTCAGCCGGAAGCGCTGCAGCGCCAGAATGCCCGCATCCGGGAGCAGTTCCGGGTGGAAACCTTTCCGACCGTGCTGGTCTTCAACTCCGACGGCATGCTGATCGGCCAGGTGTTTTATGAACCCGGCGGCCCCGGCCCCTTCATCCAGCAGATCCAGCAGGTCCTGCAGAACTACGCGCGCGCGCTGCTGCAGAAACCCGCCGCGCCGCACTGACCCGCCGCCGCTTCTTTTGTTGCGGCCTCCGGCCGCTTGTGGCTAAATCCGGCCCATGCAAGAACTGTTTCACAAAATGCTCGTCCGCATGGGGGAAGACCCCGAGCGCGAGGGCCTCAAGGCCACGCCCAAGCGGGCCGCGGCCGCGTGGTCCTATCTCGTTCGCGGCTATCAGCAGGATCCCGCCGCCCTGCTGCGCTCCGCCGTATTCGAGGTCGAGGCCAACCACATGGTCATCGTCCGCGACATCGAAATCTATTCCCTCTGCGAACACCACCTGCTGCCGTTCTTCGGCGTCTGCCACGTCGGCTACATTCCGCGCGGCAAGATCATCGGCGTCAGCAAGATCGCCCGCCTCGCGGACCTGTTCGCCCGGCGCCTGCAGGTGCAGGAACGCCTGACCAACCAGATCGCCCGCACCCTCATGGACGCCCTCCAGCCCGAAGGCGTCGGCGTCATCATCGAGGCCCAGCACCTGTGCATGATGATGCGCGGGGTGGAAAAGCAAAACTCCCGCATGGTGACGTCCGCCATGCTCGGCAGCTTCCATGACTCCGTCGCCACCCGCAACGAGTTCCTGCATCTCTCCCGCCACCACGACCTCAACTGATTCTCCATGGTCCGTTTCCGGCTTCCCATGTTTCTCCTGCTCCTGTCCGCCAGCTTCGTGGCGGCGCGCGCGGCGCAGTTTCCCCTGGAGCCCGCCTCGCTCTCCGGTGCGGACATCTTCACCCGGGCGGAACAGCAGGCGGCGGCGGCCGCCGCCTCCGCCGGCCTGGATTTCGTCTCCGACTCGCACCCCCTTCCGCCGCAGGTGATCCTGCCGCTCGATACAGCCGATGGCCGGATCCAGAAGCGCAACGGCCTGCTTTATTGGCGCGGCGACATGCTGCCCGACCAGCTGGCCCCCGGTGAAACCGGCACGCTCATCCGGCGGCACCTGGCGCACAACGGCGCCTGGAAAACCCTCCGCACCGAGGCCGGCGTGGCACCCGGCGCCCGCACCAATCTCGTGGCCGTCACCCGCGCCACGGCGCATTTCACCCTGCCGGCCATGATCATCGAAACCCCGTTTCAACTGGGCACCCTGGCCGGCGCGCCCGTCCGGCTGGTCCTCTGGCGCACGGCGCAGGAGGACAGCGCGCCCATCGGCGGCTTCCTGGACGTGCCCGAGGCTTCCCCGGCTTTCCTGGAAGCCCTGAAATCCGGCCTCGCCCCCTTTGCGGCCCAATCCGACTGGGCCGCTGAATTCGGCGCCTTCGCGCGCTGAATCACGTCATGCCATTCAGGGCTTCCCGCCATCCGTCTCAGGCACATACACGACATCGCCGGAAGAAAGTTGATACGCCACCCCCAACCGCTTGCCTTCCCCGGCAGCCGAATCAGGCACGGGCCGGAAATGCGGCATCTTCAAAACCTTCTGCAGGGCAGCCACGGGAATCCGGTCCGGGGCGGAGGCCGTCGACTCCGTGGGGTTCCGGGTGTTCTGGAGATAGCCGAACAACGCCAGCAGCAGCGCCACGGAAAAGGCCACCCAGACATCCAGCAGGTTCAACAATCCCGCTCCGGGATCGTCTTCGCTGATGGCCTCCCAACGTCGCGGCTTGCGATTCATGACCCAGCCGCTTTCTGGGCCAACCGCTGGCAGATGAATTCCAGGTCGCACAAGTCCCGGGCGTACCAGGTGCGCCGCACCAGCCCCATCGCGTAGGCCAGCGCGCCGATCAGCACGCCGATCACCGTGGTCGTGAAAGCCACCACCAGGTTTTGCGCCATGGCGGGCAGGTTGCCGGCGGCCAGTCCGGCCAGGGCCGGTCCCAGTGGAATCAGGGTGCCCATTAGGCCGAGCATCGGCCCAACGCGTGTCAGCAGCGAAAGGCGCGCCATGCCGTCCGTAATGCCGTGCTCAAGCTCGGCGAGCGCATGGGCCAGAATGGCCGGTTCGGCCGCATCCGGACCGGTCCGCGCGAAGAATCCGGCCGGCAAGCCGGAGCGGATCGAGCCCAGCATCGTCCATAGGGGGTTCGGTGTTTCGCCCCGCTTGGCCGCGGCCAGGCAGTGATCCAGAATTTTCCGCGTGGCCCGCCGCGCCAGGCTCTCACGCAAAAATCCGCCCAGCAACACCACCGTCCAGCCCAGAAACGCCAGCAGTACCAGGATCACCGGGAGCAACAGGACGTTGCAGATGGTGAAGAGCAGTTCGATCAGTCCGTTCATTGAATCGCTCCCTTCCGGCGGATGAAACCGTACCCCGCCAGGACCAGGACAACGATGCCCGCCAATGCCCACGGCAACATGCGCCGGCCGCATCCAGCGGCCGGGACCGGTGCGAGTTTTTCGCCCGTGACGGTTTCAACCGCCGGGGCCGGCGGAGTGGCGGGCGCCGGTTTTTCCGGCGCCGGGGTGGACGCCTTTCGCGCGGCGTTGTAATTCGCAAGCAACGCTTGCGCCGGAGCGTCGCCGGGTACGTTCAATGCATCCTGGATGAATTTCTGGAAGGCCGCATTCCCGCCCCCGCGGATGCCTCCGTTCGATCCGTACCGGATGACCGACTGCACATGCGCTTCGGCAATTTCGCGTACCGTGGCGGCGGCGGGTGTCCAATAGCCCTTGCGCACGGTTTCCAGCAGAATCTGGGTCATCCCTTGAAACGCCTGGGGATTCTCCCGGTCGAACCATTCGCGAATATGCAGGTTTTTGCTGTCGCGCACATAGACATTCACCACTTCCTGCCAGTTGTCGGCGGAGACGCTGCCTTCGCGCATGATCTCCCAGCCGAGCATGTTCGAGACATGAACCGCCACCTGGTCCGCACCGGCATAGCCCTCCTGCATCATGCCTTCGATCCACTTGCGGTTGAACAGCCGCACGTGGAAATCCGCCGCCAGGGCGTCCTCGGCCCGCACCATCCGCACCTGCCCTGCATCGCGCACGTCGGCCAGATAGAATTCCGGCGCCTTCCCCGTCAGGTGCTGGATGGCCTGCGCCAGGCTGCCGTCGATGTACCAGGTGTATTTGTTGGCCAGCGGACTGGAAACGGTGTCGGCCCAGCTGCGAATGACCATTTCCGCGCCCTGGATGTTGCGCTCATAGGCCTCGGGCGCGTTTTCGCCCCAGCAGCCTTCCGTATAGACATACTGGCTCTGCTCCAGATAAGTCCGCATCAAGTCCGCACGGTCGTTCCATTCGCCGGTTTTCTCCGCCAGGTAGTAATACCAGGCGGATCCGTTCTGCCCCGGCGGCGAGCCATACATGCGGGCGCGGGCCAGCCGCCGGGCTCGCGCCGGATCCAGGCCCCGCTGCGCCAGTTCCGCCTCCACCCGGCGGGAATTATCGCGCACGTAGTTGTCCGGTTCGTCGAGATCCGCAACCATCCGGATTGCCTTGTCGATCAGGTGCATGCGGGTCGGCAACTGGTCGCGGTAGTAGCTGCGTGCGGACAAAAACACGTCGATGCGCGGCCGGCCCAGTTCGGCGGCCGGAATCAGTTCGACATCCTCCACCAGCCGCTTTGCGTCCCAAACCGGCCGCACGCCCAGGAGGTAGAAGATCTGGGATTCGATGACCCCATAGTCGCGGTAGGAGGAAAACGAATTCAGGCTGAAGGCGATCTTGTTGGGATAGCGGCCCTTCCGCTCCCGCTGGGCCTGTAGCAATTCATCCAGCAGGCGCGTGCCAATCGCCCATGACTGCGGCGTGGGGATTTCCTCCGGATTCACCACGAACATGTCCCGCCCGGTGGGAATCGAACCGGGATTCCGGTCCGGGCTGTTGGCCGGGCCGGGCGGCACGAACCGTCCCGCCAGTGCCCGCATGAGATTGTCCAGTTCCTGCCCCGTTTTCTGGAAATCGGCATACATTTGCACCATCTGGTCGAACCCGTCCTGCACGGATTTCGGCAGCACCGGAGTCGCCGCACCGCCCTGGGCCTGCAGGGCCTCCGCTGGCGTCAATTGCCGGAAGAGAACCGATTCCAGCGCCTCTTCCGCCTTCCGGCGAACTTCAGTTTCCGTCAACGGCTGCGCCGCGGCCGGTGCCGGCAGCAAAGTCCGGTAGGAATTGAGAAAATCCTTGCCGGCGCAGCGCACCAGATAGGGCACCAACAGGTCGCGCGGCGGCACTTCGCCCAGGATATGCAGGCTGACAGGCGTCATTTCGTTGGCAATGGTTTCCAGGTACCGGGTCACTTGCGCCATGTCATCGGTTGTCAGGAGGCGGTTGCCGTCCAGGTTCAGATGCAAATCCTGGTCGAGCCGTTGATCCCGCACCTGGCGCTGGATGGCCTCCAAGAACTTGCCCCGCAACGCACCTTCCTCCAGCGTTTCCCACTTTTGAATGTCGGCCTGCAGGTTTTTAAGTTCGTCGGACAACTCCGCCTCCACCAGGGGCGGCGTCAAGTGGTCAATGATCGTCGCGTAGCTGCGCCGCCGGAGCGGCGTGGATTCGCCCACATTGTTGACAATCCACAATCCGATGTTCGGCATGGCGCCGATGACAATGTCGCCCCAATCCCCAGCCGCCGGCGCTTCGGGTTTGCCCGGCAGGAGGAATTCGGAACCATGGGTGCCGAAGTGCACCACCGCATCGGCCCGGAAGCCTTCCTGTAGCCAGAAATAGGTCGCCAGGTAGTTGTGTGGCGGCGGCGTGAGCTTGTCATGCGTCTGCACATTGAGCGCGGATGCCGTCTGGGCTTCGCCGCGCAGCGGCTGCGGCAGCAGGATGACATTGCCGAGATCCACGCGCGGGATCACGATAAAATCCCGTCCATCCTTGTTCCAGACCATGAATTTGCCTGGCGGCGGGCCCCACTGCCGGATCACCTGCTCGCGTTGGGCTTCGGGCACCTTGGTTTCAAACCACTCGCGATAAGTTTCGGCCGGTATCAGCACGGCCTTGCCGCTGGCCGCCAATTGGTTCAGCACCTCAGGCGCCCATACGCCCACCTGCCGGCCATGATCTTTCATCTGCTCTAAAAGCTCGTCTTCGGTCGCGGGCGAACGGGTCAGCGCATAGCCTTCTTCGCCCAGGCGTTGCAAGACGCGCAGCAGGCTGCGCGGCGCGTTTAGAAACATCCCTGACGCGGTGCCGCGCATCAACTCGCTCTTGCCCATGGAACGGTCGTAATAGACAATCGCCACCTTCTTTTGCGCTGCCGGTGTCTGCCGGAGCCGAATCATCGCCGCCACGCGCGCGCCCAAGTGTTCCACCCGTTCCGGCACGGGCAGGACGGCTTCTTCGCTGCCGCCTCCCCGTGGCGTGGCCGCGACAAAGAGCGGTTCGGTGGTGCCCATGAGTTCTTGCGAAATGATCTGGTGCTGCAGTTCCCCCGGCGCCAGGCCTGAAGCCGGATCCGATAAATACGACTCCGTGGCGGAAGCTTTCGTGTACAACGATGAAAAGTGCGGCGCATCCACGCGCCCGCGCGTCTCGGCCTGCTCGCTCCCGTGGCAGGTATGCACAACCACGTCGGGCGCAAACGCCTGCTCCCGCTCCTCCCAGCCTGGCGTGCCGTCCGTAATGCCCACCGCCAGAAACCCCCGGCGTTCACATTCGCGGATCAACGCTTCAACAACCTTGGACTGCTGGAACGCGAGGTGCAGCGGATGGGCCACCACCAGCACGCGCCCCTGCGGAACGGTTTTCCCCGGCCGCGCCGCCGCCCATTCCAAGAAGCTCGGAATGTCCGGAAAGCCTTCCGGATGGTCCGGATGGAAAACCAGCAAAGGCGGTTCATCCACCGGGGGTTCGATGGTGCCGACCCGCCCCCCGTACCGGATGGCCGCATAGTTCAGCATGCGCCGCAGGTTTTCTTTTGTGGACCCGTAGTAGCGGTGGATTTCCGGGTCCTCCGTGATCGTCCCGTTCTGCACCAGATCCGGCAACAACGCTCCCGGCAGTGGCGAACAGGTCAGCGCCGCAAACCGGGAATTGTCCGCCTTGGCGCGGGTCAGCAGGTCGACATACCGGTCTTTGTCCTCCGCCCGCAGATGCTGGAGAAATACCACATCGACATTCTGGAAACTGAATCCCTCGCGCCGGATCTCCTCATCCGTGAAATAGGCCAGTTGCAGATTCAACGCCGGAGCGTATTCCTGCAGCGCCTCAAATATGCCCCCGTGCAGGCCCACGAAGCCCAACCGAAGGCAGCCGGTGGCCGGGACCGGATCGGCGGCCGGCGCCGCCGCGCCCAGAAACAGCGCGACGACGCCAACAACCGCCTGCAGCCAGTGGCTGCGAAACATGTTAGAAACTCCACTCCGCGCCAAGGCTCATATTGATGCCGGGCGCATCCTGACGGCTGAACGCCTCGCGATAGTGCGTGTCGGAAAGATTGTCCCCGGCGAGAAATACGCGCAGCCCCTTCTTGACCGTGAAATCGGCGCGGGCGTGATAGGTCACGAAGCCCGGAATCGAATAATCCGGCCGCAGCGGCGGATTGCCGGCCGCGGGAAATGTCTTGGCCGGATCCGTGGCGCGCGCCGGATCGCTCTTGTCGTCTTCGGAGACCTTGTCCTGCGCCGCGGCCATGCGGGCAAACGTTGAAAGCGTCAACCGGTCCGTTGCATGCCAGCGCACGCCGGCGGTGCCATTCAGCGGCGGAATGAACCGCAGATGGTCATCCTGTTCGTCGTCGTACCCCTCGGTCCAGGCCGCCGTCCCGAACAGCGCCCAATCCCCGGCAAACCGCCACTCTGCGGCCGATTCCACGCCCTGGATGTAGCCTGTCCCGTAATTGTCCTTGGCGTAGTTGGCCTCGCCCGCGTCTTCAACGCCGTTGCCGTTGATGTCGGTATAGCCCTCGGCCGGGGCACTGTCGATCATGTCGTCCAGCCAGGTGTAGAAATAGGTGAGCGAGGCCGAAAGCGCCTCGGACTCGAACCGCGGCCCCGCCTCCCAGGTTGTGCACTTTTCGGGATCCACGTCGGGACTGGGCACGTTCACGCCATAGGTGAAGGGGCCGAAGCTGAGGACATCGGAATAGGTCGGCGCCCGGTAGCCGGTCGCCCCTTGCGAACTCAACGCCAGATTCTCCGTAAGCCAGTAGATGCCCCCCAGGCTGTATGTCGCGTAGTTCCAGCGTTCGTCCAGGTTGAGGTCGTCCATCGTGAATCCCGCCGTGGCGTCCTGGGCGGACGGATCGGAGTCCAAATGGGAGCTTTCAAAGCGGGCGCCCGCCGTCAACCGGAGACGCTCGATCGGTGTCCAGTCGAGCATGGCAAACGCATCGGCAACATCATAGGTGCCATCCGGCGTCAGGCCTTTCGGGGCCGACCACGTCTCCGGACCGCCCGGCGACCAGGTGTAGCGATCCTTGTCCTCCATGAAATCCTCGTATCGGTAGTCCGCCCCATAGGCCAGGTTCAGAGATTCGAGCAGCGGACTGACGGCGGAGACGCCCAGGCCGTACATATCCTGGTCCTGGCGAGTAGTGTCGCGCTGAAAGGTCGTGGCGTCCTTCTCCGAATTGAGGTCGGATTTCGACTGGTAGTTCTGATAGTAGAGATAGGGCTCCAAATGCGAGATTCCGCCGGTGTCGTGATCCAGGGTGTCCTTGAGATAAACCAGCGTCCGCTCTTCGCGGGGAGTGAAAAAGCGCGGCAGACCGCTGTTGGAATTGCGCTTGGACTGATCATAGCGTTCCACATCCTCCCGCACATCTGTCAGGCAGCCCAGGGTCAAAACATGCCCTTCTCCCAGCTTGACGCGGGCTTTGCCGAAACCACCGTAGCTGTCCAGCGAAGTCTGGTCCAGTGTCCCTCCCCCGCCGGTCCGGTAATCGTCGGCCGTGAAATATGTGGCGCCCGCCATGCCCTGAACCTTGCGATCCCCATAATAGGCTTCGCCATGTCCAAGAAGCCCCTTGTCCGCCGAGCTGTACTGCCCGGATACCCGGCCGCGCCATTCGGCCGCCTCCGGAAATTCACCGTCCAGGGCCGGGGTCAGCATGTTAATGACGCCGCCCATGGCATCGCTGCCGTACTGCACCGAGCCGGGGCCCTTTAGGATTTCGATGCGGTCGATCGAGCCGACATCCACTTGATTGAAAAACGCGTTGGGCCCGCTGAAAAGCCGGCCGTTGTTGATCCGGATGCCGTCCACGAGATACAGCACCGTGTTGCCCATCATGCCGCGCACCACCGGGGTGCCGCCCCCCGCACCGGTTTTCTGGATCCATACCCCGGGCTCATCGCGCACCGCCTCGACCGGCTGCGTTGGATGCCGCTCCCGGATTTCCGCCGATGTCGCCACCGCTACGCTTTGCGGCACCTTCTCGGAATCGGTTTCCATGCGCGTGGCGGTCACCACGATTTCCGGCAACGCGGCGCTGTCGGCGGCGGCCGGGTTGTTCTGGTTTTGGCCATAGCCCGAGCCGGCACCGACCACGCATGCGACCGCCCCCCTCAAGATAACTCTCATCATCCCGCGCATGTACTTCCTCCTTTGGCTTGTGCGAAACGCAACCGCCATGTGTCGTTTTCCGGATAAACGACCGAAGAGGAAAAATGGTTCAGTGACCCGTGACTTGCAGCGCGGTCACGCCGCGGCAGTCCCGCTTGTTCGCAAGTTGTCCACAATATTGAAAACCGGCAGAGGCGATGAGCCGCGAGCCCCCGCACCCGGAGGCCGGAGCGCCGGCCTAGTAGGTGTAGCCGATCATGAAGCTGAAACGGCCGCCGTTGCCGAGCATGTCGTCGGTGTTGATCGGCCAGGCATAGTCGAGCTGGATCGGGAAGCCCGGGAAGTCGAAGCGCACCCCCAGGCCATAGCCGTCGCAGAATACGCCGTCGCCCACGGCCAGGTCTTCGGGATCCAGGTCTTTTTCGAAAATATCCTGCCAGACAATGCCGGCATCATAGAAGAAGGCCAGCCGGATCTTCTCGACCACCGGCAGGGTGTATTCGACCGAGGCCGTCGCCACGGACCGGCCGCCCAGCGGTTCCTTGTCATCGTCTTTCGGCCCCACCTTGCGGTACTTGAAGGCGCGCACCGTCCGGGGACCGCCCGCAAAGAGCCGGTCGAAGATCGGCACCCGGTCCGAATCGCCGTACTCCTGGATCATGGAAGTCCAGCCGCGCAGGTTGAGCACATGGTCAAACCAGAGTGGAATGAATTGCGAGGCGCGGAGCTGGAACTGATACGTATCCTCGTCGGCGCCGAACGGTCCGCCCGCCAGCGTCGCCGAGGCCGAACCGCGGAACCCGCGGGTGGCCACAAACGTGCTATCGCGCGTGTCGCGGATGACTTCCATCGTGCCATAGCTCTTCAACCGGCCACCGCCCTCTTCCTGGATCAGTTCGCTGGCGTTGGTCGACACGTTGCGGATGTCGATGTTCTCAAGACCGTAGATCCAGTTGATGCGGTTGAAGGTGAACAGCGGCTTGCCCAGCGTGAGCGAACCGCCGGTCGTGATCTGGTCGTACTCGTCGCTCAGGTAGCGGGCATCGTGCCGGAACAGGTCCAGCCCCAGCGACAGCCGCCGGTTCAGGAACCACGGTTCGATCAAGGACATTTCCAGGTCGGTGCGCGAACTGCCCGCCTGCGCGCGCAGGCGCAGCTTCTGGCCGCCGCCCGTGAAATGCGGCCAGCCCAGCAGGTCGAAGTTGCCCTGCGTCAGTTCCACGTAGCCGATGATGTCATCCACGCTGGAGATGCCCGCGCCGATCATGAACTGGCCCGTGCGCTGCTCCTCCAGGTCGAAGATCAGGTTGAACCGGTTCGAGACCACCGTGTCTTCGGGATACGAATTCACGAAGGAGAAGTAGTTCAGGTTTTGCAGCCGCTTCTCGCTCGAGCGCACTTTGACTTCGTTGTAGATTTCGCCCGGGGCCACGCCGATTTCCCGGCGGATCACCTTGTCCTTGGTCTGGGCATTGCCGCGGATCTCGATGTTCTGGATGTAGGCCAGGGTGCCTTCGCGCACCTGGTAGGCCACCGCCGCCACCGCCCGGTTGGTATCCAGTTCGATGCGCGGATTCACTTCCGTCTTGATGTAGCCGCGCGAGCCGTAGTAATCGCGGATGTTCTGCGCGCTGCGGGTGATGCCCGCCAGCGAGGCCACCGCCCCCGTGGAAACGGACACGCCGCGCGCCACGTCGTTCGTCGGAAACAGCGACAGGCCGCCCAGCCGCCAGACCCCCATTTTATAGACGGGACCTTCCGTCACCTGGAACGTAATGTCGATTTTTTTGCGGCTGACATAGGCAATCACGGGTTCGCCGACCACGGCCCCGAGATAGCCCTTGTCCATGAACACCTTGCGGACCAGTTCGCGGTCGGACATCAGGATGCCCGGATCGTACATGCCGTCGCTGGTGATCCACGATAGCCAGTTCGCCTGCTTCTGGGTCATCACTTTCCGGAGTTCCCGGGCGGACACATGCTTGTTGCCCACGAACCGGATCTTCCGGACGACGGCGCGCTTGCCTTCCGTCACCGTGATGTCCACGTCGGCCAGGTCGGGATCCTCCGCCGCCGGCCGGAACGTCCAGGCCAGCTTGGCGTCGGGAAAGTATTCCTTGCGATAGTGGTCGCGGACCTTCTGGGATTTCTGGCCCAGCGTCGCCTCGTCCGCGCGGTCGCCGGAACCGATCTCCATCAGGTTCTTGACCTTCTTGTTGCCGATGTAGTCCGCCCCGGTCACCGTCAACGTGCGGATCCGCGGCTTGCCCTTCACCAGAAAGACCAGGATGACGCCATCATCCGCCGCGCGGTCCAGCCGGACCTCCGCGTAGGAATAGGCTCCCGATTTCTGCAGCGCGCGGATGTCGTCCGACAGCGCGCCGCGGTCCAGTTCCTGCCCGACCCGGGCACTGATCTGCGCCAGGACCTGTTCCGCGCTGACCGGCACCGGCCC